>NZ_JBNYXW010000021.1:0-107190 GCF_051380875.1 Janthinobacterium woesei
TGAAAAGTCGACCAAGGTCGGCATCGCTACCAAACGCTTAAAAGCTGGCTGGAGTGCCGACTATCTCGCCAAGGTCTTGGGCTTGCCGACTTGATGCTTCATGCAATCGCCCTGGCCCTGCTGCCAGCATCAATCTTTTTTCGGACGGCCCGTTTTCAGCTGCGGCAAGCCGGCCAGCACGTTTTGCAGGGTCGCCAGGTCGATCTGGCTGATCAGCGCCACGCCGATGCGCAGCAATTCGCTTTTCTTGATCTCGAAACCGGCCTTCAGGCAGGCTTTCTTGACCTGGCCCAATACTTCGTATTCGGCTTCGGGCATGGTGAAGCTATCGCGCACCAGCTTGGGCTTGCGGGCTTTTTCCTTGATGGCGGCGGCCTTGGCGACAGGCGCCTTTTTCGCTACGGCTGGCTTGGCGACGGCTTTTGCCGCTGGCTTGGCAGCGCTCGTCGGCACCGGCTTGGCGGCTGGCTTGGCGATGACCTTGGCGACGGCTTTTACAACAGGCTTGGCGGCGGCCTTGACGACAGGCTTGGCGACCGCCTTGACAGCAGGTTTCGCCACTGGTTTGGCAGCAGCTTTGACGGCAGGCGCCTTGCCGACTGCGGGCTTGGCAACGGCCGGTTTGGCGGCGGCTGGTTTCGCAACAGCGGCCTTGGCTACCGGCTTGGCGGCAGGTTTGGCAACAGTCGCGGCCTTGGCGGCGGCGTTGATGGAAGCGCTGGTCGGGAACATCGACACGGGCGCGTTGTCGGCTTTTTTCGCTGGGACGGTTTTGGTCATGGTTTTTCCAATCCAATAAATAATATAAACAATATATACTGTTTTTAAAAATCTTGCTTGCGGCACATCATGTCATGCGCACTGCATGCCTTCCTAGGCGCTGGCACGGATAGTAAAGTCTACCCCTACCTCATCCCAGAATTCCTGCTCTTTCTCGATCCAGAACGACACGGTGGGATGGTGCGCCACCCAGCCGCGCTTGATATCGAGTTCGATGCGGCTCTTCATGCGCAGGCGCAGCTCGCTGAAATCGGCCTCGATGCGCGCATGCATGAGCAAAATGGACAAACGCAGCGCCAGCACGGCCTTGGCGAAATCCGGGTCCGACAGCACTTCACCGATCTTGCGCAGGTTGCCCTTCTGCGCCAGGATCAAGCGGCTCATGGTCTTCTGTTCGCGCGTGGTAAAACCGGGCAGGTCGGCATTTTCAATGATGTAGGCGGCATGCTTGTGATAACCCGTTTGCGACACGGCCAGGCCCACCTCGTGCAGCAAGCTGCTCCAGCGCAGGCACTTCACCAGTGCCTCGGACGTGGGCTTGAGCTGGGCGTACATGGCCAGCGCCTGCTCGGCCACCCGGCCGGCGCGCTGCTGGTCGATATGGAATTTGTCCATGCAGCCCTGCACCGACTGCTCGCGGCGGTCGCGCTTGGTCGAGCGCAGGTACAAGTCCCACATCACGCCCATGCGCAAGCCCGCCTCGATCGGCGTCATGACGGCAATATCGAGCTCGCGGAACAGGCCGATCAGGATGGCCAGGCCGCCGACGATGGTGCTGGCGCGGTCGGGCCGCAGGCCGGGCATGTCGATGCGGCTGGTGTGGCCCAATTCAATGAAGCGCCGCGCCAGCGCATCGAGGCTGGCGCCAGACAGCACGCCATCACCGAGCTTGTTGCGGGCGATGATGTCGGCGATCGTGCGGATGGTGCCGGAAGAACCGTAGGCGCTCTTCCAGTGCTGCGGGCGGTAGGGCGGCGCAGCATCCTCGAAATGGCTGCGCGCCGACAGGATGGCTGCCTCGAACGAGGGCGCATCGATGCGCCCGCCGATGAAGAACGACAGGCTTTGCTTGACGGTGCCCAGGCTGAACGATTCCACCCTTTCGATATCGTGGCCACGCCCCAGTATCAGCTCGGTCGAGCCGCCGCCGATATCCATCACCAGCCGGCGCTCGCCGGGAATGGCCAGCGAATTGGCCACGCCCATGTAGATCAGACGCCCTTCTTCCTCGCCCGAGATAACCTCGATCGGGTAGCCGATAGCTTGCTCGGCCAGCGGCAGGAAGACAGCGCCGTTGCGCGCCACGCGCATGGCCGACGTCGCCACCACGCGCACGGCGTCAAGCTCGAAACCGGCCAGGATGGCGCGAAAGCGCTGCAGACAGGCCAGCGCCGCCTGCATGGCCGCCGTGGTCAGGTCGCCATTGGCATCCAGGCCGGCGGCCAGGCGGATCGGGTCGCGCACGCTCTTGACCACGCGTATCGTATCGCCATCGTGTTTGCCGACGTGTAAACGAAAACTGTTGGACCCCAGGTCCACCGCTGCATACATACTGGCCTCTTGTCTTGTCATTGCTGTGCCAACTACGAAAAGCTGGCAAACTCAGTTGGTAAACGATATAAATCATTTAAACGATTTAAAATCCTACCACACTACCCCCATCGTATGACAGCAGCGTGACAGGATTGTGACAAAACGGTGGCCAGCCGCCGCGCTTACGGGACGATGGTAGTAAACAAATATACGGCGAAAATCACCAGGTGCACGGTACCCTGCATGACCGTGGTGCGGCCCGTGCCCAGCGACAGGGTGGCCACCATCAGCGACAGCAGCAACAGCACAGTCGACTTGATATCCAGGCCCAGCGTAATCGTCAGGCCCGTGGCCAGCGACACCACCACCACGGCAGGAATGGTCAGACCGATGCTGGCCAGGGCGGAGCCGAGCGCCAGGTTCAAGCTCGTCTGCAAACGGTTTGCGCGGGCCGCGCGCACGGCAGCGAGGCCTTCGGGCAGCAGCACGATGGCGGCGATGACGATGCCGACCAGCGTTTTCGGCGCGCCCATGGCGGCAATGGCTGTCTCCAGCGCGGGCGCCAGCGATTTGGCCAGCAGCACCACGGCGCCCAGGCACACCAGTAGCGCGCCGGCGCTGATCCAGGCGACGGTGGGCGTCGGCGGCTCGGCATGCACTTCTTCATCGCCCACGGCTTCCTTGGGCAGGAAGTAATCGCGGTGGCGCACCGTCTGCACCAGCACGAAGGTGCCGTACAGGACGAGGGAGATGACGGCGATGAAAATCAGCTGGCTGGAGTTGTAGTACGGCCCGGCGGCGCTCGACGTGTAATTGGGCAGCACCAGGGTCAGGATGGCAATCGCCGCCAGGGTGGCCAGCGACGCGCTCACGCCCAGCAGGCCGAAAGTCTGCTCCCTGTGGCGCCCGGCACCGAGCAGCAGGCAAATGCCGACGATGCCGTTCAGGATGATCATGATGGCGGCAAACACGGTATCGCGCGCCAGTCCCGTCGTTTCCGGCCCGCCCGCCAGCATCAGGGAGACGATCAGCGCCACCTCGATCAGGGTCACGGCCAGTGCCAGCACCAGGGTACCGTACGGTTCACCGATGCGGTGCGCCACCACTTCCGCGTGGTACACGGCGGCCAGTACGCTGCCGATCAAACCGGCCACCAGCACGATCTGATAGGCGCTGCCAAAGTTGAAGGTGGCGCCGAACAGGAACAGCCAGCCGGCAATCGGCGCGGCAATCGGCCAAACAGGCAGGGATTTGAGACTTTTCATAATGAGCCTGGCAAGAGTAAGAAAGAGGAACCGCAAGGAACCGCAAGGAACAGCGAAGAGTTGCCGTGCGGACGGCAACGGGGCGCAAGTGTCCACCCCACAGCATAACTTGCTTCACTTAAATAATAGTTAGAAGATTCACACATCCAGGGTGCTGACACCCTGCGCCTCGACCACCTTGTTGCGGCCCGCCTGCTTGGCCGCCTGCAGCGCTTCATCGGCGCGTTTGAACAGGCTGACGGTGCTGTCCTCGGCGCGGATGGTAGTCACGCCCAGGCTGGCCGTCAGTTGCAGCACGGCGCGCTCCGTCTTCACCGGCAGCGCCGCGACGGCGGCGCGGATGCGCTCGGCCACCATCAGCGCATCGGCCAGGTTGGTGCGTGGCAGCAAGATGGCGAATTCGGCGCCACCCAGGCGGCCCATCAGGTCGCTGTCGCGCAATTGCAGGCGGCAGGTGTCGACGATGGCTTTCAGCACGGCGTCGCCCACCGGATGGCCATAACTGTCGTTGACGCGCTTGAAATGGTCGATATTGAGCACCACCAGCGCCGTCGGCAAGCCGGGCCGGCGCGCCAGCGCCATCCACGGCGCCAGCGCCTGGTAAAAGCCGCGCCGGTTCGGCACGCCCGTGGCCGTGTCGAGCACTTCCAGGCGCGCCAGCTCGCCGCCCAGCTTTTCGCGCGACAGCAGCAGGTAGCCGAAGGCGTTCGTCAGCATCATCAGGTACAGCGCGCCGAAGCCGGCCAGCTGCATCAGTTCCGCGTCAAAACCGGGCACGGTAGCGGCCAGCACGCCGCGCGCCGCGATCAGCAGCGACAGCAGGCCCATGCTGACGACCAGGAAGCGGCGCAGCATGCTCGCTTCGCGCCACTTCAGGCACAGGGCGGCCACGCCGGCGAGGAAGAAAGCGGCGACGATCAACGAACCGCCGGCACTGCGCAGCAATGGCGCCACGTCGAACAGGTAGCAGGCGGCAAACAGCGCAATCGACACGCCCAGCGCCGGCAGCACAGTGCGGCGCCAGCTGCTGCGCCCGGCCGCCTGCCACAAGGCGCCCGCATCGAGCGCCATGCCGGCAAACAGCAGGCCGTTACCCACCAGGATGGAGAGGAAATCGGGCAGGACGCCACGCAAGTACAGCAAACACCAGGCCACGGCCTGGCACTGCTTGGCCACCGCCCAGGTAGACATGCTGAGCGACTTCTTGCGCTCATATTCGAAGAAGAACAGGGCCGCGCACAGGCTCAGGTTGCCAAGCGCCAGGGCCAGTACCAGGGTCTTGATATCCATGGGCTACCCCATCGCCGCGCTGGCGCGGCAGGTCATGTCAGATTTCGTGCTCGACATTGGTGCTGCCGTCGCCGACCTTGCTGGCCCAGGCCTGCACGAAGTACTGCTTTTCCAGCTCGCTGGGCGCCTCGTGCCAAAAGACGATGAGGGTGCCCTTGTGATCGTGGATCTGCGCCACTTTTTCAATGAAAATCAAGTTCGCTGCCTGGTCGGCCAGCGCCGCCGCGTAACCATACACGCGCGTCAGCCGCTCGATGCGGTCAGGCTCGGTAAAACTATTCGTGGCCGTAATGTTGGGGTGATCCAAAAACATGCTTGTCTCCATGGTGCCCGGCCGCGCGCGGCCTTGCCGCTGCGCGCCGTGTGATGCCTTGCGCTGCGCTCGAACCGCGTGTCAAACGGCAGGTGGCCAGGCCGCCGCGCCACTGCGCACACTGCGTGCGGATTATAATCGGGTATTCTCACGGGAGCTTATCAGATTTCTCTGAATGCAACAAAACATCAGCCCACGTTCACTCAGCGAAATACCCATGCCGGAAAACCTGCCCTCCCCCTTGCCAGCGCCGCAGGTCCACACCTGCGGCGACCGGCGCCGTCTGGAATTTCAGCCGGGCATGATCCAGAGCGAAATGCTGCTGTCGCGCCCCGACCACCTGCTGCTGCGCTATGCGCGCGCCATGATGTGCTTTACCCTCTTCGTGCCGCGCCCGCGGCATATCCTGATGGTGGGCCTGGGCGGCGGCTCGCTGCTGAAATTTTGCCATCGCCACCTGCCCGGGGCGCGCATCACGGTGCTCGAACTGCGCGCCGACGTGATTGCCTTGCGCGAGCAATTCATGCTGCCGCCCGACGACGCGCGCCTGCGCATTATCGAGACGGACGCCGTCAGCTATCTGCGCCAGCATCCGGGCTGCGCTGACGTGCTGCTGCTCGACGGCTACGACGAAACGGGCTTGCCGCCAGCCCTGGGCAGCGCGCGTTTTTATGCCGATTGCCTGCGCACCCTGCTGCCCGGCGGCGTACTGGTGGCCAACCTGTTCAGCTATGACGAACACTACCCCGCCATGCTCGAACGCCTGATGCTGACCTTCCGCGGTGCCGTCTGCAGCTTCGACGGCATCGCCGGCAACAACCGCATCATCTTCGCCGCCAAGCCGGACAAGCGCTCTGCCGGCCGCGCCATGCGTGTCGTGCGCCTGGTGCGCTGGCGCCGCCTTGCCGGACTGGCGCTGCTGAACCGGCTGCTGCCGGCATGGCAGTTGTGGCGCGTGTGCCGGCTATCGGGCAGCAGCAGCGACTGACAATCGTGCGCCATGGCCATCAATATAGTTGCATATTCGCAGTATTTTGGTGTGACATCAGCATGTTTGCCATGATTTATGACAAACTACGGCCTGCGCGGGCCGGCAGCCGCTGCCAAACAATTGTGCCCATGACGTGAAATAGGAAAATCCATGTTGCGTGGCCGCCTGCCATTGTCCATTTCTGCCGCGGCCGCACTGGCCCTTGCCTGCGGCGTCAGCGTGACGGCCCTGCTGTTCGCCGCCATCAGCGAGCTCGAATACGACAAGATGAGCCTGAGCCTGCAACAGCGCGCCGGCGCGCGCGTGGCTGCCATCAAGCAGGGACTCGACGACGCGGTGGAAGTGCTGACCACCACCAACGAGCTGTTTGCCACCATCGTGCCCGTCACGCGCGCACAGTTCCACGACTTCACCACGCCGCTGCTGCAGCGCCACCCGTTCATCCAGGCTTTCAATTTCCACCGACTCGTGCCGCACGCGCAACGCGCCGCATTCGAGGCCGAACTGCGGCGCATCGTGCCCGGCTACGCCATGACGGAAATGCGCGACGGCGCCGTCGTGCCGGCGGCCACGCACGCCAGCTACCTGATGATCGACTACCTCGAACCGCTGCAAGGCAACCGCGCCGCGTTCGGCCTGAACGTGCGCCCGGATGGCTTGCTGGCCGGCGCGCTGGAACAGGCGATCATCAGCGGCCAGACCACCGCCACCGGCCTGCTGGCCCTGGCGCAGGGATCGCAGCGGGGCTTCGTCATCCTGCGCCCCGTGTACCGCTACGGCGCGCCCCTGCAAACCGTGCAGCAGCGGCGCGCGGCGCTGATCGGCGATACGGCGGCCGTCATTCGCGCCGGCGAACTGGTGCAGAAAATCCTCGCCGGGGCCGACCTGCTGGGCGACCCGCAGCTGGAAATCAGCGTGTATGCCGATGCCGGCGCCGATCCCAGGCAATTGATCTTCCGGCATGGCCAGCCGCCGGCCGACCAGCCGGGCAACACCTGGGAGTTGCTGCCACGCTGGCCGCATTTTTCCTATCACAGCCTTTATGACCGAGCCTTTTCCTCGGCTGGCCGGCCCTGGCATGTGCGCGTGAAGGCCCATCCGCGGCCATTTCTGGCCGACCATCTGGGCTCCTTGTTCACCCTCATCACGGGCCTGCTGTTCAGCATATTGACAGCCGCCTTCGTGCAAACGCTGACGCAACGCTCGCGCCGCGTGCAATTGCTGGTGGAGCAGCGCACTGCCGACCTGAAACGCAGCAATGAACTGCTGAGCGCCGACGTGCGTGCGCGCCAGCACACGGAACGGGCGCTGCAAGAGAGCGAAAAACGCTTCCGGCGCCTGCTGGCCCTGTCCTCGGACTGGTACTGGGAACAGGATACCAACTTCTGCTTCACCCACATCACCAGCGGCTTTACCGACAAATCGAATATGCCGCTGGAACGCTTCATCGGCAGGACGCGCTGGGACAACAACCCGGACATGCGCAATGCGCGCTGGGGCAAGCAGCATATCGCCAACCTGGAAGCGCACTTGCCCTTCGCCAACCTCGAATATGCGATGCCGGACCGCGATGGCCAGTTGCGCTGGTTCAGCGTCAATGGCGAGCCGCTGTTCAATGAACTGGGCGAGTTTCGCGGCTACCGGGGCACGGGTTCGGAAATCACGGAACGCAAGCTGGCCGAACAGCAGATCCAGCACATCGCCCACCACGACGTGCTGACCGGCTTGCCCAACCGCGCCCTGCTGCGCGACCGCCTGGCGCAAGCCATGGCCCTGTCGCGCCGCAAGAACCGCGCACTGTGGGTGCTGTTGATCGACCTCGACCGTTTCAAGTTCGTCAACGACAGCCTCGGCCACAAGGCGGGCGACCAGCTCCTGAAAACCATCGCCACGCGCCTGCAGGCCAGCCTGCGCGAAAGCGATACGGTGGCGCGCCTGTCCGGCGACGAATTTGTCGCCATCCTGTGCGAACAGGCGGACGAAGTGCTCAGCAGCGCCATCGTGCAGCGCGTGATGGACGCCGTGGCGCAACCGATATTACTCAGTGGCAAGGAATTTTTCGTCACCTGCAGCGTCGGCGTGGCCGTCTACGACCTGTCGCGCTACGACGCGCCCGGCGACGCGACCCTGAATGGCGAAACGCAGAACCTGATCGAGCAGGCCGACATCGCCATGTATTGCGCCAAGAAGCAGGGCCGCAACAACATCAAGTTCTACACCACGGCCATGAACCAGGCCGCGCTGGAACGCCTGCGCATCGAAACGGCGCTACGCAACGCCCTGGAACGGGATCAGTTCGTGCTGCACTACCAGCCGCAAGTGGACCTGGCCAGCGGGCGCATCGTCGGCGTGGAAGCGCTGCTGCGCTGGCGGCACCCGGACCTGGGCATGGTGGCGCCGCAGCGCTTCATCGCGCTGGCCGAAGATACGGGCCTGATCGTGCCGATCGGCGCCTGGGTCCTGCGCCAGGCCTGCGCGCAAATGCAAGCCTGGCATGCAGCAGGGCTGGGCAAGCTGCGCCTGGCCGTGAACCTGTCGGCGCGCCAGTTCAATGAGCCGAACCTGGTCGCCTCGATTGCCCAGGTGCTGTTTGAAACGGGCCTGGTGCCAGCCTGCCTGGAGCTCGAATTGACGGAAAGCCTGTTCATGCACGATGTGGCGCTGGCCGTGAGCCAGCTGCACGACATGAAGGCGCTGGGGGTGCAGCTGTCGATCGACGATTTCGGCACCGGCTATTCCAGCTTTGCCTACCTGCGCACCTTCCCCATCGATGTGCTGAAGATCGACCGCAGCTTCGTCGACGACGTCGCGCGCGACGCGAACGATGCCGCTATCGTGGTGTCCATCATCGCGCTGGCGCACAACCTGAAACTGCGCGTGGTGGCCGAAGGCGTGGAAACGGCCGAGCAACTCGACTACCTGCGCCGCCACGGCTGCGACGAGGCGCAAGGCTTTTACTTCAGCCACCCGCTGCCGGCGCAGGAAGTGGAAGCGCTGCTGCGGGCCGAAGAGACGTGCACCCTACGCTGACGTACGCTGAAGCTGCAGTGATGGCCCTGCTGCGACGATGCTCTGCCACCACACCTTCCCTCCGCCTACAGCTTCTGCTGCAAAAACTCCAGGAAACAGCTGATGCGCTGCGCCAGTTGCGTGTTGCGGTAATACACGGCGTGGATCTGCTGGCGGTAGCCCGTATAAAACGGTTGCAGCACCTGCACCAGCCGGCCCGCGGCGATATCGTCCTTCGTCATGAAGTCGGACAGGCAGACGATGCCCTGGTCGTGCAGGGCCAGCTGGCGCAGGGTTTCGCCGCTGGAGGCCGCCAGCGCGGGCACGATCTGCAGGCTGTTGCCCGTCTCGTGGCGCAGCGGCCAGCTGTTCCCCAGCTCATATTGCGCAAAGCCCAGCAGCGCATGGCTGGCCAGCTCCTCTGGCGTTGCCGGCGTGCCGTGGCGCGCCAGGTAGGCTGGCGTGGCCAGCAAATGCAGCGCACTGGAACGCAAGGCGCGCGCGTGCAGGGTCGAGTCGGCCAGGGCGCCGATGCGGATGGCGATATCGGTGCGGTGTTCCAGCAGGTCGGCAATCTGGTCATTGCTGGTCAGCTCCAAGCGAATGTCCGGGTAGATAGCGCGAAACTCGGCCACGTGCGGCACCACGCAATGGAGCATGAAGGGTGAGGCAGCATCGACGCAAAGGCGTCCGGCCGGCTTTTGGCGACGGATACGAATCGATTCCTCCACGTCTTCCATCGAGGCGAGGATGACGCGTGCCTTGTCCAGGAACAGTTGGCCCTCTTCCGTCAATTCCATGCGCCGCGTGGTGCGCGTCAAGAGCGAGGTGGCCAGCTTGTCTTCCAGGCGCGACAGGGCGCGGCTGACGCCCGAGGTGGTTTGCCCCAGATGCACGGCGGCAGCGCTCAGGGTGCCGCTGTCGATAACGCTGACGAAGATTTTCAGGTCGTCCGAGTTGATGTCCATTCTTGCCTTATTGTTGCCCACATTTCACATATCGCGCCATTATAATGGAATCACGGCAACAGTGAATGCAGCAGCCTACGTCAGGCAACGTAGAATAAAATGGCGACAAAATGGCAGCAACTACCGGCCAGCACGAACAGATGCCAGATGCCGTGGCCGTGGCGCAGCTTGTGGTCGGTAGCGTAAAAGACGATGCCGCCCGTGTAGCACAGGCCGCCCGCCACCAGCCACAGGAAGCCGTTCCACTGCAGCGCCGCCAGCAGGGGCTTGATGCCGATGACGATCAGCCAGCCCATCGCCACGTAAATCACCAGCGACAGGAGGCGCGCACCCCTGGCGTACACATATTCCTGCACGATGCCGATCAGCGCCAGCCCCCAGACGACGCCAAACAGCGACCAGCCCCACGGTCCGCGCAGGGTCACCAGCATGAATGGCGTGTAGGTGCCGGCGATGAGCAGGTAGATGGCGCAATGGTCGAGCCGCTGCAGCACGGCCTTGGCCTTGCCGCGCACGCTGTGGTACAGGGTGGAAGTGAGGTACAGGGTCAGCAGCATGGCCGCATACACGCTGCAGCTGACGATTTTCCACGGGTCGCCCGTGCGGGCTGCCACGACGATCAGGATGACGCCGCCGATGGCCGCCAGGGCAGCGCCCAGCGTATGGGAAATGCTGTTGAACCGTTCACCGTGATACATGCACTACCCGCCCGCCGCGTTAAAGACAAGCCCATCGTACACGCTTGAGGCGATGACGGTCGTCCGCTTTGACTAGGCAGGCGCAAAAACAGAAAAGCCGGGGTGCATGCAACTGCACCCCGGCTTTCCGTATTGTACTAGTACTATCAGTGCTGTCAGGCCACGTCCGCCTTCTTGCGCGCGGGACGGCGCGCTGGCGTCTTGCGTGGCGCCTTGGCCGGCTTGTCTTCGGCCACGGCAGCGACTTCCACCGGAGCAACTGCAACCACTTCGGCCACTTCGGCCACTTCTACCGAGGCGTCGACCGCCTTCCTGGCCGGCTTTTTCGCCGCAGCCGCCTTGCGGGCTGGCGCGCGCGGCTTGGCCTTCGGTTTCGCTTCGGCAGCCGCTTCGGCGACCACTTCCATCACCGGCTCAGGCTTTGGCGCCACCATACTCTCGACTGCGGGTGCCACTTCGGCCACCACTTCGGCTGCGCCGCGCGCTGCGCGGGCGCCGTCGCCATTCTTGCGGCCACCACGGCCATTGCGGCGCGAACCGCGCTTGGCGTTGCCTTCCTCGGCCACCACCTCCGCCACTTCGGGAGCCACCTCTGGCTGCGGCGCTTCCTGGTACTGCTCGACAGCGGCGACGCCCACTTCGGCGTCGGCCACCGGCACGAAAGCCTGCGGCGCAGCTTCGCTGCGGCGGTGCTCGTTCTGCTTGCGGCCACCACGGCCATTGCGGCGCGAATCGCGGCGGCTGCCGCCCTCGCGGTTGCCCTCTTCCGCCATCACGGCAGTGTCGCCGGCAGCGACTGCCTCGTTCGGCGCTTCCGCATTCACCGGCGCAGGGACAGGCACCAGGCCGCTGCTGCGGTAGACATAGGCGCCCGATTTCTCGTCGCGGCCAAATTCCAGCAAGCCGCGCGTCTGCGCTTCTTCCAGCAGGTTGCCGAAGGTGCGGAAACCGTAATACGACTCGCTGAAGTCGGGTTTGCGGCGCTTGATCGCTTCTTTCAGCATCGAGGCCCAGATCTTGCCGCTGTCGCCCCGTTCGGAGACCAGCGCGTCGAAGGTCTCGACGGCCATCTCGATCGCCTCGGTCTTGCGCGACTCGTATTTTTCCTTGCGGCGCACTTCTTCGTCGGGCGAGCGCTTGGCGGCCGCAGCAGGGCTTTCGCGCGCGTCGCGTTTGGCGGCCGTACGGCGGCTTTCGCGCACCAGGTCGTCGTAGAAAATGAATTCATCGCAGTTGGCCACCAGCAGGTCGGAAGTCGACTGCTTGACACCCACGCCGATCACCTGCTTGGCGTTCTCGCGCAATTTCGACACCAGCGGCGAAAAATCGGAATCGCCACTGATGATAACGAAAGTATTCACGTGGGCCTTGGTGTAGCACAAGTCGAGCGCATCGACTACCAGGCGGATGTCGGCCGAGTTCTTGCCGGACTGGCGCACATGGGGAATTTCGATCAGCTCGAAGTTCGCTTCATGCATGGTGCCCTTGAAGCTCTTATAACGGTCCCAGTCGCAATACGCCTTCTTGACGACGATGCTGCCCTTGAGCAACAAACGTTCCAGGATAGGTTTGATATCGAATTTTTCGTAGTTTGCATCTCGCACGCCGAGCGCGACGTTCTCGAAGTCGCAAAACACGGCCATGCTGAGGTTTTCTGGGGATGACGCCATAAGGATGAATTCTCGCTGGATGATAAGGGCGGACGGGAAGCGCAACGCCTCCCTTTTCGCCTAGTATATTCGCCCACCCCCCGTTTCGGCGACAACTATCGTGCGCGGGGCCTATTGCGCACCGCCGGCGCTACGCGCAATGCCGCCCTTCCCGGGCCGCATGACGCAGTCATCGAGCAAATACAATTGACAAGCCGGGCTGCTGCGCTTTGGCGCGACAGGGCAAATGCGCGCATACAAACGCATATAACAACACTCACGCGGCAAGACTCAAAACGCCCGCGCAGATCAAATTTCCATGAAACTTCATGCGCCAATTCATGCGTTGCAGCATTTCGCTGTGCGAACGAATGTTTCACAAATCGATTGACACGCAAGATTTGGCTAGGCAAACTGATTTCCAGGGAGCCTGAAAATGACAGCAAACATGCGTACTATTCAAGCCGCAACGGATCCGGAACTCATCGTCTTCAGCGACGACGAGGAAGGCAAGGACCGCCAGTTCGTCAACGCGCTGGCGCGCGGCCTGGAAGTGCTGCGCTGCTTCCGTCCCGGCGAAGTCTTCCTGTCGAACGCAGAGATGGCCAGGCGCACGGCCATCCCCAAGCCGACCATCTCGCGCCTGACATACACCCTCACCAAGCTGGGCTACCTGAATTACTCGGGCAATCTGGGCAAATACCAGCTGGGCGCAGGCGTGCTGGCCCTGGGCTACCGCATGCTGTCGAACCTCGACGTACGCAAGATGGCGCGGTCCCTGATGGAAGAACTGGCCGAACATGCACAGGCATCGGTCTCGCTGGGCACGCGCGACCGCCTCAGCATGGTGTACGTGGAGACCTGCCGCAGCAGCGCCAACGTCACCCTGCGCCTCGACGTCGGTTCACGCATTCCCTTGATGACGACGGCCATGGGCAAGGCTCTGTTGTGCATCCTGCCGCAGGCCGAACGCGATTACCTGATGGACCATGCGCGCGTGCACGACACCGAGCGCTGGCCACGCATCAAGGCCGGCATCGAACAGGGTTTCAAGGATTACCAGGAGCGGGGCTTTTGCATCTCGGCCGGCGAATGGCAGAACGACGTGCATGCCGTGGGCGTGCCCATGCTGGGCTTTGACGGCGAGCAAGTGATGGCTTTCAATTGCGGCGGCCCCGCCTTTTTGCTGTCGCGCGAAAAACTCGAATCGGACCTGGGGCCGCGCCTGGTGGCCCTGGTCAAGACAGTGGAAAAAAACCTGGGCCGCAGTTAGACTGCGCGCCCTTATCAATAAAGCCTCCGAGGACCCCATGATACGCGACGAAGAAACCCTGAACATCCTGCTCGACAGCATTGCCCGCTTCGTGCGCGAAGTGCTGGTGCCAAACGAGGCGCTGGTGGCGGAAACGGATACGATACCACCGGCCATCGTGGCGCAGATGCGCGAGCTGGGCCTGTTCGGCCTGTCCATCCCGGAAGAATACGGCGGGCTGGCACTGAGCATGGAGGAAGAGGTACGGGTCGCCTTTGAAATCGCCCGCACCTCGCCCGCCTTCCGGTCGCTGATCGGCACGAATAACGGCATCGGCTCGCAAGGCATCGTCATCGATGGCACGGAAGCACAGAAACAGCACTACCTGCCCAAGCTGGCGTCCGGCGAGATCATCGGTTCGTTCGCCCTGACGGAAGCGGGATCGGGGTCCGATGCGGCTTCCCTGCGCACCACGGCCGTGCGCGACGGCGATTTTTATATCCTCAACGGCAGCAAGCGCTACATCACCAATGCGCCAGAGGCCAGCATCTTTACGGTCATGGCGCGCACGGATCCCGTCAAGCGGGGCGCCTCGGCCATTTCCGCCTTCATCGTGGAAAAGGACACGCCGGGACTCTCGTTGGGCAAGATCGATAAAAAAATGGGCCAGCAAGGCGCGCATACCTGCGACGTGATCTTTGAAAACTGCCGCGTACCAGCAGGTAACATCATCGGCGGCAAGGAAGGCGTGGGCTTTAAAACTGCCATGAAAGTGCTCGACAAAGGCCGGCTGCACATCGCCGCCGTCTGCGTGGGCGCGGCCGAGCGCATGCTGGCCGACGCCCTGGCATATGCCATGGAGCGCCAGCAGTTCGGCCAGCCGATCGCCGAGTTCCAGCTAATCCAGGCCATGCTGGCCGACAGCAAGGCCGAGATTTACGCCGCGCGCAGCATGGTGCTCGATGCCGCACGCCGCCGCGACAACAAGGAAGACATTTCGACGGAGGCATCGTGCTGCAAGCTGTTCGCCTCCGAAATGTGCGGCCGGGTGGCCGACCGCTCGGTGCAGATCCATGGCGGCGCCGGTTATATCAGCGAATATGCCGCCGAGCGCTTCTACCGCGACGTGCGCCTGTTCCGCATTTATGAGGGCACGACGCAGATCCAGCAGATCGTCATCGCCCGCAACATGATCAAGGCAGCGCAAAAGTGAAGGAGGCTGCGATGGATATTCCCGCCTTGCTGGCCAGCCTGCCGGCGCGCCTGTCGGCCATTCCCGCCCGCTGGGCCGCGTGCACGCCCGACGCGCCCGCGCTGCATGAGGGAGGCTGCAGCTGGACCTATGTCCAGTTGCAGCATGGCGTGGAAAGCGCCGCGCAGTTGCTGCGCGATCTGGATGTACGCGCCGGTGACCGCCTGATGGTGGTAGGCGAGAACTGCGCGCTGCAGGTGGCGCTGATCTTTGCTGCGGCCAGCATCGACGCCTGGATCGTCAACGCGAATGCGCGCCTGTCGGCGCGCGAGATCGATACCATCGCCCTGCACAGTTCCGCGCGCAGGGTGCTGTTCCTGGCCGGCGCCTCGCCGGAAGCTGCGGCACATGCGGCGCGCCGCGGCGCCAGCAGCGTCACCGTCGACGGCATGGGCGACCTGCTGGCGGGCGAATTGAACGAAACCAGCATCGCCGAAGCCTGCGTGCCAGGCAACGAACAAGTGGCAGCGCTGATCTACACCACCGGCACCACGGGGCAATCGAAGGGCGTGATGCTGACGCACCGCAACCTGCTATTCATCGCCGCCGTCTCCAGCACACTGCGCGGCCTGACGCGCTCCGACCGCGCGTATGGCGTGCTGCCCATTTCGCACGTGTATGGTTTGGCCTCGGTTGCCTTGGGCACCCTGTATGCGGGCGCCGCCCTGTACCTGGTGCCGCGTTTTTCCGTCGATAGCCTGCTCTCGGCGCTGAAAGATGACGGCTTGACCATCGTGCAGGGCGTACCCGCCATGTACGCCAAGCTGCTGCAAACGCTTGGCGGTGCCAATACCGCGCTGCCCACGCAACTGCGCTTTGCCTACGCGGGTGGCTCGCCGCTGGCACCGTCGCTGAAACACAACGTGGAAAAGCTGCTGGGCACCGCACTGCACAACGGCTACGGCATGACGGAAAGCGCACCCACCATCAGCCAGACGCGCCTGGAAGCGCCGCGCCTGGATGATTCGGTCGGCACGCCGATCCCTGGCGTGGAAGTGCGCATCGTCAGCCTGGACGGCGTGGATGTCACGCCAGGCGAAGCGGGTGAACTGTGGATACGCGGGCCGAATGTCATGGCAGGCTACTACCGCGAAGCGGCCATGACGGCGGCCACCATGCGCGACGGCGGCTGGCTCAATACGGGCGACATGGCGCGCCAGGATCCTGACGGCGCGCTGTTCATTGTCGGACGCACCAAGGAATTGATCATCCGCTCCGGCTTCAATGTCTATCCGCTGGAAGTGGAAACGGCGCTGAACGGGCATCCATCCGTGGTGCAATCGGCCGTGGTGGGGCGCACCCTGGACGATGGCAACGAGGACGTCATCGCGTATGTGGAGCTGGACCCGCGCCAGAGCGCCACGGTAGACGAATTGCAGGCCTGGCTGGCGCAGATTTTATCGCCATACAAATGCCCGTCCGCCATCATCGTCATGGAGGCATTGCCGGCGGCGGCCACGGGCAAGATTTTAAAAGGGCAGCTGCGGCAGATGGCGCAGAGCGGAAAGTAAATTCAGCATTGCAGTTGATTTCAAGAGACCCGACAATAAAACCTATGCGGTACTTTGACGGCGCCGATCCTAGCGCTGGCAAACCAAGCCGCATCACCGGAGGAGACACGATGAAACGCACATTGACACGCATCGCCATGGCAGCCCTGGTTTCCAGCGCCTGGCTGTCGCAGGCCAGCGCCGACGAATTCCTGGTCGGCGCGGAAATCCCCCTGACGGGCAACCTGGCCAGGGTGGGCGCCGGCATGCAGGAAGGGATCATGGTCGCGGCCGAGGTCTTCAACAAGACCAACGGCAAGCACAAGATCAAGATCCTCACCATCGACGACGAATCGGCGCCGGCCAAGGCGATTGCCGCCGTTGAAAAGCTGGCCAGCCAGGGCGTGGTGGCCATCACGGGCGGCTACGGCTCGAACAATATCTCGCCCGCCTCGGACACGGCGAACAAACTGGGCCTGGTCTACATCACCTCGGGCGGCGTGGATGACAGCCTGGTAGCGAGCGGGCGCAAGAATTTTTTCCGCATCAATAACACGGCTGGCTACGAAAAAGCCATGCTGGGCATGCTGCAAGACGTGGGCGCCAAGTCGGTCTCCATCATCTACTCGACCAAGGATGCCACCACGGGCCTGGCGAAAGACGTGGAGAAAGCGCTGGCGGCCAAGGGCGTCAAGGTGACGACCCACTCGTTCGACCCGGCCATCACCGACTTCAAGCCCATCATCAACAAGATCCGGCTGCAGGATAAATCCGAAGTGGTGGCCATGGTCGGCTATGAAAACGATTATGTGGGCATCATCCGCGCCGCGCGCGTGCTGAAACCGAAGATCAAGGCCATGGTGGGCGTGTGGTCGCTGGCCACCCCTAAAATGGCGGCCGACTTCCCCGACCTGATGCCGAACGTGTTCGGCACGGCGCTGCTGCCCTTCCCCACCGAATTCAAGACGGCCGACGGCAAGGCTTTCAGCGACGCCTACAAGCAGTTGTACAAGAAGGAGCCGGATTACCTGGGCCAGTTCGGCTATGTGCAGTCGATGCTGCTGTTTGAAGCCATCGCGCGCGCAGCCGACAAGGGCACCCTGAAAAAGGGTGGCGTGGCCGAGGAGATGCGCAAGACGGACCGCGAAACCCTGATTGGGCGGGTGCAGTTCGCCGCCAACGGCGACAACCACAATTTCGTGCACCGCATGGCACAGCACCAGGACAAGAAGGTGGTGATCGTCTGGCCGAAGGAGCATGCCACGGGCAAGCTGAAGTATCCGGCCCTGCCCTGGTAACAGCAGCCGCCCGCTGCACACGCGCGTGCCCGCCCGGGCGCGCACCGATGAACGGCAGTCCTGCGCTTTGTACACGCTTTGTACGCGATGCGCCAGCCTGCCTGACGGGATGACGATATGACAGAATTAATCTTGCAGGCCCTGTATTCGGGCTTGCTGCAGGGCGGCTCCTACGCCCTGATCGCACTGGGACTGGCGCTGGTATTTGGCACCATGAAAGTGATCAACCTGGCGCACGGCGAACTGGTGCTGCTGGCCGCCTATATCGCCTACAGCGTCGAATCAGGCCTGGGACTCGGTCCCATGTTCGCCATTCCCATCGCGCTGGTGATCGTCAGCCTGACGTCGGTGGGCGTCTACCTGATCGTCAGCCGCATCAAGAAGGACCGCGAAATCAATTCGCTGATCCTCACTTACGGCATCGGCGTGATCCTTACCAATGTCATCTTGCTGGTGTGGAAGGCCGACATCCGCTCCACGTCCTCAAGCTGGCTGCAGGAAGGCATCGAAATCGGCCCGTTTTTCAGCATGCGCAGCGAAGTCATTTTCTTCGGCGTCAGCCTGGTGCTAATGGGGGTGCTTTGGCGCTGGCTGGCCACCAGCTGGTATGGCCGCGCCGTGCGCGCCGTCTCCAGCAACCGCGACGCGGCCAAGCTGATGGGCATCGACCCGGGCCGCACGGAACTGGTGTCGTTCCTGGTGGCCGGCATCCTGGCCGCATTTGCGGGCGTGGCTTTATTCAGCTATGGGGTGATCCAGCCCGCCTACGGCGGCGCGCTGACGGTGAAGGCCTTCATCATCACGGTACTCGCCGGCATCGGCTCGATACCGGGCGTGCTGGTCGCCGCCGTGCTGCTGGGCGTGGCCGAAGCGCTGACCGTCACCCTGGCCAGCTCCGCGCTGCAGGAATTGTCCGGCATGGTGCTGTTCCTGCTGGTCCTGTTCATCATGCCGAACGGCTTGTTTGGGGCACAAAGGAGGCGCGGATGAAATCATCATCGAAACGTTCGACCACTGTCCCGACCACGCTCTGGGCCATACTACTGCTGCTGGCCGCGTATGTGGCCGTGCCGCTGGCGCTGGGCAGCAACCAGTATGTGATGAGCATGGTGGTGGCAGCACTGATCATCGGCGGCGTGGCCATGTCCTGGGCCTTGCTGGGCAATTTGGGCGGCATGGTCAGCTTCGGCCACGCAGCCTTCTTCGGCGTGGGTGCGTATGTTTCCGCGCTCACCACCGTAAAACTGGGCCTGCCCGTATTTGCCGCCATGGCACTGGGCGGGGTTGGTGCGGCGCTGGCTGCCATCATCATGCTGCCCGTGCTGCGTTTGCGCGGGCCGTATTTTGCGCTGGCCATCCTGGCTTACGCCCACATCTTCCGCATCCTGGCTACGGAATGGAGTTCGGTCACCGGTGGCGCTGGTGGCGTCAACAATATCCCCACGCTGCCCACCGTTTTCGGCTTTGACCTGGCCAGCAAGACGGGCGCCTACCTGGTGGTGCTGACCCTGATAGTGGCGTGCGCGTTCGCGTACAGCCGCATCCGCTCCAGCCATTATGGTATTGCCCTGCGCGCCATGCACGACAGCGAGGACGCCACGCGCGTCGTCGGCGTCAACAGCACGCTATTGAAAGGCATGATGCTGCTGGTGTCGGCCTTCATGGCGGGCCTGTTCGGCGCCTTCAACGCCCACTACATCAATTTTCTGGAACCCGATTACGCCTTCAACAGCCTGTGGGTGACGCTGCCCATCGTGGCGGCCATCTTCGGCGGCTACCGCACCATCCTCGGCCCCGTACTGGGCGCCGTGGTGGTGTATCTGGTGGATCAACTGATCTTCAAGTCGCTGATCCCCACCGGGCACCAGCTGGTGCTGGGCGTGCTGCTGGTGGCGATGATCGTCTTCAGCCCGAACGGCCTGCTGCCGCTGCTGCGCAAACTGGTCAAGGCCAAGGCCGTGGCCAAGGCCGTGGCCAAGGCCGAGGAGAAAATACATGCTTGAACTCGATAATGTCTGCGTGCGCTTCGGTGGCCTGACGGCCGTCGATAGCGTCACCCTGAAAGTGGGCAGCCACGACGTGATCGGCCTGGTGGGCGCCAATGGCGCCGGCAAGACCACGCTGTTCAATGCCATTTCCGGCCTGGTGCGCCCGACCAGTGGCAGCATCCGTTTCGAGGGGCGCGACATCATGGCCACGCCCATGTACCAGCGCGCACGCCTGGGACTGGGCCGCACCTTCCAGATCCCGCAACCGATGCATGAATTGACGGTGCGCGAAAACCTGGTCGTGGCGCAGCGCTTCGGCACGGGCAAGGTGGACAGGCGCAAGATCGACGAAATCCTCGATTTCACGAGCCTGCTGGATAAAGCCGGGCGCGACGCGGCCAGCGAACTGGCGCTGACAGAGTTAAAAGCGCTGGAAGTGGCCAAGGCGCTGGCCACCAATCCGAAACTGCTGCTGCTCGATGAAGTGCTGGCGGGACTGGAGACGAACGGCAAGCGCCGTTTCATGGGCATGCTGAAGGAGCTCCATACCAGCTTCGGCGTGGGCATCGTCATGATCGAGCACGACATCGAGACCATCAGCAATCTGTGCCAGCGCGTGGCCGTGCTCAATTTTGGCCAGCTGATCGCCGATGGCACACCCGATTGCGTCTTCCGCAACCCGGCCGTCATCGAGAGTTATACGGGAGCCGCCCATGCTTAATATCGAGAATCTGCGCGCCGGCTATGGCGCCATCAATGTGCTGTGGGACGTCTCGCTGAATATCCAGAAGGGCAAGCTGACCACCATCATCGGCCCGAATGGCGCCGGCAAGACGACCCTGCTGCGCGCCATCATGGGCCTGCTGCCGGTCGGCGCGGGCAGCATTGCGCTCGATGGACAGGCCATCAACGGCACGCCCACCTGGAAAATGAGCGATGCGCGCGTGACGATGATACCCGAGGGGCGCATGACGTTTCGCGACATGAGCGTGGAAGAAAACCTGATCATGGGCGCCTTCCCGAAGGAGCACCGCAGCCACATGCCGGTGCGCCTGGCCGAAGCCTATGCCATGTTCCCGCGCCTGCACGAGCGGCGCCGCCAGCTGGCCGGGTCATTGTCAGGCGGCGAAGCGCAGATGCTGGCGATGGCGCGCGGGCTGATGTCGGACCCTTCCCTGCTGATCATCGATGAGCCGTCGCTGGGCCTGGCGCCGCTGGTAGTGAACGAACTGTTCGAGATCCTGGCACGCCTGAACGATGGCCAGCGCACCATCATCCTGGTCGAACAAAACACGGCGCGCGCGGTGAAAGTGGCAGACCATGTCTACCTGATGCAAAGTGGTAAAGTGGCGCTCTCGCAGGCAGCGGCCGATGTCGATATCGAGCACCTGCATGCGCTCTACTTTGCGCGTTGAGCGACATGCTCTGCGCGGGGTTGAGCGGCCTGCGGCCATCAATCCTCGTCGTCGGCAAGTTTGTCAAACACCAGCAAGTCACTCTTGCCGAGTCCAGCAGTCACGAAGGGATCGTCGGCAGGAAAGCGGCCAGTATCGACCAGCATGCGCAGCTTGCTCAGGCGCTCGCCCAGCGCCAGCGCTTGCGCCTGCGGCTTGGCATCAGTCTGCCCAATTGCGCGGGTCACGGACTCCGGAAACTCCCATAATTCGGCGATCCGTACCGACAAGATACGCGCTTGCGCAAACACCTGGGCAATGAAGGCGTCCGATTGCGGAAAGACATCGGGCGCATGCATCTGGTCGATCAGCCGGAAGGCCACCACCAGGCCGACATTGGCCATCAGTCCCGCGAGATAGGCGTCGAAGGCGTTTGCCTGCATTGCAGGCGCAACCAGGTTGGCCGCCAGCGCACACTTCTCGGACTGGCGCCAGATCAGCGGCGCCGTGCGTATGGTCAGCCCGCCACTTTGCATGCTGACGATGGGACGGAAGGCGACGCGGGCGAGCAGCATGCGCATGCCGTTTTGCCCTAGCAGCATGATGGCGCCTTCCATGTTGTTGATCGACGGGCTGGCGTTGTAGCGCGAATGGTAGCAGGGCCGGTTCGCTTCGCGGTAGACCTCGGCGACCAGCACCACGTCCTGGGACAGCTGGCGCGACAGCTCGGCCGCGCTCATGTTTTCATCTTGCAAGGTACGCATCAACTGCGCAATGATGGCCGGAATACGCGGTACCAGCGCAGCGCCAGCGATCGGTTCACGGGCCAGGCGCGTCAATTCGTCCAGAATCTGCTGTTCGGCCTGCGCCGGAGCCTGCGTCGAACCCACAGCCGCCAGCCAGCGGTAGTAGATGGCATCGATTTCGCTGATGGTGGCTGGCTGCCGTGTCATCTCGGGCGCCGCCGCTGCCGCAACTGGCGCAGGCTGGTTTTTTTCGCCGCCGTTCAGTAATTTTCCTATCCAACCCATTGCTCTTTTAGCCCTATATGCATCACTATCGCGAAATCCGCCCCGCGATTTTACTTGAAGACAGCAGCGCTGGTGCGGCGCGCGTGAGCGGCCTTGTCCACCTGCCGCAAAGTGCTACAGTAGCGCTCTCGCAGGCCCCCCCCTGCTTTGCAAGGTAAATCATGAGCAACATGCTGGCCCGCTACGTCACCAGCCAGGCGTACAACAACGCCTGGGCCAACCACCGTTTGCTGCAGGCGTGCGGCCTATTGTCCCCGGCCGAATTCCAGGCCACGCGCACGAGTTTTTTCCCGACGATACAGTTCACGCTGAATCATATCCTCACGTGCGACTGGTTTTATCTCGATGCGCTGGAGCGCGAGCTGCGCGGCGAAGCGCCGCATCCCGACTGCTATGTATTTTTTGAACAGGACGAGCCATTCACCGACTGCGCGGCGCTGCAGCTGGCGCAGCGCGCGTCCGACACACGCCTGATCGCGCATTGCCGCAGCCTGTGCGATGCGGACCTGGCGCGGCCCGTGACGATCTTGCGCGACACGCCGCAAGTCGATACGCGCCTGCGCATGCTGGCGCACCTGTTCCAGCACCAGATCCACCATCGGGGGCAAGTACACGCCATGCTGGCCGGCACGCGCATCGAAGCACCGCAGCTCGACGAATTCTTTTGCGCCAGCGAAGCGGACGAGCGGGCGCGGGATTTTCTTGAACTGGGCTGGACGGAGACAGAGGTCTGGCGCCCGCGCTGAATTACTCTTCCCCGTGGCAACAGACACAGAGCTTGTTGCCATCGAGGTCGCGGAAATACGCGCCATAGTAATTGGCGTGGTAGTGGGGCCGCAGGCCCGGCGCGCCTTCACACACGGCGCCCAGCGCCAGCACGGCCCGATGGCAGCGGTCGACCTGCGCGCGGCTGGCCGCCAGCAGGGCCGTCATCTGGCCGTTGCCTGGTGTAGCGGGCAAGCCGTCATGCGGCGCGCCCAGCACGAACAGGGGACGCGGCGCGTCTGCATTCATCCAGCCCGCCCAAGGCTGGTGCGGGTCATGAAATTTTTCGATCAAGTCCAGTTCCCGCAGCAGTGCCGCGTAAAAGGCGTAGGCGCGGGGAAAATCGTTGGTGCCGATGCAAATATGGGACAGCATGCTGCTCCTTGATGAGTGACTCTGGTGTGCAGCGAACGACGCCGCGTGCATATAATGGCACATCTCTTTTTGACAAGCTTCCATGCCCAACCTCGACCGCCTGCAATTGCACCCGCCGACCAGCGCCGACATCCCCGGCCTGCTGGCCTTCGAACTGGAAAACCGCGCGTATTTTGAATCCTGGGTCACGGCCCGCGCGCCTTCCTACTATAGCGCCGACGCCATCGCCGCCGCCATCGAACAATCGCAGCGCGAGCGCCAGCAAGACATTACCCACCAATACCTGGCCAAACTGGACGGACAGATCATCGGCAGGGTCAATCTGACAGCCGTGATGCGGCCTTATTTCAACAAGGCGGCGCTCGGTTATCGGATAGGTGCGCAATTTGGCGGACGCGGCTACGCCACGCGCATCGTGGCCCTGCTGCTGGAAGAAGCGTTCGGCAAACTGGATCTGTGGCGCCTGGAAGCGACCGTGCGGCCGCAAAACCTGGGCTCGATCACCGTCATGCAGCGCAATGGCTTTCATCAATACGGCCAATCGGAAAAAGCCATGCATTTCCAGGACGAGTGGACGGACCTGTTGTATTTCGAGCGACGCAAGGCGCACGCCAGGGCCTGATCCGCAGAAGCACTCGCCAGAAGTCACGCCCGACGCATAGCGCGATTTTATCCCGCCGCCATCGCATGCGGCATGCGCGCAACAAAAAGCGTGCCGTTTGCACACTGGCACGGTGATTTAAGAATGGCTTCAGTCTGGCCGCGCATCGTGTATTGCATGGCGTGCGCTGCAAGCTGCGCCTCCCCAATCACCACGGGCACAGGCCCAGAGCGAGACGACATGACGACATGGATGCGCACCAACAAGGGCTTTTTGATGTTTCTCCTGCTGTTCGGCGTGTTCCGCACGGCCGTGGCGGACTGGAATCCGATACCGTCGGCGTCCATGCGTCCCAACCTGCTCGAAGGCGACGTGGTCTTCGTCAACCGCTTGGCCTTCAACCTGAAAGTGCCGCTGACCGATATCGTGCTACAACGCCTGGGCGACCCGGCACGCGGCGACATCGTCACCTTTGCCTCGCCCAAGGATGGCACGCGGCTGATCAAGCGCATCATCGCCCTGCCTGGCGATACGGTGGAAATGCGCAATGAACAGCTGGTCATCAATGGCCACGCCGCCCGGTACACGGCGCTCGACACGGCGCCCGAAAGGATCGCCCACCTGGGGCAACTGACGGCGCAGCGCATCAGCGAACGCAACAATACCGAGCAGCACCGTATCCAGGTCTTGCCGCAGATCGCAGGCGCGGCGCGCAGCTTTGCCCCCGTGACGGTGCCGGCCGACCACTTCATGATGCTGGGCGACAATCGCGACAACAGCGCCGACTCGCGCTACTTCGGCTTCGTGCCGCGCGAACTGCTGATCGGCAAGGCCGAACGCATCCTCGTCTCGGCCAATATCCTTGACCATTGGCAGCCGCGTTTGCAGCGCTTCGGCATGCAGCTGGAGTAAATAATATCCCCATGCAACAGCGCCATGCTTTTCGGTTAGCATGGCGCATCATGCCAATATTTCCTTTCGCCAGCCAGCGGCCCGCCCTCGATCAGCTGGCGCAGTTCCTACAACGCCACCCGGACGTGCTGCTGCTGACGGGCGCTGGCATCAGCACGGCGTCCGGCATTCCCGACTACCGCGACGCGCAAGGCGTGCGGCGCGGCAATGCGCCCGTGCAGGGGCCGGATTTTCGCCGCCAAGAAGCCGTGCAGCGCCGCTACTGGGCGCGCAGCATGGTAGGCTGGCCGACGCTGGCACGCGCGCTGCCCAATCGCGCTCACCTGGCCATCGCCCAGCTGGCGCAGCGCCAGCAAATAGGCGGACTAGTCACGCAAAACGTGGATGGCCTGCACCAACGGGCCGGCAGTACCGCCGTCACGCAATTGCACGGCAGCATACATGCGGTCATTTGCCTCGATTGCCACGCCAGCTTTCCACGGCGCATCATCCAGGACTTGCTGGAACGCGACAATCCGCACATGCTGGGCGCCACGGCCACGCCGGCGCCCGATGGCGACGCGCTGCTGGAACCATCGCAACTGGCCGCCTTCCACGTGCCCCGTTGCCTGCACTGCGGCGGCACCTTGCAGCCAGACGTGGTGTTTTTCGGCGACGGCGTGCCGCTTGACCGCGCCGCCGAGGCCGGGCGCAAGATGGCAGACGCCAGCGCCCTGCTGGTGGTGGGCTCGTCCGTGATGGTGTATTCGAGCTTTCGCCTGTGCCGCATGGCGGCCGAAGCGGGCAAGCCCGTGGCCGCCATCAACCTGGGCAAGACGCGCGCCGACCATTTGCTGGCGTTCAAGACCGAAGCGCCCGCGCAGGAAGTATTACCCCTCGTCGCGGACTTGCTGGGCTGAAGCCGCGACGCATTGCAGTCCAGGCAGTTTCGGCCTGCCACCACTCTCGCTATACTATGGGATTGACGAGGAGAATTCATGCTGGAACTGTTGAGTGAACACGCCTGTTTTGGCGGCGTACAACGTTTTTATCGCCACGACGCGCAAGCCATCGGCTTGCCCATGCGTTTTTCGGCCTTCATTCCCGACACCGTGCCCGGCGCCGCGGCCGGCGCCAAGCGCCCCGCCCTGTTTTACCTAGCCGGCTTAACTTGCACCGAAGAAACCTTCATGATCAAGGGCGGCGCGCAGCGCGTGGCGGCCGAGGAAGGCTTGATCCTGATCGCGCCCGACACCAGCCCCCGTGGCGCGGGCATCGCGGGCGAGAGCGATCACTGGGATTTCGGTGCGGGCGCCGGCTTTTACGTGGATGCCACCGAGGCGCCATGGAGCGGCCACTACCGCATGTACAGCTACATCCTGGAATTGCGCGCCCTGCTGGAGCAGGAACTGGCTATCGATGCGCAACGCACGGGTATTTTCGGCCATTCCATGGGTGGCCATGGCGCACTGGTGCTGGCCTTGCGCAATCCCGGACTGTTCCGTTCGGTGTCCGCCTTTGCGCCGATCGCCGCGCCCAGCCAGTGTCCGTGGGGCAAGAAAGCCTTTACGGGCTACCTGGGCAGCGACGAGGCCAGTTGGCAGCACTACGACGCCAGCGCGCTGATGCACGGTTTGCAGGGCCAGCCGGTATTATTTCCTGCCGGTATCTTGATCGACCAGGGCCTGGCCGACAAGTTCTTGCCCGAGCAACTGTTCCCCGAAGCCTTCGAGGCCGCTTGCCAGGATGCGGCCCAGCCCCTGCAGCTGCGCCGCCATGCCGGCTATGACCACGGCTATTACTTCATCGCCACTTTCATGGAAGAGCATGTGCGCTTCCATGCAAGGAACTTGCGCGCCGCCTGATTGGCCGCTATTGCGCCGTGCTGATATGCCCGTTGAAATGGCGGGTGTACCAGTCCGTGGCCAGCAAGGCGGCCTGGTGCCGCGCGTCGGGGCCGCCAGGCGAGGCGATTTGTTCCAGTTGCTTGTCGCAGCGCAAGGTGGCAAACGCCATGCGGTTCAAGCCGGCCACATCGGGATCGCGGCCACCGACGATGAGCAAGGAGGGCACGCGCACATTT
The DNA here is from genome assembly GCF_051380875.1 of Janthinobacterium woesei. Taxonomy (NCBI): domain Bacteria; kingdom Pseudomonadati; phylum Pseudomonadota; class Betaproteobacteria; order Burkholderiales; family Oxalobacteraceae; genus Janthinobacterium; species Janthinobacterium woesei. The sequence goes on from NZ_JBNYXW010000021.1 coordinate 26,917, forward strand.
TCCAGTGCCGCCTTGCCCGCCATTTCCACCTGGCCATCGCAGACCGCCAGCGCGGCGATTTCTCCGCTGCGCCAGGCCGCCAGCTGCATCACCACGGCCGCGCTGGTGCCATAGCCATACAAGCCGCAGGGCAAGCGCCGCGTGGAAGGGTCCATTTGCAGCCAGCCCAGGGCTTTTTCCAGCTGGCGCGCCAGCAGGACGATATCGCTGCGCACGAAGTAGGCATGGCCGTTGCTTCCGCCGCCAGGCCCGACACCGGCCTGGTCAAAGCGCAAGGTGGCGATGCCCGCTCGCAGGAAATCTTGCGATGTGGCATGGCTGGAGGCGCCCAGATAGTCACTATCGGCGCCGGCGCCGTGGGCAAACAGGACGATGCCCACCGGGCGCTCGGGCAAATCAAGCACGCCGTCCAAATGATGTTCATCGGCCGTGATGCTGACAAATTGTTCTTGCATGGCTGCCTCCGCAATCGAGCTGGAATCAAGCTGGAATTGAGCTGAAATCAAGCTGGTACTACGCTGATTTAGCCGCGGCGGGCATGCTGCAGGCCTAGAGCGGCAGTCCTCAGTGTAGCAGCCTGCGGCCGTTCCTGCGCAAGCGTTCACGCATGCGTGACAACATTTTCCACATGGCAACGTTACACGGCACCGTGCCGGTCGAGTCCCTTCAGCACGGCTTCCGGGCGGATCGGCAAATGCCGCACGCGCGATGCCACGGCGGCAAAGATGGCATTGCCGATGGCCGGCGCCACGGCCGTGGTGGGCGGCTCGCCCATGCCCGTCGCCGTTTGCGTGCTGGCCACGAACTCGATATCGAGTTCCGGCACGTCGGCCATGCGCAGGGGCGTGTAGGTATTCAGGTTGGTATCCTTCACTTCGCCATTCAGGAAAGCCGTGCCTTCATGGATGGCCATGCTCACGCCCCACAGGGCGCCGCCTTCCGCCTGCGCCAGCGCGCCGTCCGGATCGACGATGGTGCCGGCGTCGATCACCATGGTCAGCTTCTCGACTTTCACCATGCACGTGCTGCGGTCAACCTTGACCCTGGCCACGCAGGCCGTCCAGGTGGGCATGCCGCGCTCCTGGCCAAACGTGGCGGCGATGCCCAGGCCCGTGTCGGGCGGCATGGCCGTGCCCCAGCCGGCCTTTTCCGCCGCCCGACGCAGCACATGGGCCAGGCGCGCGGCGCCGCCGACGGCATTTGGCGCGCTGCCCGCGTTGCGCCCCGTCGCCTGCAGCAGCGACAAGCGGAACGCCAGCGGATCGACCTTGGCCGCCTGCGCCGCCTCGTCCATGAAACTTTCCACGGCCCAATTCGTCCAGCCCGGCCCCACCGAGCGCAGCCAGCCGGGGCGGAAACTGCTGTTGGCCAAGTCGTTCGAGACGGCCCGCACGCGCTGCGCGCCCACCGAGTACCAGTGGTCGGCGCCAGCGATGGCGAACGGGTCATACGGATGGCCGGCCTTGTCCTTGGCCAGCAAGGCGGGGATCATCGCTTGCGTGGGCCAGCCCGCGCTCGCTTCATGCACCATCGCCGACACCTTGCCCTCGCCATCGAAGGCCATGCGCACATGCTGCACGGAGGGCGAGCGGGGCGAATCGAAACGCGCATCGTCGGCGCGCGTGCACAGCATCTTGACGGGCCGCCCGAGGGCCTGCGCCGCCAGCGCGGCCGGCACGCAATAATCGCCATTCAGGCGCCGCCCGAAGCCGCCGCCCAGCAGATAGGTGTGCAGCATGACCTTGTCTTGCGGCACTTTCAAGGCCTTGGCCAGCACGGGAAGTATCAAGGATTGCCATTGATTGCCCGCATGGATGTGCCAGATGCCGTCGACTTTTTGCGCCAGCGCATTGACCGGTTCGAGCTGGAAATGCAGCACGGTACTGGTGGTGTAGTGGCGCTCCAGCGTCAGGCTGGCATCCTTGAAAGCTTGCTCCACGCCATCATCATCGACCAAGCGCGCGCCCAGGCTGGCGTCTGCCAGCTGCTTGCTGGCGTAATTGACAATATCCTGCTCCGACACATGCGCCGCTGCGCCGGCCCGCCATTTCACTTGCACCAGGTCGGCCGCGCGCATGGCAGCGGCGTATGATTCGGCAACCACCATGACCCAGCCGGGCACGCTGCCGCTGGGATCTTGCAAGGCCAGCGAGTGCAGATAGCCCTTCACCTGCCTGGCCGCCGAGTCGTCGATGGAGACGACCTTCGAGCCGTAGCGCGTGGGCGGTATCTTCGGGCGCGCGTACAGCATGCCGTCGACGTGCGCATCGATGCCGTACTGGGCCGTGCCATCCGTTTTCGATGGAATATCGAGCGCCTGCACGCGGTGGCCGATCAGGCTGCGCTGCTGCGGCGTTTTCAGCACGATGGCCTTCAATTGCGCGGGCGTGTACTGGCGCGCCAGCTTGCCACGGCGCACGATCTCGGCATAGGAAATCGAACCTCCGCGTCCATGCACGGCGCCCAGTTTGGCGTGGCAGCCAGACACGGGCATGCGCAGCAGGCGCGCGCCCTCCTCGACCAGCGCGAGGCGGCCAGCGGCGCCAGCACGGCTGAGCGGATCGAAATTCTGCCAGACGGACCAGCTGCCGCCGGTCACCATCAAGCCCCATTTCGGGTCCGTATCGACGTAACGCAGGCGCACTTTGCTCCAGTCCGCTTCCAGTTCGTCGGCCACGATGCGCGCCAGGGCCGTGCCAATATGCTGGCCCATTTCCGCCTTGGCGATATTGACGGTGATCATGCCGTCCACATCAAGCTCGAACCAGATGCTGGGGTCGAACACGGGCGCGGCCGGTGTCACTGCCGGCACGGGCGCCACCTTGCTGTCGGCCAATGAGCTGTTGGCAAATGAGCTGTCGGCGCGCAGGAAGGCCAGCGTAAAACCCGTGCCGGCGGCGGCGATCAGGAAACCGCGCCGTCCCAGCGCGCTGGGGCGCAGCGACGAATTTTCTTTGGGTAATTTAAACATCAGGCGCCTCCTGCATGCCGGCCGCCAGCTTGATGGCCTTGCGGATGCGCACATACGCCATGCAACGGCACAGGTTGCCACTCATGACAGCATCGATATTCGCATCCGTTGGCTGCGGATAGTCGCGCAGCAAGGTCGCCGCCTGCATGATCTGGCCCGACTGGCAATAGCCGCACTGGGGCGCCTGCGTGGCGATCCACGCTTGCTGCAGCGGGTGCGTGCCGTCCGGCGAGAGGCCTTCGATGGTGGTGATGGCGCAACCGGCCACGGCAGCAATCGGCGTGATACACGAGCGGATCGCCCGGCCGTCCACATGCACGGTGCAGGCGCCGCACATGCCGATGCCGCAGCCAAACTTGGTGCCTTTTAAATGGACTTCGTCGCGCAGCACCCACAGCAAGGGGGTTTCGGCATCGACCTCGGCGGTAAAAGGCTGGCCATTAACAGAAATGTTATACATAAGTGTTATACATAAGAAACTTTCAATTATTGCTTGCCAGCGCCAGGCGTGGCACGAGCGCGTGCCACGGCCGCTTCCAGGTTCGTCCAGGCCGGCTGATGGCTGCGGCTACGGCGCAAATAGGCGGCCAGCTGGGCCACGTCGTTATCCGTCAGCGACTGGGCAAAACCGGGCATCAGCACGCCGCGCATGGCCTCGTCCCTATTGATGCCGTGCAGTATCACCTGGATCAGGTTGGCTGGATCGGGCGCGCTGACGGCGCTGTTCAGGCTCAGTTCCGGCCGCAGGGCCACGGGCTGGCCGTTGCTGTTTGAGTGGCAAGACGCGCAAGCGGCCACGTACAGGCTGGCGCCGCGGTCGTTATCGACCAGGCTGACGCGCTGCGAACGGTCGATGCCGGCCTTCACCACGGCACCCACATCAACTTTGCGCGCGGTTTCACTGCCTGCGCCAGAAACGCCGGCGAAATAGGTGGCCAGGGCGCGGACATCGCTATCGGGCGAGGCCCCCATGCCTTCGTGCACCACAGCCGACATGGGGCCGGCCGCCACGCCGTGCAGGGCCGTCGCGCCCGTACGCAAGAAGGCATACAGCTCATCGTGCGTCCATGGCAACGGTGCCGTGTTGGCGCTGGTCAGGGCTGGCGCATACCAGTGATCAATCGATGCGCCCAGATACGGCGAACCGGCAAGCTCGGCACCGAGCGCATTGCGCGGCGTGTGGCAGGCGGCGCAATGGGCCAGGCCTTCGGCCAGGTAGCGGCCCCGGTTCCAGTCCAGCCCTTGCGCAGGATCAAGCTGGAAGCTGGCCGGCTTAAAGTACAGCAACTTCCAGCCCGCCTGCAGGGGCCGCAGATTCAGGGGAAATGGCACGCTATTGGCGGACGCTGCCGCATACACGGGCGGGCGCGTCATGAAATACGCGTACAGGGCCGTCAGGTCCGCCTCCGAGACGAGCGTGAAGTGGGTGTAGGGAAAGACGGGAAACAGGTGCGCGCCATCGCGGCCCACGCCTTCGCGCATGGCCCGCTGGAAGGCGGCCAGCGACCAGCGGCCGATGCCCGTTTGCGGGTCGGGCGTGATGTTCGTGGCGTAAATCGTGCCAAACGGCGTGGCCAAGCCGTGTCCGCCAGCAAATTGAGCGCCGTCTTTGGCCGTATGGCAGGCGGCGCAATTACCCATGCCCGCCAGGATCCGCCCCCGCTCGACCACTTGCGGCGAAAACGCCGTGGCGGCAGGCGGGTTGATGGGCGCCAGCGCGGGACGCCAGTAATAGACATACGCGGCCAACGCCGCGATGACGGGCAGCGCCAGCAAAACCAGCAGGCCGGTGAAAATCTTTTTGAGCAAAACAGGATTCCGTAAGAGTCAAAGCGCATGCGCAGCAACCGTCCACAGGCAGCGGCGGCGGCATGGCCAATTGTTACAATCTTACCGCGATTGTGACTTGTTGTATGTACGCGATGACACCTAGGCAGCGCTGCGCGCAAGCTGCGCCTTATAATCTCCGTTTCAGCACGCCGGCCCTCCCCCTTCATGCATACCGTTACCATTATCCTCACCCTGGTCCTCACCGTCGTCCTGTGCGGCTTCATCGCCCGTTCGCGCTGGATCCCGCTGCCCTTGCCCCTGATCCAGATTGCCGGCGGCACGGGATTGGCCATGTTTGGCGTGCAAGTGCCGCTCGACCCCGACATTTTCTTCCTGCTCTTCATTCCACCGCTGCTGTTTCTCGATGGCTGGCGCATTCCCAAGGGCGCGTTTTTTTCCGATGCGCGCTCGATCCTGATGCTGGCCATCGGCCTGGTGCTGTTTACCGTGCTGGGCATGGGTTTCTTCATCGATTGGCTCATTCCCAGCGTGCCGCTGGCCGTCGCCTTCGCGCTGGGCGCCATCCTCTCGCCGACCGACCCCGTGGCCGTCTCGGCCATTGCCGCCGGCAATCCGATTCCGCCGCGCCTGATGCATATCCTGGAAGGCGAGTCCCTGCTGAACGACGCCTCGGGCCTGGTCTGCTTCACGTTTGCCGTGGGCGCCATGATGACGGGCGGCTTCTCGATCGGCGCCGCCTCGCTGAGCTTTGTGCAGGAAGCCGGTGGCGGCATCGTCGTCGGCCTGGCCATCTCGTGGGGCGTGGGCCTGGCAAACAGATGGCTGGTGAGCAAGGTCGGCGAAGAACCGGGCCTGCAAATCCTGATCAGCATCCTGATCCCGTTCGCCGCCTACCTGGGCGCCGAGCAGATCCACGGCTCGGGCATCCTGGCCGCCGCCACGGCGGGCGTGTCCATGCATTACGCCGACCTGATCGGCCGCCCGCTGGCGGCCACGCGCACGCAGCGCAAGGCGGTGTGGGATACCGTGCAACTGGTCTTGAATGGCGTGATCTTCGTCATGCTGGGCGCGCAATTGCCCGCCACCGTTGCCGGCCTGCCGGGCGCATCCATCGAAGTGGGCGCCGGCAGTGCCTGGAAACTGCCCCTGTTCGTTGTCGCCATCACGGTGGGGCTGACCTTCATGCGCTTCGTCTGGGTCTTCATCTCGATGAAGCTGACCTTGTTCAAGCACAACAAGAAGGTGGCTGGCGAATCGAAGGAAGCGGCGCCGCTGGCGCGCCCCAGCCTGCGCCTGCTGCTGGTGGCCTCGTTTGCAGGCGTGCGCGGAGCGCTGACCCTGGCCGGCATACTGACCCTGCCGTTGTTCTTGCCTGACGGCACGCGTTTCCCCGCACGCGACCTGGTCATCTTCCTGGCCATGGGCGTCATCCTGCTGTCGTTGATACTGGCCAGCGTCACCCTGCCCCTGCTGACCAAGGGGCTGGTCTTCGCGCCGCCCGCGCGCCGCTCGACGGAAGAGCGCAATGCCCGCGCCGCTGCCGCCGAGGCCGCCATCGCGCGGCTGGAAAAAGTCTGCGCCGGCATCGACAAGGACGGCAAGCAGCAAGTCGTCAGCGAGGCGGCCAACCGCCTGATCGAAGCCTACCGGCGCCGGCTCACGTATGGCGAAAGCAGCAACGACGAGGCAAGCCGCATGCAGGAACTGGCCAAGGCTGAGCGGGCGCTACGCCTCGAAGCGCTCAATGCGGAGCGCGACGAACTGTTCCGCCGCCGTATCTCAGGCGAACTGGACGACACCATCCACTTGCGCCTGCTGCGCGAAATCGACTTACTGGAAGCGACATTGGAAGAATAGAGACAGTTCAGCGCCACTTGAGCAATGTAGCCTGGCAGTTCTCGTGGTAAAGAATGCAAGTTTTTAAATTAGTGTTTATAATGCAAGGTTATATCGCACAATTAATTTACTTTCAGCATACAGTTCCGTACAGTCGGTGTTTATGAGTAGCAATTTGAGTAGCAATTTGAGCAGCAATTTCTGACCTGAATAAAGACACTCAACGCCGTGCCTTCCTTCCCTTGCCACAGGCAGCGCACCGCGCCGCACGCATTGCTCACCACTGTGCTCGCTGCCGTGCTGCTGGCCTCGCTGTTCGCCTGCACTGTGCTGGCGCCGGGGGCGGCGTGGGCACAAGGTGGCGCCGCACCGGACGCCAGGCGGCCGGCCGATGTGGCGCAGGTGTTGTTCGGCATCATCAGCTATGTGCGCTGGCCCGTGGCGCGCCCCGAAGTGCGCGTCTGCATGGTCGGCACACCCCACCATGGCGCAGCCATCGTCGATACGCCCGCCTCCAGCGCAGGACAGCGACTCCGCGTCAAGATCCAGCCGGCCAGCGGCGCCATCAATGAATGCGACGTCGTCTACATGGGCAGCCTGCCCGACAGCGAGCGCGAACTGCTATTGGCGCAGGTCATCGGTAAACCCATTTTATCGGTCAGTGAACCGGGTACCGCCTGCTCCGTGGGCACCATGTTCTGCCTGCGCCTGGTCGAGGCGCAGATCGGCTTTGACGTCAATCTCGACGCCATCGCCCGCAGCGGCCTGCGCGTGCATCCGAACGCCTTGCAAATAGCCCGTCGCAAGGGACCCCAGCCATGAACGCCCGGCTGAATAGCAAACGCACCCGCAAAGCGCGGCCCACGCTCGACAGCGTGCTGCGGCGTGCCCACCTGAGCGTGTCGCTGATCGCCGTGCTGGCCGCCGGTTTGACCATGACGGCCGTGGCGCTGCTGGCCTTGCGCGTGTATTCGGAGCAAAATTTGCGCCTGGTGGCCCGCTCGATGAGCTACACGGTGGAAGCGGCCGTCGTCTTTGGCGACCCCATGGCCGCCAAGGAAGCGCTGGCCTTGATCGGCGTCAATGAAGATATCGACCGGGCACAAGTGAGCGACAAGGATGGCAAGGTCCTGGCCCGCTGGGAACGGGGCGAACATGGCACGCGCTACTACATCGAGCGCACGCTGACGGACTGGATGCTGCCCGATTCGCTATCGTTTCCCATCACGCATAACGAACAGGTGATCGGCAGCATCGCGTTGGTGCCGCACAGCCGCAGCCTGCTGCCGTTCCTGCTCAGCGGCCTCTCCTGTTTGCTCGCTTGCCTGGCGCTCAGCCTGATCGTTGCCGTACGCCTGTCACGCCGCATGGAAACGGACATCACGGCGCCGCTGCGCCACCTGGCCGAAACGGCGCACCGCGTGCGGCGCGACCGCTCGTTCGAACTGCGCGTGCCACCTGCCAATATTGCAGAACTGAACCAGATCAATGACGACTTCAACGCCCTGCTCGACGAACTTGAAGCGTGGCAAAGCCATCTGCAAAAGGAAAACGCCTCGCTGTCGCACCGCGCCAACCACGACAGCCTGACGGGCCTGTCCAACCGCGCCTTCATGGAAGCGGAGCTGGAACGCGCCATCATCGAGGCCAGGCTCGGCAATGGCAAGGTGGCCGTGTTGTTCCTCGACAGCGACCGCTTCAAGTACATCAACGATACTTTCGGCCATGCCTCGGGCGACCGCGTACTGGTGACGATTGCCGCGCGCATCAAGCAGCAATTGCGCGAAGGCGACCTGGTGGCGCGCCTGGGCGGCGACGAGTTCGCCATCCTGCTCAAGCCGCTGCGCAGCAGCAGCGACGCCATGCACATCGCCGACAACATCATCGCCGCCATGTCGCACGCGATTGAATTGCCAACTGGCAACAGTATCGTCAGTTCGCTGACCATCGGCGTGGCCGTCTTCCCCGATCACGCCATCGACGCCGTGTCGCTGGTGGGTGCGGCGGACGACGCCATGTACCGCGCCAAGCAGGCGCAGCGTGGCACGCGCCAGGTGGCGCGCCTGCCCCAGCCCCAGATTCACCCCTGACCGCAAGGAGCATCACCATGCAATTGATTTACAAGCAATTACGCCTCGGCTTTCTCGGCCTGCTGATGCTGGGCCTGCTGGCGGCCTGCCAAAGCACGCCAGAAAAGAAACCGCCATTCAATGCCGAACAGATCGCCGCCATGACGGAGCAGGGCTTTCACCAGACCGACGAAGGCTGGGAGCTGAGCTTTACGGACAAGCTGCTGTTCGAGTTTGACGCCGCCAAGCTGACGCCGCCCAGCCGCAGCGCCGTCCAGAAGATCAGCGCCGCCCTGCTGAAAGTGGGCATCAACCACATGCGCGTGGAAGGCCACACGGATAACGAAGGCACGCAAGACTACAACATCAAGCTGTCGCTGGCGCGCGCCAACGTGGTAGCCGGTGCCATGAGCGCGACGGGCATTCCACGCGACAACATCATCGTCAAGGGCCTGGGCATGGGCAAGCCGGTGGCCTCGAACGCCAGCAAGGCGGGCCAGGCAGAAAACCGCCGCGTCACCATCATCGTCTCGGCGCCATGAGTGCAGGCGCGCCGGCCGTGCGCTGGGTCGTGATGGGCGTATCGGGCTGCGGCAAGAGCGCAGTCGGCAGCCTGCTGGCCAGTGCGCTGGGCCTGCCGTACGTGGAAGGCGACGAGGTGCACCCGCCCGAGAACGTGGCCAGGATGGCCGCCGGCATCCCCCTCGACGATGCCGACCGGGCCGGCTGGCTGGCCGCCTTGCGCGAGCGCATCGCCACCGCCCGTGCGCAAGGTAGCGGCCTCGTCGTTTCCTGCTCCGCCCTGAAGCGCGCCTACCGCGATCTGCTGCGCACGGGCGACCCGGCACTGCGCTTTGCCCATCTGGACGGACCGCGCGCCGTGCTGGAATGCCGCATGCAGCAGCGCCAGGAACAGCAAGGCCATTTCATGCCTGCCAGCCTGCTCGACAGCCAGCTGCTTACCCTGCAGCCTTTGCTGCCTGACGAAGCGGGCATCGTGCTCGATATCGGCCAGCCCCTGGCCGTTTTGGTCGAACAAATCCTGCAAGCGCCCTGAAGCGTGGCGCGCCGCTGGACAGGCCGCAGTGCGCTGTGTAGACTGGCACGCAATTTCACGAGGAGTCGTATGAGCACACCAAGCACAAAACCAGCACCGGGCCCGGAATTCTGGGAACGCGCCGACCAAATCATCGCCGTGGCGAATGAGCAATGCGAGCATAGCCGCGGTAACGAAGTGGCCACCTCGCTGCTGTACGCGGCAGCACGCTTCAACGCCTTCCTGATTGCCAGCAAGACCAACGACGTGGAAAAAATGCGCCAGGAAAAAGACGACGCCGTGGCATTTTTCACCGAACAATACAAGCGCATGCTGACGGATAACTTCAACGACTACATCGCCAATTTCGACAAATACACGCAACCGTCGTCCGCTCCCAAGGACTGATATTCAGTTCAGTTCAGTTCAGCCCGGCTCACCGCCCGCCAGGTAATTGTTCTTCACGCGCACATAATGCTCGGCCGAATAGCGCAGGTAGGCGATCTCGGCGTCCGTTAGCGCGCGCACCTTGGCGGCGGGGCGGCCCACATACAAATGCCCGCTTTCCAGCACCTTGCCCGGCGACACCAGGCTGCCCGCGCCCAGCATCACGTGCTTTTCCACCACCACGTCATCCATGACGATGCTGCCCATGCCGATCAGGCACTCGTCGCCAATGGTGCAGCCGTGCAAGATCACGGAATGGCCGATGGTCACATACTTGCCAATCGTCAAGGGCGAACCGTCCGGCTTGGCCGCATTCCTGTGCGACACATGCCCCATGGAAAAGTCCTGGATATTGCTGCCCTCGCCGATGACGATGCGGTTGACGTCGCCGCGCAGCACGCTGTTGCACCAGATGGAACAGTCGTCGCCGATCTGCACATCGCCAATCACTTGCGCCGTATCATGCAGGTACACGCGCTCGCCCAGCATGGGACGGGTATTCAGGTAGGAACTTACAGGCATCGTCTTCTCGCTTCACATTCTATAAAAATTGAACAGCAGCCATGAGTGTAATGCCTATACTGGCAAAACAGCAGATCAGTGCCGCTGCGATACCACGGTGCGCGCAAAAAATCTGCTAGTCTGGCAGCCATCGTTCACCCCTCACAGGAGTCTCCCATGCTGCAACGCCTGACGCATTGTCTGACGAATCGTCTAAAATTCCTGCCCCTCGCCGCCGCAATCGCCATGGCTGGCGGCTGCGCCGCAACGGTCGACAACACCATGCCAAACGCCAGCCTGGCGCCGCAGGCCAGCCTGACGAATACCTACTGGAAGCTGACGCAGCTCGATGGCGCCACGGTGACGATGGCGCCGGAGCAGGAACGCGAAGTGCGCATCACGCTTTCCGACGACGGCAAGGTCACCGGTTTTACAGGCTGCAACCGCGTGATGGGCGGCTACACCGTGGCCGGCACGGCCCTGCGCTTCACGCAGCTGGCCGGCACCCGCATGGCGTGCCCGCCGCCCTTGATGCAGCTGGAAAGCGCCGTGCTGGCCAATTTGAATAGCGTGACGGGCTACCAGCTCGATGGCGAAAAGCTGATACTGCTCAAGGATGGTGCGCCCGTGGCGCGTTTTGAGTCGGTCTACCTGAAATAAAAACCCACTGCCGTTACAATGGCTTCCAGCCCATCTTTTGGAAGGAAGCCATGTCCGCCCTGCCCTCGCCGTCCCCTGTACCACTGCCATCGGCCGCAGGCCGCTACCGCGCTTTTCTTTTTGACATGGACGGCACGGTCATCAATTCCATCGCCGCCGCCGAGCGGATCTGGGGCACGTGGGCGCAACGCCAGGGGCTCGACGTGCTGGCCTTTCTACCCACCATCCATGGCGCGCGCTCGGTCGACACCATCACCAGGCTGGCGTTGCCCGGCGTCGATGCGCAGCGCGAGTCGCAGGGCATCACGGATGCCGAGATCATCGATGTAGCGGGTATCATTGAAATTGCGGGCGCGCTGCGCTTTTTGCAATCGCTGCCGCCGGCGCAATGGGCCATCGTCACCTCGGCGCCGCGGGCGCTGGCCACGGCGCGCCTGAAGGCGGCCGGCATGCCCATCCCCGCCATCATGGTGACGGCGGAAGACGTCAAGGCGGGCAAGCCAAAACCCGATTGCTACCTGCTGGCGGCTGAAAAGCTAGGCGTGGCGCCCTTTGATTGCCTGGTGTTCGAAGACGCCTCGGTCGGCATCGAGGCGGGCGAAGCGGCTGGCGCGAAGGTCATCGTCGTCACCGCCACGCATGCGCATCCGCTGGCCACGCGCCACCCCGTGATCGACAGCTACGACAGCATCGTAGCGACGGTCGATAGCGACGGTTTTATTGTACTGGCCGAGATGGTTGCAGCACGCGCGACAAAATAGCCTGCTCCAGCGCGGCGAAAGCCGCATTGCCGCGCTGCCGCGGGCGCGGCAAGTCCACCTGCACGTCCAGGGTGATCTGGCCATCCTCGATCAGCAGCACGCGGTCGGCCAGGGCCACCGCTTCGGCCACATCGTGCGTCACCAGCACGGCCGTAAAACCACGCGCCAGCCAGAGCGACTCGATCAGCTGCTGCATTTCGATGCGCGTCAGCGCGTCGAGCGCGCCCAAAGGTTCGTCGAGCAGCAGCAATTGCGGCTCGTGCACGAGGGCGCGGGCCAGCGCCACGCGCTGCTTCTGCCCGCCCGACAGGGCCGCCGGCCACTCGCCGGCCCGCTCGGCAAGGCCTACCGTCCACAAGGCGGCTGCGGCAGCGCCCACGGAACGGGGCAAGCCCAGGGCCACATTATCGAGCACCGTCTTCCACGGCAGCAGGCGCGGCTCCTGGAACATGATGCGGATATCCGGCGTACCCAGGATCGAGCCAACATCGGAACCGATGGCAACCCTGCCTTCGTCCACGCTTTCCAGGCCCGCGATCGAGCGCAGCAAGGTGCTCTTGCCGCAGCCGCTGCGCCCCACGATGGCGACAAACTCGCCCGCTTCGAGCTGCAAGTCCACGTTTTTCAACACGGGACGGCTGGTGTACGATTTACTCAGATTCGTCAGGGCCAGCGGCACGCCACGGCGGCTCAAAGGGGCAGACGGAGCGGTTTTCGCCTGCGCCGGCGCGCTGGCCGGGTCGTTTTGCACGAAGTGCGTCAGGAAATCCGTTTCGATCTGGATCGGGGCAAGCAGCATGGTGTCCTCTTTCATCATTATCGGTAGGCGGGATTCCAGCGCAGGCAGTGGCGTTCCAGCCGGCGCGAGAACAGGTCGGCCAGTTTGCCCAGCAAGGCATACAGCAAAATCCCCACCAGCACCACGTCCGTTTGCAGGAATTCGCGGGCATTCATGGTCATGTAGCCGATGCCGGCCTGCGCCGAGATGGTTTCGGCGACGATCAGCAGCACCCATACCAGGCCCAGCGAAAAGCGCACGCCCACCAGGATGGACGGCATGGCGGCCGGCAGGATCACGTCGCGGTACAGGGGCCAGCCGGACAAGCCATAGCTTTTCGCCATTTCGATCAGGCCCTGGTCGGCCGAGCGGATGCCGTGGAAGGTATTCAGGTAGACGGGGAAAAACACGCCGACAGCCAGCAGAAACAGCTTGGCCGTCTCGTCGATGCCAAACCACAGGATCACCAGCGGAATCAGGGCCAATGCCGGGATGTTGCGCACCATTTGCAAGGTTGTGTCGAGCAGGGTTTCCGCATGGCGGAAGCTGCCCGTCAAGAGGCCCAGCAGCAAGCCCAGACCCGCACCGATGACGAAGCCCACCGTCGCGCGCCACAAGCTCGTTTTCAAATGCAGCCACAGCTCGCCCGACATGGCCAGGTTCCAGAAGGCTTTCGCCACGGCCCACGGTTCGGGCAGGATGCGGCTCGACAGCCAGCCCCACTGCGAGGCCAGTTGCCAGGCCAGCAGCAGCGCCACAGGCAAGGCCCACGGCGCCAGCGCATCACGCCACGCAGCGCCTGCGCCTACTGATTTCACTGCTTTCACCGCGCCCGCCGCCATCTCAGGCCGCCTTTTTCTGCGCGGTTGCCGGCACAATATCACTGGCCATGACTTCGCCAAAGGGTCCCGTCAAGGATTGTTCGCCCACGGCCTTGCCCTTGCCCAGCAGCGGGAACACCAGTTCGGCGAAGCGGTACGATTCTTCCAGGTGCGGGTAGCCCGAGAAAATGAAAGTGTCGATGCCCAGGTCCGCGTATTCCTGCATGCGCGCCACCACCGTTTGGGCGTCGCCAACGAGTGCCGTACCGGCTCCGCCGCGCACCAGGCCCACGCCGGCCCACAGATTGGGCGACACTTCGAGCTTGTCGCGCCGCCCGCCATGCAGGGCGGCCATGCGCTGCTGGCCCACGGAATCCATCTTGCCCAACGACGTTTGCGCCTTGGCGATGATGTCGTCATCGAGGTGGCTGATCAATTCCTCTGCCGCGCGCCAGGCCGCCTCGTTGGTTTCGCGCACGATCACATGCAAGCGGATGCCGAAGCGCACCGTGCGGCCACGCTTGGCGGCGCGCGCGCGGATATCGGCGATTTTCTCGGCCACGGCGGCAGGCGGCTCGCCCCAGGTCAGGTACACATCCATCTGCTCGGCCGCCAGTTCATGCGCCGGTTCCGACGAGCCGCCGAAATACAGCGGCGGATACGGCTTTTGCACGGGCGGATACAGCGTTTTCGCCCCCTTCACCTGGATATGCTTGCCCTCGAAATCGTAGCCGGCCGCGCCACCTTCGCCGGCCAGCGTGGCGCGCCACACCTTGATGAATTCATCCGATATTTCGTAGCGTTTGGCATGGTCGGCAAACAGGCCGTCCGCTTCCAGTTCGCCCTGGTCGCCGCCCGTGACGACATTGATCAACAAGCGGCCATTCGACAGGCGGTCAAAGGTCGAGGCCATGCGCACGGCCAGGCCGGGCGTGGACAAGCCTGGGCGCACGGCGACGAGGAATTTCAACTTGTGCGTCACGCTAATCAGGGACGACGCCACCACCCATGCATCTTCGCAGGAGCGGCCCGTGGGCAGCAGCACGCCGTCGTAACCCAGCGTATCGGCGGCAACAGCCACCTGGCGCAAATAATCGGCATCGACGGGGCGCGCGCCCTGCGAGGTGCCCAGGTAACGGCTGTCGCCGTGGGTAGGAATGAACCAGAAGACATTCAATGACATGGTGTTCTTTCTTTATTTAGTGCTGGTGGCCAGCTGGCGCGCCGGCAGCAGCGCATCCTTGACAACGATCGGTTTCGGGATCAGTTTCAGGCTGGAAAATGCGTCCGCCACCCTTTGCTGCGAGGCGATGACATCGACCGACACGGGTTTGACGCCATAGGCATAGCGCGAGGCGGCCAGCGCCACCACGTCCTTGCTCAAGCCCGTCTGTGCCGACAGGATCGTCGCCACGTCGTCCGGGTTGTTGCGGCCCCAGTCATCGACCTTGGCCACTTCATCGAGCACGATGCGCAGGATTTCAGGATTTTTTTCGGCATAGGTGCGCGACGCCAGGTAGAACTGGTAGTTCGCCACCAGCCCCTTGCCATCGGCCAGCACGCGGGCGCCCAGCTGCTTTTCGGCAGCCGCCAGGAACGGGTCCCAGATAGCCCAGGCATCCACGCTGCCACGCTCGAAGGCGGCGCGCGCATCGGCCGGCGGCAGGAACACGGGCTGGAAGTCGGCATACGCGACGCCGGCCTTTTCCAGTGCTTTTAACAGCAGGTAGTGCACATTCGAGCCCTTGTTCAGGGCGATCTTCTTGCCCTTCAAATCGGCCAGCGTGCGCAGGCTGGACCCCTTGGGCACGACGATGGCTTCACTGGCTGGCGACGCCGGTTCATTGCCGACATATACCAGGTTGGCGCCGGCCGCCTGGGCAAAGATGGGCGGCGCCTCGCCCACGCTGCCAAAATCGATGCTGCCCACGTTCAAGCCTTCGAGCAGCACGGGGCCGGCCGGGAATTCCGTCCATTTCACGCCTACGCCCTGCTCGGCCAGGCGTTTTTCCAGGGTGCCGCGCCCTTTGAGCAAGGTCAATGTGCCGTATTTCTGGTAGCCGATGCGCACTTCCGGCTTGCTTTGCGCCTGCGCCGCGACCGGCATGCCGGCCGCCATCACGCCGGCGACGGCGGCAAACAGCAGGCCCAGGGTGGTACGGCGTGAAAGGCGTTGTGCGTGGCGGTGGGTCATGGCGGTTCCTTGGTCGATGGATGGTCAGGCGGTTTGAAATTGGGGCGCGTAAGGCTGCTCGTGCAGCGAACGGCCGGGCAGATATGGATCGAGTGCGGCGGCCACCGGTGCGGGCGGGCGCTGGCCCTGCAGCACGAACAGCCCGGAGGACAATTCATCGATGCCGGCCTGCACGCGGGCGGCAATCGGCGCGTCCAGGCTCAGACCGCGCTCTTCGTGCCAGGCCAGCTGCTGCGCATTGGCATAAATGCTGGTGAAGACTTGCTTGGCGCCCAGCGCATGCAGCACGGGGCGCAGCGCATAATCGAGCGCCAGGGTGTGGGCATGGCCGCCACCCGTGGCCAGCGGCAGCACCAGCTTGCCGGCCAGGCCATCTTGCGGCAGCAGGTCGAGGAAAGCTTTCAGCAAGCCCGTATATGCCGCCTTGTAGATCGGCGTGGCGATCACGATGGCGTCGGCGTCAGCCACGGCGCGCACGGCATGGGCAATCGCCACGTCGTCGTAGTCGGCCAGCAGCAAGGCACGCGCAGGCAGGTCGCGCACCTGCAGCTTGCTGTAGCTGTGGCCCTGCAGCGCCAGCTGCTCGCCAATATGCAGCAGCAAACGGCTGGAACTCGATGGGTGTTGCGGGCTACCGCCCAATAACAAGATGCTCATGTGATGCCCGTCCCTGTGCGTTATCGAAAGTGGATCTACTCGGATGCTTGCAGCCTATCGCCATCAGGCGCCGGACAAAACGAATGCTTTCGCGCTTTGATATGCGTTTTCCGACTATCCAGGCCCGACGCCCCGCACCGCATCGCGTTCGGCCCACAGCGGCTTTTTTCGCATATCCATCTGCGGTTTTCTTCGTGTACGGCGCGCGCACGGCGGTGCAATATCAGCTTCATCGTCTTTCTGGAATTACCCCAATGTCTAGCGCTTTTCTGCATTCCTCCCGCTCCACCGCCCCCGCACCGGCACCGCTGCAAGACGCCATCGGCATCGCCACCTTGCTCGCTGCGCGCCTGGCCGAAACGGCCAACGCCCGCGACCAGGCCGGCGGCCATGCGGCGCAAGAACGCGAATGGCTGCGCGAATCGGGCTTGCTGACTTTATCCATCCCTGTGGAATTCGGCGGCCAGGGTGCTTCCTGGCCCCTCGTATACCAGGTGATCCGCATCCTGGCGCGCGCCGACAGCGCACTGGCGCATGTCTTCGGCTTCCACCATTTGCAGCTGGCTGGCCTGCAGCTGTATGGCAGCGCGCTGCAGCAGCGCCGCCTGCTCGCGCTGACCGTCGACGAGCGCCTGTTCTGGGGCAATGCATTGAATCCGCTCGACAAACGCGTCACTGCCACAGACAGCGAAGACGGTTTTATCCTCGATGGCATGAAGAGTTTTTCTTCCGGCTCCGTGGGCTCGGACTGGCTGACCGTCTCCGCCTGGCATGCGCCCACGCAGACGGCGCTAATCGCCGCCCTGCCCACGCGCCAGGACGGCGTGCAGGTACAGGCTGACTGGGACGCCTTCGGCCAGCGCCAGACGGACAGCGGCAATGTGCATTTCCAAGGGGTCGCCCTGCCGCAAGAGCTGGTGCTGCAAGCGCCCGCGCAAGCGGCCACGCCCCAAGCCAGCGTGCGCTCGCAGATCGCGCAGCTGATCATGGCCAACCTGTATCTGGGCATTGCCGAAGGGGCGTTCGAGGCGGCGCGCCGCTACACGGGCGAACAGGCAAAGGCCTGGTTTGCCTCGGGCGTGGCGCAGGCCACGGACGACCCATTGATACAGCACCGCTACGGCCAGTTGTGGCTGCTGCTGCGCCCCGCGCAAGTGCTGGCCGACGGCGCGGCGCAGGAACTCGAAGCGGTGTTTCGCAAGGGCGCGCTGGTCACGGCGCGCGAACGGGGCTTGCTGGCCGTGTCCGTGGCCGAAGCCAAATGCCTGGCGCACAAGGCGGGTCTGGAGATCAGCAGCCAGATGTTCGAACTAACGGGCGCGCGCTCCACCTCGGCCCAGTATGGATTCGACCGCTACTGGCGCAATGTGCGCGTGCACACCCTGCACGACCCCATCGACTACAAGCTGCGCGACCTGGGACGCTTTGCCTTGAGCGGCACCGTGCCCGAGCCGACCGCTTATTCGTGACATCACCTGGGCTCAGACCCGCCGGGTCTGACCCCAGCATCTGCTGTTGGGTTTTATTGATACTCCATTCAATCAAAGGAACTGCCATGACCATCGCCCGCCGCACCATACTGCTTACCGCCCTGACCCTGGCCCTGGCCAGCAACTTCGTCCATGCCAAGGACCCGAAAGATATCACCATCGGCACCAGCGCCGGGCCGTACGCGGACCAGATCAAGCTGGGCATCAAGCCGATCCTGGAAAAACAGGGCTACAAGGTCAAGCTGGTCGAATTCAACGACTACATCCAGCCCAACTTTGCGCTGGCCGAGGGTTCGCTCGACGCCAACGTCTTCCAGCACATCGTCTACCTGAAGAAATTCGCGGCCGAACACAAGCTGGCCCTGACGGACCTGATCACTATTCCCACGGCGCCAATCGCCATCTACAGCAAGAAGCACAAGACGCTGGACGATGTGAAGGAAGGCACGACGGTGGGCTTGCCGAACGACCCGACCAACCAGGCACGCGCGCTGGTACTGCTCGACCAGTTGAAATGGGTCAAGCTGCGCAGCAATTTTGACCCCGTGCGCGCATCGGAAAAGGATATCGCCATCAACACGAAGAAAATCAAGCTGCTGCCGCTGGAAGCGGCGCAGCTGCCACGCTCGCTGGGCGACACCGATTATTCTTTCATTAACGGCAATTACGCGCTGGCGTCGGGACTGAAACTGACGGATGCGCTGGTGGCCGAGAAAATTTCGCCCAACTACATCAACCTGGTGGCCATACGCACGGCCGACAAGGACAAGCAGTTCGCGAAAGACCTCGCGGCCGCCTACCGCTCGCGCGAATTCCTGGACATCACGAATAAACACTTTGCCGGCTATTCGAAACCCGATTATCAGCAAGCCTTGCAGACGGCGGCCAACTCCGTGAGCAAATAAACCATGCGCAAGACGATACGCTTCAACGCCTTCCAGATGAATACCGTGGGCCACCAGTCGCCGGGACTGTGGACGCATGCGCGCGACCGCAGCCACCGCTACACCGATCCCGCGCACTGGACGGAGCTGGCGCGGCTGCTGGAAGCGGGCCTGTTCGATGCGGTTTTTCTCGCCGACGTGCTGGGCGTATATGACGTGTACCGGGGCAGCCTGGATGCGGCCCTGGAGCACGGCGTGCAGGTGCCGCTGAACGATCCGCTGGCGCTGGTGCCCATCATGGCGCAAGCGACTTCGCACCTGGGTTTCGGCGTCACCTGCGCCCTCACCTACGAGCATCCGTACACGTTTGCGCGGCGCATTTCGACCCTGGACCATCTGACGGGCGGGCGCATCGGCTGGAATATCGTCACCGGCTACCTCGATAGCGCGGCGCGCAACCTGGGCTTGACACAGCAGCTGGGCCACGATGCGCGCTATGACCTGGCCGACGAATACCTCGACGTCGTCTACAAGCTGTGGGAAAAGAGCTGGGATGACGACGCCGTCGTCAACGACAAGGCGCGCGGCATCTACGCCGATCCGGCGCGCGTGCATGCGATCAATCACGTGGGCCGCCATTACCAGGTGCCCGGCATCCATTTGTGCGAACCGTCGCCGCAGCGCACGCCGCTGCTGTACCAGGCGGGCACTTCGCCGCGCGGCACGCGCTTTGCGGCGCGCCACGCGGAAGCGACCTTTGTCAGTGGCCCCAGCAAGACCGTGGTCAAGCGCTACGCGGACGACTTGCGCGCCGCCGTGCGCCTGGCGGGCCGCGACGGCGATGCGCTGCTGATTTACGCGCAGGCGCTGGTCATCACGGGCGCCACCGAAGCGGACGCACGCGCAAAACATGCCGACTATTTGCGCCATATCAATATCGAGGCGGCGCTGGTGCTGCTGTCCGGCTGGACGGGCGTCGATTTCAGCCGCTACCGGCTCGACGCCACCATCGAGTACATCGATTCGGACGCTGGCCGCTCGGCATTGGCATCGTTCAGCCAGGCCGACCCGCATCGCAGCTGGACGGTGCGCGAGGCAGCCGAATACATCGGCCTTGGCGGGCGTGGCCCCGTGTTTGTGGGAGATGCACGGCAGGTGGCGGACCAGATGGAAGCCTGGATGGACGAGACGGGCATCGACGGCTTTAATCTGGCCTTCGCCGTGGCGCACGACAGCATGGCCGACGTGGTGGCCTACATCGTGCCGGAACTGCAGCGGCGCGGCCGCTACCGCAGCAGCTACGAAGAAGGCACGCTGCGCCACAAGGTCTTCGGCCAGGGCCCGCGCTTGCCGGCCGGCCATGCGGGACGCCAGGTCAGCATCTCGCCCGAAGCCGGCACACTGGCTGCGGCCTGAAGCATCACTCCCCCCACTCAAGGACACCATGAAACGCAGAACCGTCTTGCAACTGGCCGCCACCGGCGCCGCCATCACCGCCCTGCCCACCCTTGCCTCCGCTGCGGCGCCCCTGAAGGAGCTGCGCCTCGACTACGCCTACTACTCGCCCACCAGCCTGGTCTTGCGCCGCTTCGGCTGGCTGGAAGAAGCATTCAAGCCCGATGGCACCAGCATCAAGTGGGTGCTCAGCGCGGGCAGCAACCGCGCGCTCGAATACCTGAACGCCAACAGCATCGACATCGGTTCGAGCGCCGGCCTGGCCGCCCTGCTGGCCCGGGCCAACGGCAATCCCATCCGCGCACCGTATATTTTTTCGCGCCCCGAGTGGACGGCGCTGGTGGTGCGCAAGGATAGTCCCATCCGCAGCATCGCCGATTTGAAGGGCAAGAAAGTGGCCGCCACCAAGGGCACCGATCCGTATCTGTTCCTGCTGCGCGCACTGAAAACGGCGGGCCTCAAGCGCGGCGATATCGAACACGTCAGCCTGCAGCATGCCGATGGCCGCGCCGCGCTGGAGCAAGGCAAGGTCGATGCCTGGGCCGGCCTCGATCCGCACATGGCCGCCAGCGAACTGGAATCGGGTTCGCGCCTGATCTACCGCAACGTGGCCTTCAATACCTACGGCTTCCTGAACGTGCGCGAAGATTTCCTGGCCAGCCGGCCGGCCGAAACGGGCAAGGTGATACAAGCCTACGAAAGGGCGCGCGCCTGGATACGCGCCAACCCGGGCGAGGCGGCGAAAATCCTGTCTGAGGAAGCCAAGGTCAGCCTGCCGGTAGCGCTGCTGCAGATAAAACTGCGCAGTGACTTCAGCAATCCGCAGCCCTCCAGCGAACACCTCAAGGCATTGCTGGCGGCCGCGCCCATCCTCGCCGATGAAGCGCTGGTCAAGCCCGGCGCCGACTTGAACCGCGCCATCGCAGAGCTGGTCGACACGCGCTTCGCCCAGCCCTACATCGCCAAGGCATAGCTAACACCATGGCCAGACAACTACTCAGCGCAGCCCATGCCGAGCAAGACGCGATCGCGCCGCGCCGCCTGCTTTTGCCACGCGCGGCCTGGGGTTTGCTACTGCCGGGCGTTGCGCTGCTGGCGGCGGAAATTGGCGTGCGCACGGGCGCCATTCCCGCCAACCTGCTGCCTGCGCCCAGCGACATCGCCGCCACCGTCGCAGACCTGTCGCGCCACGGCCTGGCCGGCCACGTGCTGGCCAGCAGCGTGCGCGTGGCCATCGGTTTTACCGGCGGCGCCCTGCTGGCCATCGTGCTGGGGGCGGCCGTCGGTTTGAACAGCAAGGTGGAGGCGCTGCTGGACCCTACGTTCCAGGCACTGCGCGCCATTCCTTCGCTGGCCTGGGTGCCATTGCTGCTGCTGTGGCTGGGCATTGATGAAGCGCCTAAGCTGGTCCTGATCGGCATCGGCGCCTTCTTCCCCGTGTACATGGGCGTGGCCTCGGGCATCCGCGACGTGGACCGCAAGCTGATCGACGCGGCCCGCCTGTACCGCTTGAGCCGCCCCGCGCTGGCGCGGCGCGTGCTGCTGCCGGCCGCCCTGCCCGCCATTTTTACGGGCTTGCGCAATGGCCTGAGCCTGGCCTGGATGTTCATGGTGGCGGCCGAGCTGATCGCCGCCAGCCAGGGCCTCGGTTATCTGCTCAGCGACGGGCGCGAAACGAGCCGCGCCGACATCGTGCTGGCTGCCATCATGCTGCTGGCCGTGCTGGGCAAGGCCAGCGACAGCCTGATGCAGCGCCTGGAAAACCGTCTGCTCGCCTGGCGCGACAGCTACACGACCATCTGACGAAAGCGGCCCCGCATGACTCCCCTGCTTGACATCGCTATCATTGAAAAACGCTATGGTGCGCGGCGCGTGCTGCACAACCTGCAACTGCAGCTGCACCAGGGCGACATCGTCAGCCTGATCGGCGCCAGCGGCTGCGGCAAAAGCAGCCTGCTATCCATCGTGGCGGGCCTGGATGGCGACTTTCGCGGCAAGCTGCACCTCGATGGCCGTCCGCTGGACGGCGTGCATGCCGATATCGGCCTGATCTTCCAGGAGCCGCGCCTGTTTCCCTGGCTGACGGTGGCGCAAAATATCGCCTTTGGCCTGGGCGCCAGAGGCGAACACGATCCCAGGGTCACGCAATTACTGGAAGAAGTGGGCCTGCACGGCCATGCGCACAGCCTGCCCAAGCAGCTGTCGGGCGGCCAGGCGCAGCGGGCCGCCATCGCCCGCGGCCTGTTTGGCCAGCCCCGCATCCTGCTGCTCGACGAACCGTTTTCCGCCGTCGACGCGTTTACGCGCATGAAACTGCAAGACCTGCTGTCCGCCGTCGCCGCACGCCATGGCTTGACCGTGTTGCTGGTGACGCATGATATCGATGAAGCGCTGTACCTGAGCGACCGCATCGTCATGCTCGACACGCACGCCGGACCGCCACGCGCCCATTACGACGTGGCCCAGCCCCGGCCACGCTTGCGCGCACCGGCGGCACAAGCCCAATTAAAAGAAGCCATCCTCGGCCAATTGCACGCCGCGCACGCGATTTGAGGCCATGGCGCCGCCACCCTGCTCGATGGCGAGCGCCGCGTCACCCTGCCGGTGCAAAACGCTGGCAAGTCCTTTCTCTCGCCCGTGGGCGATACCCGCTATCCGGACGATACCCTGATCAAACTGGCCTACCTGGACGCTGCCGCCTGCACGCCGGCAGCGCCAGAGTCGCCGTGAGCGTGTGAGCGTTTGCGCCAGACTGCGTTCCATGTCAGCATACGCCACCTTGGCAACACTGATAAGGACTGCAATGCCCCACACACCACCACGCGCGCTGGCCCTGGCCCTGCTGCTGGCCGGCCATGGTTCCCTGGCCCTGGCACAGGCGCCAGCGACGCCCGCCACCCCAGGCTGCGACATCTGCAGCACCTGGAACGCCGACCAGGCGCCGTTCCGCATCTTCGGCAACACCTATTATGTGGGCGTCATGGGCCTCAGTTCGGTGCTGGTCACGTCGCCGCAAGGCCATGTGCTGATCGATGGCGGCTTGCCGGAATCGGCGCAAAAGATCATCGCCAATATCAGCGCGCTGGGCTTTCGCATCGAGGACGTCAAGCTGATACTCAATTCGCACGGCCATATCGACCATGCGGGCGGCCTGGCCGAATTGCAGCAGCGCAGCAACGCGCTGGTGGCCGCCAGCCCATCGGCCGCGCTGGACCTGGCATCGGGCGAAGTGGGACCCGATGACCCGCAATACCACGCGCTGCCCAAGTATCGGCCCGTGAAGGACATGCGCCTGGCGCGCGACGGCAGCCATTTCAACGTCGGCCCCGTCAACCTGACGGCGCATGCCACGCCGGGCCACACGCCCGGAGGCCTGAGCTGGACCTGGCAATCGTGCGACGGCCCGCGCTGCCTGAATATGGTGTACGCGGACAGCATCAATGCCGTTTCGCGGCCCGGTTTCAAATTCAGCGCCAGTAGCGAGTATCCAAACGCGCTGGCCGATTTCCAGCACAGCTTCGACACCCTGGAAAAGCTGCCCTGCGACGTGCTTATTTCGGCCCACCCGGAAGCGTCGAAACTGTGGGAGAGGCTGGAGAAAAGCGCCACGGCCGGCAGCGAAGCCTTCATCGACCCGCAGGCATGCCGCGCCTATGTGGCGGCGGCGCGCACCTTGCTCGACGCCCGGCTGGAACAGGAGCGGCAGGAATGAACTTGTCAACCGTGTACGCTGCGGTGGCGCCGATCTGCTACTCTGGCAGCTATCACTTCAATCAGGAAGCGCCATGTTCAATATCGCCAGACTAGTTCCCTTCGCCGCCATCGTCGCCATCACCGCTGGCTGCGCGCAAACGCCGGCCCGTTCCGATGCGCCCGCCGCAGCGCCTGGCGCGACGTCGCCAGTTAAGCCGGCACCGAAGCTGACGCAGACACAGTGGAAACTGAAGGAATTGAAGGGCAAGAAAGTCGTGCGCACGGCGCCCGAGCAGCGCGATGTGACCCTGCTGCTGGCCGAAGGCCGCGCCAGTGGCCACAGTGGCTGCAACCAGATGATGGGCGGCTACACCAGCGATGGCGTCAGCACCCTGAGTTTTGCGCAGCTGGCCGGTACCATGATGATGTGCCAGCCGCAGGACATGGACCTCGAACGCGAGTTGCTGACCACCCTGGGCGAAGTCAATGGCTACCGCTACGCCGACCAGGAACTGCTGTTGCTGAAGGATGGCGTACCCGTGGCCCGCTATGAAGCGCTGACGGTGAAGTAAGGCCTCTGCCTTTTAACCCACAGGCAAAGGCTGGGGTTCGTTTTCCGTTCCGCCGCTACTAATCGTTGCGCATCTGCGCCTGCGATATATTACTATCAGGCGGCACGCTCTGCGTCAGCCACACATTGCCCCCGATGGTCGATCCCGCGCCGATGGTGATGCGCCCCAGTACCGTCGCGCCCGCGTAAATGACCACGTCGTCTTCGACGATGGGATGGCGCGGTGTGCCCTTGATCAGCGCGCCGGAAGCATCGGCCGGGAAGCGCTTGGCGCCCAGGGTGACGGCCTGGTACAGGCGCACACGCTGGCCGATGATGGCCGTCTCGCCGATCACCACGCCCGTGCCATGGTCGATGAAGAAGGACGCGCCGATGTGCGCGCCCGGGTGGATGTCGATGCCCGTCAGGGTGTGCGCGATGTCGGCGATCAGGCGCGCCAGGAATGGTGCACCCAGCGCATGCAGGCGATGCGCCAGGCGGTGGTACAAAATAGCGATGGTGCCCGGATAGCACAGCATGATCTCGGCCACCGAGGTGGCGGCCGGGTCGCCCGCGTAGGCGGCCTGCACGTCCGATACCAGCAGGGCACGGATATCGGGCAGGCTGGCGGCAAACGCGCGCGTGATGTCGCGCGCCTGCTGCGCCAGGGCCGCATCGTCGCTCGCGGCGTCCTGCTCCTCGCCCGCCGGCACGGAAAATAGCAAGCCGCGCCGCACCTGCTCGCTGAGGCGGTTCAAGGTGGTGTTGAGAGTGTCGCCGACAAAATAATCGATGCTTTCATCCGTCAGGTTCGGGCGCCCGTAATGCGTGGGAAACAGGGCCGCCGACAGGCCATTGACGATGGTAGTGAGCGCCTCGCGCGACGGCAGTTCGCGCACCCTGCCGTTATGGCGGATCTTGTGCTTGTCTTCGCGCGAGCTGCGCAGCGCCTGGATCACGGGACCCAGGTTCCACTGGGCCGTGTCGTCGGCGGGCGCGGCGGGATAAATGCTGTGCATGGTGTGTCACTTCCAAAAAACGGCGTACAGGCCGGGTCGGCCCAGCTTAATGGCGGCCACCAGAAAAGCAAACGAAGGATTTCAAGGTTTGATATGCGAAAAACGCATATCAAACCTCGCCAGCCCTACTGCCAACCCGATTGTTGCCACTAGCGTAAAATGACGGACTAACAAAAACACTCTTCAACATGACTAAATTATTAACATGGATTCTGGCGGGCCTGGCGATGGTCGGACCGCTCGCAATTGACACGTACCTGCCGTCTTTCCCCGCCATCGTGCACGATTTCAATGCCAGCCCGCTGCTGGTGCAGCAAACCCTGAGCTTTTTCCTGTTCACGTTCGCTTTCATGATGCTGTTTTACGGCACTTTGTCCGATTCGTTCGGCCGCCGTCCCGTCATTCTCGTCTCGCTGGTGCTGTATGTGATCGCCTCCGTGGGCGCCGCGCTGGCGCCGTCCATGGGCTGGCTGCTGGCCTGGCGCGTGCTGCAGGGCCTGTCCGCCGGTGCCGGTTCGGTGATCGGCCGCGCCATCGTGCAAGACCGCTATTCGGGCGCCGCCGCGCAAAAAATCCTCTCGCATATCATGATGGTGTTCGCGCTGGCGCCGGCGATTGCCCCCGTGCTGGGCGGCTGGCTGCAAGTTGGCCTGGGCTGGCGCTGGATTTTCTGGTTCCTCACCGCCTTCGGCGTACTGATGTTCGTCGTCGTCTGGCGCGCGCTGCCGGAAAGCCTGCCGAAAGAACAGCGCCACGCCTTCCACTTGGGCAACATCGCCGTCAATTACTGGAAAGTGCTGTGCCACCGCCAATTCCTGCTGCTGTCGACGGCCATTGGCGCCGCCTTTGGCGGTTTTGCCCTGTACATCGGTTCGGCCGCCTACTTCATCATCAACATCCTGCACCTGCCGGAAACGGCATTTGCCTGGCTGTTCATTCCCCTGATCAGCGGCATGGTGTTCGGCTCAGCCCTGTCGGCGAAAATCGCGCACCACTTCAGCCAGCGCCAGATGATCTGGACCGGCTTCATCTTGATGCTAGCCGCCGCGCTGGCCAACATCGGCTACAACTACTTCTTTGCCGCCGAAGTGCCATGGGCCGTGCTGCCCCTGTTCTTTTACTCGTTCGCCCTGTCGATCGCCATGCCGCCGATGACCTTGATGGCGCTCAACCACTTCCCCAACAACAGCGGCCTGGCTTCGTCGATGCAGTCCTTTATCCAGATGCTGCTGTTCGCGCTGGTCTCCGGCCTGGTGGCGCCGCTGCTGTTCGACAGCGCGCTGAACCTGGCGTATGGCGTGATGGCTGGGTTGGTGGTGAGCCTGCTATGCTGGGTGTTTGCCCAGGGCGGGGCGGGGCAAACGGCGGCCAGCTAATCCATCAGGGCCAGGGTGCGGGCGTCACATCGACATACTGCGCCCCACCATCTGCCGGCTCCGCCGCATCGCGCGTGGCCGGCTGGTTCAGCGGCCCGGCCGGCGAACGCAAACTTAAAATTTCCTTGCGCGCCTCGACGAAGTCAGCCGAACTCAAGGGGTTTTTCTGGTCCGGCCAATGGCTGACGGCCCATTCCTGCAGCGTTTCAAAGCGCTGCCACAGTTCGCCGATGAAGGCGCGGCGCGCCTCTTCCTGCGCGGCTTCCAGCTGCTGCGGCGTCTTGTCGACGCCAGCTTCCACATTGCCCACATTGGCTTGCATGATGACTCCCTGGCCGATGATATTTACGCCACGTTAAGCCGCCAGCGCGCAAGCGTCTGTTCGCCAACGAACACAGGGTTTATTCAGGCATCTTGCAAAAAATCACGGTCCAGCCCGCCACGAGGGCCTGTTCCTCGGCTATGGCGCCATCGACCGGTTCGATATCGACACGGCGCTGGCCTGCGTGCTGGCGATACTGCAAAAGATGGCGCCGCTGCCCCTCAGCGCGCCTTGTCTTTCGCCCAGGCAATGATGCCATTCGCATCGGTGGCGCCCGGCTGGCGCGCCACTTCCACGCCGCGCAAGAACAGGGCCAGGGTGGGAATGCTGCGGATATTGAAACGCGTGCCCAGGTCTGGCGATGCTTCCGTATTGACCTTCACGACGCGAAACGCCGGCTCCAGCATCTTGGCGGCCTGGGCATAGAATGGCGCCATGCTGCGGCACGGGCCGCACCAGGGCGCCCAGAAATCCACCAGCACGGGAATGTCGCTGCGTTCAATATGCTTGAGGAAACGCGCGCTGGCCAAGTCCACGGGCTGGCCCGTAAATAAATCCTTCTGGCACTTGCCGCACGTGGGCTGTTCGTGCAGCCGGGCTGGCGGCAGTCGGTTGACGGCGTCGCAATGGGGGCAAACGATGT
The DNA here is from genome assembly GCF_051380875.1 of Janthinobacterium woesei. NCBI lineage: Bacteria > Pseudomonadati > Pseudomonadota > Betaproteobacteria > Burkholderiales > Oxalobacteraceae > Janthinobacterium > Janthinobacterium woesei. The sequence continues at coordinate 54,871 of NZ_JBNYXW010000021.1, forward strand.
GCAGGGAGTCTGGCGCGGTCGAGGTCATGGCAATCCTGTATGCATACTGGTTGAATCGGCAAATATGGCTTTCGGGTATTTTACGGCGAATCGCGCCCCGCTGGGAGTGATAGGTATCATCGCGCCGTGGAATTCCCCTGAGCGCGCAAGTGACTTCCTGTTGCCCGGCCCTGCCTGCGACCGGGCCACGAAAGCTTGATAGACAGGGTGATGTCGGGCAGCGAAGATATCCAAACGCTCCGCCAAGCTGCGGCCCGTGTCCTGCCAGGCGCGCTTCAGCGCGCTGAAACTGCTGTGGCCGCCAGATGGCAAGCTCGCCAGCCGCGTCCTGGCATTCCTCACGCGTTAATTGCTTACAGGAACAGCGAGGCGGCGATGGCCCACATGACGAGGGCAATGATGCCGTCGAGCACGCGCCAGGCCATGGGCTTGGCAAATACGGGCGCCAGGTAGCGGGCGCCAAAGCCCAGCAGGCAGAACCACAGGGCCGAGGCCATGATGGCGCCACCGGCAAAGTAGAAGCGGCCCATGCCTTCATGCTGGCCGCCGATCGAACCCAGCAGGATGACCGTGTCCAGGAAGGCGTGCGGGTTCAGCAGGCTGAACGCCAGCGCCGCACCGATCACTGCCCAGTAACCTTCCGGCGACTTGGCGGCCGAGACCGTCATGGCCGAGGGCCGCCAGGCCGATTTGGCGGCGCGCAAGCCATAGGCAATCAGGAAAGTGGCGCCTCCCGCCTTGGCCCACAGCAGGAAATCAGGTTTGTCGGCAATAAACGTACCCATGCCGGCCACGCCGGCCGTAATCAGGATGGCATCGCACACCAGGCACACCAGAATGCAGGTGAGCACGTAATGGCGCTTCAGCCCCTGCTTGAGCAAGAATGCATTTTGCGTGCCGATGGCGACGATCAGGCTCGCTCCGAGCCCCATGCCTTTCAAGAAAATTGCGCTATCCATATTGATACCTTTCCATTGCTTTCCATCACGCGCACGGCCGCCCACGCTCCGCCGGCATCGGCAGAGACATCAAAAGGTAGGTAGAGGGTGTAGCGGTTTAAGTACCTGCAAGACCGTGCGGGAGAGTGGAGTTGTTACCCTATTTCAACAGTGTAAAGAAAAAGTAAATATAAGTATAATGAATGATTCTAAACATATATAAGATAAACTTATGCGCGTCGTCGATTACCGTGGATTGGCCGCCCTCGACGCCGTGATCGGCCTGGGCAGCTTTGAAAAGGCCGCGCATGCGCTGGCGATCAGCCAGCCGGCCGTGTCGCAGCGCATCCGCACGCTGGAAAACCTGGAAGGCACTTTATTGGTCATCCGCAGCCATCCGCCCCTGCCCACGGAAGCGGGGCAGCGCCTGATCGCCCACTACCGCCAGGTCAAGCTGCTCGAAGCGGCGCTCGACGCCCAGCCGGGCCCCACCACGCAATTGCCGGAGCTGGCCATCGCCGTCAATGCCGACAGCGCCGCCACCTGGATCCCGGAAGCGCTGGGTCCGCTGCTAACGCCGCCGTCCTGCCTGCTCGACATCCGTCTCGACGACCAGGACCATACCCTGAGCCAGCTGCGCGAAGGGCGCGTGTTTGCCTGCGTCACCAGCGCCACCGACCTGGTGGCCGGCACCACGGCCACGCCGCTGGGCGCCATGCGCTACCTGTGCGTGGCCTCGCCCGCGTTTGCGCGGCAATGGTTTCCCCACGGTTTTACAGTCGAGGCCGTCAGCCAGGCGCCCGCCATCACCTTTGGCAGCAAGGATGCGCTGCATGAGCGCTATCTGCAGCACCGGCTCGGCTATGCGGGCCGCTACCCGCACCATGTGCTGGGCTCGGCGCGCGATTTCGTGCGCTTCATCGAAGCGGGCTATGCGTATGGCATGGTGCCATTGCTGCAGGCGGAAACGGCGCTGGCCGCCGGTCGGCTGGTCGACGTGGCGGCCGGCCAAGCGCTCGATGTGCCGTTGATCTGGCATGCCTGGGACATCCAGACGCCGCTCACGCGCACCCTGTCGGACGCCGTCATCGCCACGGCACGCAAGTGGCTGCTGCAAGATTGATGTGGCAAGATTGACATGACACCTTGGCCAATGACCTATGCCTCAATACAACTTTCGCGTGCGCACCCTGCCCTGCCTGGCCTACACTGCAAGCATCATGCATAAAAAAAAGAGGCAAACATGACGATCCTGCGCACCACTTTGCTTAGCCTGCTGGCGGCGCTTCCAGTGGCGGCCGGCCTGATCGCCTGCTCGCCCTTGACGGCCATCAATGCGCTGTCGTCCGGCAGCGCCTCGCAAGTGACGCAGGGCCTCGCTTACGGCCCCCTGCCACGACAGAAACTCGATGTGTATGCACCGAAAAACCCTGCCGGCCCCCTGCCCGTGGTGGTCTTCTTTTATGGTGGCAACTGGATTTCGGGCGAACGGGCCGACTATGCCTTCGTCGGCCATGCGCTCGCTTCGCGCGGCTATCTTGCCGTTATTGCCGACTATCGTTTGTATCCTGACGTGCATTACCCGCAGATATTGCAAGATGCGGCCCGCGCCGTGGCCTGGGCCGCGATGGAATCGAGCCGCCATGGCGGCGATCCCTCGCGCCTGTTCGTCATGGGCCATAGCGCCGGCGCCTACAATGCGGCCATGGTGGCGCTCGACGCCAGCCTGCTGGCGCGCCACGGCATGCGCCCACACGACTTGCGCGGCTGGATAGGCCTGGCCGGCCCGTATGACTTCCTGCCCATCGAGAACCCGACGGCCCGCCCTGTATTTTTCTATCCGGACACGCCTGCTTCGTCGCAGCCCATCGCCCACGTGACGGCCGAGGCCCCGCCCGCCCTGCTGATCGCACCGGCGCCAGGCAAGGACAAGCTGGTCAATCCGCAACGCAACACGGGCGGCCTGGCTGCGGCGCTGCGCGCGCAGCAGCGGCCCGTCACGGAAACGTATTTCGACACCGTCAGCCATACCACCCTGGTCGCCTCGCTGGCCGGCCCCTTGCGCATGCTCGCGCCCACGCTCGACGACATCAGCGCCTTCATCGATGCCAATAGCGGATCTGCCACGGTGAACGCACCATCGGCTGCGACTATTCCCGTCCCGGACAACACCACCCCTTGAGGGACGGGCGCCTTGACGTTGGCGAACGCCAGTCTCAGGAAGGAAAGTATGTCAGGAAGATTCAATAGCGCACGCCAGTACCGGGCACGACGGGCGCATAGCCATGGTTGCGCAACGAGGCTTCGAGCCAGCGGTTGCCATACCAGCCGCGCGCCAGCAGATAGCTGAGTTCGGCGCTCATCATCAACAACATCAGCGGCCCGATGTGCAGACCGGTAGCATACTGGCTGCCAAACCACAGGCACAGCTCCATGGCCAGCATGGACAGCAGCAACCACCAGCGGCGCTTGGCCACGGCCCACAGGGGGCCGAAGAAAAACGCTGGCCAGGAAAAGCCGTCGCTCACATACGCGTAGCGGCCAGAAGCGTCAGCAAACAGGGTGGCGCCGGATTTCATGCAATACTCTTCAATAGATGGTCGATGTCGCTTCCTCGCGGGCCATGACAGATGGCCGCGCTCGCAAGACGGGAAGCGCAGTATGCGCCTGCGCCACGCACTTGCCAAGACAGCACTATAAATCGGGGGCGTAACGGGCCAGCATCTGCGCGTCGCTTTCCAGCGCAGCGCTGCGCTGGCACATGGCGAATGGCGAACGGCGACAGGCCGATAAACACCATGCAATGCGGGTCGAGTTGCTCGAACTGCTAGCCCAAGGCGCGCCCCTGCGCAGGCGCATAATGCGCGCGTAGTTGCCGTACAGTATCAACAGGCGGGCGCCTAACGCAAATTACCCGTATGACCCAGCGAATAGCGGCCCGGCTGCGGCCACACGGTCAGGCCGTGCGGCTCCTGGCCAACTTTCACCTTGGAAACGTCGCCGCTGTTCGTGTCGATGCGGTACACCACATCGTCGAAACGGCCCGACAGCCACAGATACTTGCCATCGGCGCTGACGTTGCCCATGTCTGGGCTGCCGCCGCCGGGAATCGGCCATTGCGACACCACTTTTTCGGTGGCGAAATCGATCACGCTGACGCTGCCCTTGCCCTTGGGCTTGCCGTGGATGCGGTGCGTGCCGCGGTTGGCCACATACAACTTCTTGCCATCGCGGCTAGGGTACAGGCCGTGCGCGCCCACGCCCGTCTGGATGAAGCCGATTTCCTTCAAGGTGGCGCCATCGACGATGTGCACGCCGTCGGCATCCATGTCGGCGATAAAGAATTTCTTGCCGTCCGGCGAGATGCGTATGTCTTGCGGCATGCCCTTCTTGACGCTGCAGATCTCATTTGCCGGGCCGCCCACGGGGCCGGACTCGGCAAAACGCTTGGCCGGCATCTGCAATTTCAGGTAACCGGCGACCTTGCGCCCTACCAGGTCGATCTTGGCAATGGTGCCGTCAAATTCACAGGTAAACATGGCGTAGCGGCCATCATTGGAGAAATCGGCATGGTTGATGCCGCCGCACTGGGGCGTGTCGATAGCATACTGCACCGCCATGGTCTTCGGATCGCGGAAATCGAGGCGGTGGCGCGCTTCGGCGACGACGATGGCCGATTTGCCGTCCGGCGTGTAATACATATTATAAGGATCGTCGACCGGCACTTCCTTGCCCGGCTTGCCCGTCAAGGGGTCGACCGGCGTCAGGCTGCCCTTGTCCGTGCGCTCGGCGTTGTTCGCCACCCACAGGGTACGCAAGTCCCACGATGGCACCACGTGCTGCGGGCCGCTGCCGACCTTGAACTTGTCGACCACCTTCAAGCTGTCCTGGTCGATCACGTAGACATCGTTTGAACGCAGGTTCGGCACGTAGACACGGCGCAAGTGATCCTTGACCACAGGACTCATATTGCTGCTGGCAATGCTGCCATACACGTTTTTCGGATCGACCAGCGGCGGCATGCCCGGCAGCGGCGAATACGCAACGGCGGGGACTGCTGCTGCGGCAGGTACCGGCGTGCCGGCGCCGATGACCTGGCTGGCCACGCCCAGGCCGGCCAGTGCGGCAGCCAGGGCGGACAAAGTGACGATGGTGCGTCGTTGAGATTTTTTCATGTGAGTTCGCGTTTTTTCGTTGCAAATGCCGGAAGTTACGCACCTCCAGCGGAAGATTATTGATGACGTTGCAGCAGTTGCTTGATGGCGGCCACCGAAGTGTCGAGCTGCAGCTTGACGCCAATCTGGCCCAGCTCCTTGCTTGCCCGTGTGGCGTCGCCGCGCACGCCGTCAGGCACGCCCGGTTTCGCACCATGCGCCATGGCCTCGCTGCGCACCAATGACGGGTCGGTCGCCAACATCAGCGCCGCGTCCGCCAAACCCGCATGCAAGCCGATCTCGGTGTTGCTGTAGCCGCGCTTTTGCAGCTCTGCAACATATGCCGATTGCGTAATGTCATAGTAATCGAGCAAGGCGTAGGCGCGTGCATCCTTGGCAATGGCACCTTTTCCCCAGGCGCGGTTGAGCTTGCTTGCCACATTCTGCTCATTCTTTTGGTAGCCGCCATGGTCGCCGAGGAAAATGATGTCGCGGAAACCATGCTGGCGCAGGCTGGCCGCCGCGCCTTCCAGCACGGCCTCGAAGGCGGCCGGCGGGATCGATATCGTGCCCGCATGACGCATGTGGCCGGCCGGCGGCGAAATGGCGCCTTCCGGCACGTAGCTGACGACGGGCGCGACGATGGTATTGCCCAAGGCTTGCGCGATCTGCCGCGCCAGCAGCCCGGCGCGCACATTGTGCTTGCCAAGCGCGATGTACGGCCCGCTCTGCTCGACGCCGCCGATCGGTATCAAGACGGTGGTAGCGCCATGTTCGATGCGGCTGCGCAATTCCGTGCTGGTCAGCTCTTCGAGCATGACGCTGTTGCCAGCTGGCGCGGCCGCCATGGCCGGCGCCGCAACGACCAGGCACGACAAAGCCAGGGCGAACAGAGGAGCGAGCGGCGTGGACGAAATAGATGGGGGAGATGGGGGCGAAAGCGTGGATGGCGCGCGCGGCCCAGGGCGCGCGTTCAGCAGGAGAAACTGCAGTGTCATAAGCAAACATCTTTCCGTGGTCGTCAAGCGTGACGCCGTGCCCGGCCTTGCCAGGCAAGCTGGCTGCCACGCAGGAATTGTATTCCATCATGGCAGGATCGGCACGTTAATTTGACACGGCGTTTAACGACGAATTGACTACGGATAGCTTTTCAACATGGCCCCGCTATTCCGGGGCGCTCAATACCATTAACCGAGCATGCGGCGCGCCGGCTGCGGCGCGCGGCGCGGGGCCATTGCCGGGGCTGGCAAGCCGCCAGCCACTTTCAACGATTTTTCCTGGGCGTCGCCGCGCAGGCGGAACACGGCCACCACGTCGACCAGCTCGACGGCGCGCTCTTGCAGCGAAGCAGCTGCCGCAGCCGCCTCTTCCACCAGGGCCGCGTTTTGCTGCGTCACCTGGTCCATCTGCGAAATGGCTTGGTTGACTTGCTCGATGCCGGCGCTTTGCTCGTGGCTGGCGTTGGCGATGTCGCCCATGATGTCCGTCACGCGGCGAATGCTGGCGACGATTTCTTCCATCGTCGCACCCGCCTGGTCGACCAGCACGCTGCCCGTGTTGACTTTTTCCACGGAATCTTCGATCAAGCCCTTGATCTCCTTGGCCGCCGCCGCCGAGCGCTGCGCCAGGTTGCGCACTTCGGTGGCCACCACGGCAAAGCCACGGCCCTGCTCGCCTGCCCGCGCCGCTTCGACGGCCGCATTCAGCGCCAAAATATTGGTTTGGAAGGCAATACCATCGATCACGCCGATAATGTCGGCGATCTTCTTCGCCGATTCATTGATGGAACCCATCGTGCCCACTACTTGCGCCACCACGGCGCCGCCCTTGCGGGCCACATCCGAGGCGGACACGGCCAGGGTATTGGCCTGGCGTGCATTGTCCGTATTCTGGCGCACGGCCGAGGTCAGCTCTTCCAGGCTGGACGCTGTTTCTTCCAGGGAAGACGCCTGCTGCTCGGTGCGCACGGACAAGTCCGCGTTGCCGGCCGAAATCTGCGCAGCTGCCACGCTGACCGTATCGGCCGAGGTGCGCACGGTGGCGATCACGTCGACGATGCGCTCCATAAACTTGTTAAAGGCAGTGGCGGTGCGGCCCACTTCGTCCATGCGCTGCACGGGCATGCCGGCGGACAGGTCCAGCGAGGCGCTGACGCGTTCCAGCGTGTGTTCGATATTGCCCAGGCCGCCGCTGATGGTGCGGTAGATATGCCAGGCCAGCGTGCCCGTCAGCAACACGGCCACGCCCAGCACGGCCAGCATGGTGTTAAAGGCCGTGTCGTAGGCGGCCAGGCTCTCGGCCTTGACGTCATCGACCAGCTTGTTGTTGTAGGCAATATGGTCATCCATGCTTTTCTTGGCGGCTGCGGCCGAGAGCGCCAGCGGCGTGCCGGCGAGCAAGGTGGCGCGCACGCCATCCATGTCGCCCGCGTAGGCGGCGGCAAAGAACGGCACCAGTGAGCGGCGGTACGCTTCCATGGCGGCCTGGTCGGCGTCGAGCATCTTGCTGTCCGTCGCATCGTACAGGCGCTCGGCGCGGTAGGTGGCGATCACCTTGTCGAAATTGGTATTCGCGTCGGCCACGGCCTTGTCCAGCGCCGTCTTGTCGGCCAGGTTCGAAAACACGGACAGGCGGTAGCCGGCCAGACGCGAGTCAGCCAGGAAACCTTTCGCGGCATTCAAGCCCTGGATGCTGGGAATGATGCGGTTTTGCACGGTGTCGAAGCGCTCCTGGGCGCGCTGCAGCTGCATGGCGCCGCCGGCGCCCAGCAATAGCAGGGCCAGCAAGGCGATGGTGAGGGTCAGGATGAGTTGCTTGGTGATATTCATAATGTGCTTCACAGTAAAAAGGCGGCCTGGCAAAGGCCAGGCTGGACGAAAAGCAGCCTGTCAGGTGGCTGGGATCAAGCGGGAGCTGGCGCGCGGCGTCCTAGGCAGCCAGTGGGGAAGCGTCGGGCGTGCGGCGCAGCAAGTCGCCGTGCTGGCGGCAAAACGCCAGGCCCGCCTTGTGGCCCACGTCGAACAGCAACTGCATGTTCGAACTGGACCAGTCCAGCGTGTCGGGCCAATGCTTCTCGGGTATGCCGCCCATCAAGTCAAGCTTCAGCAGGCGCCGCTTGGGCTGGCCCGTGTGCGCATCCGTGTTGTGCTCGAGTTCGAACAAGCGCAGTTCGCTCTTGGAAATCTTCACCAGCGGCGTGATGATGGAACGCACCCAGGCGTCGTACAGATTGCGCGGCTTGCGCAGCAATCGTTCGTCGCCCAGGATATCGAGGATGACCAGGATATCGGTGTCATGGTGCTCGCCCTTGCCTTCGATAAACGGGTCGAAATTGAGCGTATCGAGCGCCGCGCCTTCGATGTAATCGTCGCCATTGATCGTCGTGGGCGCATACAGGAAGGGAAACGACAGCGCCGCGCGCACGTGGATGGGTTCGATCTCGTGCTTGCCCCAGATTTGCATGCGGTGTTCGCTGAGGTTGTAGGCATTGATGTAGAAATCAGGGCGCATGCGCGCCACGCCCGAGAAATCGACGGCTTTTTCCAGGAACGGCAAGTGCGCGCACAGGCCCAGGCTTTTCGCCGACAGGTCCGAAGGCGACAGCGACGACACCATCAGCTTGCCCCAGTCCGACCAGGCGGTGGGCATGCCCGCAAACGTTTGCTGGAACGCCTGAAAAAAAGGATTGCTGGCCGGTGCCTGGAAAGCGTCGCGGAAGGTGCTCGCGTGCATGCCCGGCTTCTGGAACACCTTGTAGTTGATCGGGATCATCTTGTAGATGCTGTCGGCCACGCCCGTGTCGGCCCAGCTCTGCAACGCCTGGCGCGGCGTCGCTTCGTGCGGCGTCGTGTAGAGCAGGCCCATCAAGACGCCCGCGCCGGATGCGGAAATAACGTCGAACTCGATGCCTTCGTCGAGGAAGGCCGCCAGGGCGCCGGCGATCAAAGTGGAATTTGGTGCGCCGCCACCGAGCAGCAAACCCGTCTTGCGAGCTGGCTTTAGCGGCACGGTGAATGCCGGATTCGGCGGCGTCGTGGTGACTGTTTTCATGCACACTTCCTGAATGGAACAGGGCTCGCACCCATAATTGTTGGTTACTGCACGCTTATTACGCCTAATTACCCCACGTTCCCGCAATCGTCGAGCACATACACTGCTGCAGAAACAAATGTAAAATTAACATAAATAAATTCCACATGGCAATTTAGTTAACGCATGACTGGTATTCAGGAAGGCCATAAGCTGATAGCGCGCGGCATGGCGTGGTGCATCGCAGCAAATAAATTCTGCAACGTCATGAAAAATCTCTGATGGGTTGGAATAATCTTCGACCGGGCGTCACGACAGCCGCTGAGAGGCTCAGGACGCGCAGGGCGGCAAGGGAGGTGGCAGCCCATGCTCGATCTGTCCCCGCTCCGCCTGCCCGCCTTTGCCGGTGTGCAATTGCTGGCCGCCGCACCCGCATTTTCCTTTCCAGGCCTTCTTGCGCCAGCCGGTCAGTGCTAGGCCCGCCGCTTCCACCTTGCCCGCCTGCAAGGCGCCAAACTAAGCGGCCGCACTGCTCCGCCACGCTGATTTCCTCAGTCAGACCACGGCGGCGCCAACGCGCCGCCGCCCGCCTTTGATGTTTCCCCGCAACACGTATGAAGTTCCCATGAGTTTCCAGGAATAAAACGAGTTTACTTATCAAAGCGCTTTGAACTATACTCAAAGCGCTTTGAAACAGAATTAAAGCGCTTTGGCTGTGCGTGGCTAAACTTGCTGCACGCCGATCCTGCACTGATAAACCTATAAAAACACTGGAGACACGATGAACAAACATTTCTTGAAAACTTTGCCCGCCGCCTTGGCGTTGGCCTTGAGCGCCTCGGCTGCGCAAGCCGCCCTGCCGATCGACTTCGGCGGCTACATTCGCTCGGGCTTCGGCACCAGCAGCGAAGGCGGCAAGGAAGCCTGTTTCGGCCTGGCTGGCGCCTCGTCCAAGTATCGCCTGGGCAATGAGTGCGAAACCTACGGCGAGTTGAAATTCGGCGGCGAAGCGTTCAAGGCAACCAATGGCACCACTTTCCGCATCAATACCCTGGTGGCGTTTTCCGTCAACCAGAACCAGGACTGGGAACAGTCAGACCCGTCGTGGCGCGAAATGAACGTGGTGGCCGACAAGATCGGCTCGGGCGCCTTCGCCGATGCGCGCGCCTGGGTCGGCAAGCGCTACTACGACCGCCAGGACGTGCACATCACCGATTACTACTTCTGGAATAACAGCGGCCCTGGCGCCGGCCTGGAAAATATCGACCTGGGCGCCGCCAAGCTGGCCTATGCCATCGTGCGCACGGCCGACGACACGGACAGCAAGCGCATGGGCCTGTCCCACGACTTGCGCTTGTCCGGCATCAAGGTCAACCCGGACGGCGAACTGACGCTGGGCCTGCAATACAACCAGAAACGCAATGCCGAAGGCGCGGCCCCTGTCGCCAGCGGCCACTTGCTGACCATCATGCATACGCAAGGCAACCTGCTGGGCGGCTTCAACAAGGTGGCATTGCAGTTCGGCAAGGGCAGCGCGGCCAACACGGGCGGCTTCAGCCTCGGCGCCAACAGCGACGACAAGGTCACGCGCCTGACGGAACAAGTGATGATCCAGCCAAAAGGCGAGTGGTCGGGCATGGCGACATTCGTCTACGAAGACAAGGAAACGGCCGGCGTCAGCAGCAAGTGGACCTCGATCGGCGCGCGTCCCGTCTACCACTTCACGGACAACTACAGCCTGGCCGTGGAACTGGGCCACGACATCGTCAAGCCGGAAGGCGGCGAAAGCCGCAACCTGACCAAGCTGACCTTCGCGCCGCAATTGTCGGCCGGCAATAGCTTCTGGTCGCGCCCCGTGCTGCGCGCCTTCTACACCTATGCCAAATGGAACAAGGCAGCCCAGTCGGCCGCCGCCGCGGAATCGGCGCTGTCGTCGACGGGCGTGTTTGGTGGCAAGACCAACGGCAGCTCGATGGGCTTCCAGGTTGAATCGTGGTGGTAATCGCCAGCGCCTAAAACTTTGGCCAGCGTCCACGGACGCTGGCCACTGGCAGCAGCGTCCCCTTTTCTGGGGGGCGCGCAGTAACCGGATCAACAGCCAGCCGCTGCACTGGATGGCCGGCAGCTTCAATGTAGTGATTCAGTAGCATCCTCTTTTAGCGCGGGCGCCTTCGGGTTTGCCCGCGTATTTTTTTGGCGCCGCCGCCGGCTAGCGTTACCCTGCTCGCTCCGGCATTTATCAGATAAACTAGCCGTCATCGCACCGCACCGCCTCCGCCATCCCGCCGGATGCCGGCAGCGGCAAGACCCACCCCCAGACGCAGCATCCATGAACCTCAAAAATCTCGCCAAAACGCTAGGAATTTCCGAAACCACCGTCAGCCGCGCCTTGAATGGCTATCCGGAAGTGAGTGAACGCACGCGCGAACGGGTGCTCGCTGCCGCGCAGGCGGCCGGTTACCGGCCCAATCCCATGGCGCGCAGCCTGGCCGTGGGGCGCACGAATATCGTCGGTATCATCTATCCGCTCATGCCGAACGACCTGGCCGACCCCATGTTCATCGAGATCGTGGGCGGCATGTCGGAGGCGCTCGAAGCGCAGCAGATGGACATGATGATCGCGCCCGCTTCGGCCGGCAACGAATTTCGCACCTATGAACGCATGGTCCAGGGCCGCCGCATCGATGGTCTGGTGGTCGGGCGCACCAAACCCTTCGACGAGCGCATCGCCTACCTGGCGCAGCAGGGCATGCCCTTCGTCGCGCATGGCCGCACGCAGCTGAACCAGCCGCACGCCTGGTTCGACTATGACAACGAGGCCGGCATGCGCCTGGCCGTCGAGCGCCTGGCGCAGCTGGGCCACCAGCGCATCGGCCTGATCAGTGCCACGCCGGACCTGAACTTCGTACGCCAGCGCGTCGACAGTTTTCAAAGCGCCATGCGGGCAGGCGGCCTGGCCGTCGATCCGGACAACCTGGTCGACAACGCGCACGACCGCCGCGCCGGCTACCAGGCCATGCAGCGCCTGCTGGCGCGCACGCCGCGCCCCACCGCCGTCATCGTCGACAATCACATGTCGGGCGTGGGCGCCGTGCGCGCCCTGCTCGACGCGGGCATCACCATCGGCCGCGAGATGTCGCTGATCGTCTGGGGCGTGATGGAAGATTCTCTGGCCGGCCACAACGTCACCACCGTCGTCCAGCCCGACCCGCGCGGCGCCGGCGCAAAGATGATCCACATGCTGCTGGCCCTGATGGATGGCACGCCCGCCACCGACTTGCAGGAACTGTGGCCATGCCAGCTACTGCCGGGCGAGTCGGCAGGACCCGTCCCGCTCTAGGCGTTCCCGTATTGACGCCGCCACTGGCCGCACGGCCGGTGGCGCGCATTGCTCTCCTGAATGCCCCCTATAAAAAATCGTATGTCGTGACGCGTGTATCGCTTTACTTTTCAAAGCGCTTTGGATTATACTCAATCACACCCAAAGCGCTTTGAATTTTAAAATAAGACGTTCGCCTACCAACCAGCAGCGCTCGCCCAGATAGCTTGAAGCTACAGGCAACTTTTAAGAAATCATTCATGCCGACCATCCAGAACAATACCGCCAACCTGCCCGCCGACTGGTGGCGCAGCGCCGTCATCTACCAGGTATATCCACGCAGCTTCCTCGACAGCAATGGCGATGGCATCGGCGACTTGCCCGGCATTACCTCGAAACTCGATTACATCGCCGCCCTGGGCACCGACATCGTCTGGATCTCGCCCTTCTTCACCTCGCCCATGAAAGACTTCGGCTACGACGTGTCCGATTTCTGCGACGTCGATCCCATGTTTGGCACCTTGGCCGATTTCGACCGCCTGGTGGCGCGCGCCCACGAACTGGGCTTGAAAGTGATGATCGACCAGGTGCTGTCGCACTCGTCCGACAACCACCCGTGGTTCGTCGAAAGCCGCTCCAGCCGCGACAATCCGAAAGCCGACTGGTATGTCTGGGCCGACCAGCAGCCGGACGGCACGGTGCCGAACAACTGGCTGTCCGTGTTTGGCGGTTCGGCCTGGCAATGGGAGCCGCGCCGCGGCCAGTATTACCTGCACGATTTCCTCGCCAGCCAGCCCGACCTGAATTTCCACAGCCCCGCCGTGCAGCAGGCGCAGCTGGACAACCTGCGTTTCTGGCTGGAACGGGGCGTCGACGGTTTCCGCTTCGATTCCTGCAACTTCCCTTACCACGACGCACAGCTGCGCAACAATCCGCCAGCGGCGCAGCGCGATGCAAGCAGCGTCTCAGCCATCAATCCCTACGGCATGCAATCGCACGTGTACGACAAGACGCAGCCGGAAAATATTGCGTATCTGCAGCGCGTGCGCGCCGTGCTTGACGAATATCAAGCCATTTCCATCGGCGAGGTGGGCGACGACAATGCGCTGGCGACCATGGCCGCCTACACCACGGGCGGCGACAAGCTGCACATGGCCTACAGTTTCAACTTGCTGACGGCTGAGTTTTCGGCCGCGCATATCCGCACGCAGGTGGAAGAGTTCGAAGCGAAAGTGGCCGACGGCTGGGCTTCCTGGTCGGTGGGCAACCACGACAGCGTGCGCGTCATGACGCGCTGGGGCGGCCAGAATCCGTCGCCATCGCTGGCCAAGGTGGTGCTGGCCGTGCAAGTGGCGCTGAAAGGCACGCCGTGCCTGTACCAGGGCGACGAACTGGCCCTGACGGAAGCGGACATCCCCTTCGAAGCGCTGCAAGACCCGTACGGCATCCCGTTCTGGCCCCAGTTCAAGGGCCGCGACGGTTGCCGCACGCCCATGCCATGGGTGGCAGATGCGCCGCACGGCGGCTTCAGCACTGCAAAACCCTGGTTGCCGGTGCCGCAGGAACATTTGGCGCGCGCGGTTGACGTCGAAGAAAACGACGACGCTTCCCCCCTGCGTTTTGCGCAAAATATCCTCGCCTGGCGCCGCACCCTGCCCCAGTTACTGCGCGGCGAGATCGTCTTCTTCGATGCGCCGGAACCCGTGCTGGCCTTGCGCCGCGACCTGGCAGGCCAGGCTCCCGTGCTGGCCGCCTTCAACCTGGGTACCGAAGCCATCACGTTTGCGTGGCCAGCGGCGGCCGGGGCGGGCGAGCTTGCCGGTCACGGCTTGCCGGGCAGCAAACAAGGCGGCGCCGTCACCCTGCCCGCCCATGGCGGCTGGTTCGGCACCCTGTAAAGCGCCCTTGAAGAAACATTCCAAAAGAAAAATCCAGCTGGGGCAGTAATACCAGTTGGAAATACAATAACGAGCCCCGCGCATCAGCGGGGACGGATTGATACAGTGAGGACGACATGGCTGGACTGAAATTAACGGGCCTGAAGAAGGCATATGGCGACGTGCAGACCCTGCACGGCATCGACCTGGAGATCGCCGATGGCGAGTTCATGGTCTTCGTGGGACCATCGGGTTGTGGCAAGTCCACTTTGCTGCGCAGCATCTGCGGCCTGGAGGAAATCAGCGGCGGCGACTTGTATATTGGCAAGACGCGCATGAACGATGTGCCGCCCGCCAAACGGGGCATCGCCATGGTATTCCAGAGCTACGCCCTGTACCCGCACATGAGCGTGGCGCAAAACATGGCGTTCGGCCTGAAGCTGGCCGGCATGAGTAAGGTACAGATTGCCGACGCCGTGCAGCGCGCCGCGCACATCCTGCGCATCGAGCCCTTGCTGGAACGTAAACCCAAGGATTTGTCGGGCGGCCAGCGCCAGCGCGTGGCCATCGGCCGCGCCATCGTGCGCAAACCGGACGTCTTCCTGTTCGACGAACCGCTGTCCAACCTGGACGCTTCCTTGCGCGTGCAGATGCGCATCGAACTGGCGAATCTGCACCGCGAGCTGCGCTCGACCATGATCTATGTCACGCATGACCAGGTCGAAGCGATGACCCTGGCCGACCGCATCGTCGTGCTCAACGCGGGCCGCATCGAACAGGTGGGCGCGCCACTCGATCTGTACCACCATCCCGCCAACCTGTTCGTCGCCGGCTTCCTCGGCTCGCCCCGCATGAACTTCCTCAAAGGCAAGATCCACAGCTACGCCGATGGCGTGGCCACCATTGCCACCACGACCGGCGGCATGCTGCAGGCGACACTGGCGAAAGCGCTGGCCAGCGGCACGCCCGTCACCGTCGGCGCGCGCCCTGAACACGTGCAAGCGTGCACGCCGGGTGCCGTCTCCGCGATCACGGCCACCGTGCAGGCGGTAGAGAAACTGGGCGACATCAGCTATCTATATGTGCAGGTAGACGGTGGCGACGAGCCGCTGGTGGTGCGCGCCGATGCCGATACGGACTGGACCATTGGCCAGCAGGTGGCGCTGCAAGTGGCCCCGGCCCGCGTCCACGTGTTCGACGAGCACGGCCAGACCTGTACCTGAAACACCATTTTTGCGGGCCGGGCGCTACAGGCGCCGCCTGGCCTGGTTGCATCGTTTCAGCCTTGATACCAAGCTTATAAAAATACAACTGGAGATCATCATATGTCTATACTGCACGCGAAACGCACTCTCATCAAAACCACGCTGATCGCCGCCGCCCTGGCCGGCATCGGCAACCTGGCCACCGCCGGCATGGCCAACGCCGCCGAAGCGGGCACCCTCTTGATCTGGATCAATGGCGACAAGGGCTACAAGGGCCTGTCCAAGGTCGGCGAGGAATTTACCAAGAAAACCGGCATCAAGGTGGTGGTCGAACATCCAGAAGATGCACCGAACAAATTCCAGCAAGCCGCCGCCGCCGGCAAGGGTCCGGACATCTGGATCTGGCCGCATGACCGCATCGGCACCTGGATCGACGCGGGCTTGCTGCAACCATTGACGCCAAGCAAGGAGGCGCGCGCCGCCATCCTGCCGCTGGCGTGGAATGCGTTCACGGTCGGTGGCAAGACCTGGGGTTATCCGATGTCGATCGAAGCCGTCGCCCTGGTCTACAACAAGGACCTGGTGCCCAATCCACCGAAAACCTTCGAAGAAATTGCCGCGCTGGATAAGAAGCTCTCGGGCCAGGGCAAGAAAGCCATCCTGTGGGACTACACGAATACCTATTTCACGTGGCCGCTGCTGGGCGCGGGCGGCGGCTTCCCGTTTGAAGTCAAGGCCGATGGCCGCTACGACGCGGCCAAGACGGGCGTCAACAATGCTGGCTCCCAGGCGGGCGTGAATGCCGTCATGACCCTGATCAACAGCGGCGCCATGCCGAAGGGCGCCGGCTACGCCGAGATGGAAGCCGGTTTCAACCAGGGCAAGATCGCCATGATGATCAACGGTCCATGGTCGTGGGATAACGCGCGCAAATCGAAGATCAATTTCGGCGTGGCAACGATACCCACCGTGGCCGGCAAGACAGCCACGCCGTTCGTCGGCGTGCTGGGCGCGATGATTTCCAAAGCCAGCCCGAACAAGGACCTGGCCACGGAATTCCTGGAAAACCAGATGCTGCAGATCAATGGCCTGAAAACCATCAACGCCGACGTTCCGCTGGGCACGCCAGCGAACAAGGTGCTGTTCGCCGAGCTGAAATCGAACCCGAACATCCAGGCGACGATGGAAAGCGCGCAAGCGGGCCGCCCGATGCCGAACAACCCGGAAATGGGCCGTTTCTGGTCGTCCATGCAATCGGCGCTGGAAAACATTACGCAGGGCCGCCAGACGACCAAGGATGGCCTGGACGCGGCGGCGAAGCGCATCACGACGGCCAATTAAGCAATGAATTAAGCAATCAATAAAGCAAGATTCAAGGGGCTTGCCCCCTGCGGGATCGGCATGCGCGCCACTGGCGCGCATGCCCCCCAGGTCTTTCACCATCTTCACAGGTATCCCATCGTGCGCAAGTTTATCGGCCCTACGGTATTGACCATCAGCATGGCGCTGGGTCTGTATCTGCTCTTCATGTTGTACATTTCCGGCCAGACCATGCTGGCCGCCGTTTTCCTCGGCTTGCTGACCCTGACGACGTTTGTCTTCACGTCGCCGCGCGCCTATGCCTACCGCTATCTGTTTCCCGGCATCACGGCGGTGATCGTCTTCGTGCTGCTGCCGATGGTGTACACGGTGTCGATCGGCTTTACCAATTTCAGCTCGCGCAACCTGCTCACCTACGAACGGGCCACGCAATACCTGCTGGATGAGACGCAGCGCGTGGAAAGCACCGGTTACGCGATGAGCGTGCATGCGGACGACAAGCAATACCGCTTGCGCCTGGAAAGCCCGGACACGGGCGAAGTGCTGTTGACGCCGCCGCTGGCCCTCAAGCGCGCCGTGCCCCTGACGGTGGAAGTGGCGCCGCCAGACCCCGTGCAGGCGCCCGTGCTGGCACCGCCACTGCCCATCAAGGACATCATCGCCCTGCAAAAGGATTTGAAACAGCTCACGCTGGTCATGCCCAACAAGATCGAGTTGCGCATGGTGGGCTTGCGTGAATTCGGCCCCGTGGCGCATGTCTACAAGCAACTGCCAGATAAAACCCTGAAAAAGATCGCCACAGGCGAACTCATCAAGCCAAACTTCAAGACGGGCTTTTATGAAATGCCGGACGGTGCGAAGCTGGAGCCGGGCTTCAAGGTCAATGTCGGCTTTGCCAACTTCGTCAAGATCTTCTCCGATGAAGCGTTCCGCGGTCCCTTCCTGCGCATTTTCGTCTGGACCGTCATCTTCGCCCTGATCAGCGTGGCCACCACCACCGGCCTGGGCATGGTGCTGGCCGTGCTGCTGAACTGGGATGCGCTGCGCTTTCGCGGCCTGTACCGCACCTTGCTGTTCCTGCCGTACGCCGTGCCCGGCTTCATTTCCATCCTCGTCTTCAAGGGCTTGTTCAACAACAACTTTGGCGAGATCAACCTGGTGCTCGACGCCTTGTTCGGCATCAAGCCCGCCTGGTTCTCCGATACCACCCTGGCCAAGGCCATGATCCTGATCGTCAACACCTGGCTCGGCTACCCCTACATGATGGTGGTGTGCATGGGCCTGATCAAGGCGATTCCATCGGACCTGTACGAAGCCTCGGCCCTGGCCGGCGCGGGACCGCTGACGAATTTCTTCAACATCACTTTGCCTCTGATCATCAAGCCTTTGACGCCGCTGATGGTCGCCAGCCTGGGATTCAATTTCAATAATTTCGTGCTGATCAGCTTGTTGACGGGCGGGCGTCCCGATTTCCTCGACACCACCTTGCCGGCTGGCACGACGGACTTGCTGGTGTCCTACACCTACCGCATCGCGTTCGAGGATTCGGGCCAGAACTTTGGCTTGGCCGCTGCCATCTCGACCCTGATCTTCTTCCTCGTGGCCGCGATTTCGCTGGTCAACATGCGCCTGACGCGCATGAACAAAGCATAAAGGACAGACCATGGCTATCGTTGTCGACCGTTCCAACCGCTGGCGCATCCTGGCCGCGCATGTCTGCGTGATCGCGCTGATCGCGCTGGTGATGTTCCCCTTCCTGATGATTCTGTCGATTTCATTGCGTCCTGGCAACTTCGCCTCGGGCAGTTTGATTCCGCCCGAGATCAGCTTCGAGCACTGGCGTCTGGCGCTGGGTATGTCTTACCAAGCGCCCAACGGCACCCTGGTCGAGCCGGACTTCCCCGTGCTGCTGTGGCTGTGGAATTCCATCAAGGTGGCCAGCATGAGCGCCAGCGTCACGGTGCTGCTGTCGACTACCTGCGCGTATGCGTTTGCGCGCATGCAGTTCCGCTTCAAGTCGCAAACCCTGGGCGCGCTGATGCTGCTGCAGATGTTCCCCGCCGTGCTGGCCTTAGTTGCCATCTACGCCATCTTCGACGTGCTGGGCAGCTACGTGCCGTGGCTGGGCATCGACCACCATGGCAGCCTGGTGCTGGCCTACACGGGAGGCATCGCCCTGCATATCTGGACCATCAAGGGCTATTATCAAACCATCCCCATCGAGATCGAGGAAGCGGCCAAGGTCGACGGCGCCACGCAGTGGCAGGCATTCATCTACGTGCTGCTGCCGATGACGGTGCCCATTTTGATGGTGGTGTTTTTGCTGTCGTTCATCGGCGCCATCATCGAATATCCGATCGCCTCCGTGCTGCTGCATGAACAGAGCAACCTGACCCTGGCCGTCGGCTCGAAACTGTTCTTG
The DNA here is from genome assembly GCF_051380875.1 of Janthinobacterium woesei. NCBI lineage: Bacteria > Pseudomonadati > Pseudomonadota > Betaproteobacteria > Burkholderiales > Oxalobacteraceae > Janthinobacterium > Janthinobacterium woesei. The sequence goes on from NZ_JBNYXW010000021.1 coordinate 74,135, forward strand.
TACGAGCAAAAATACCTGTGGGGCGACTTCGCCGCGGCGGCCATCCTGTCCGGCTTGCCGATCACGGCCGTGTTCCTGCTGGCGCAGAAATGGATGATTTCCGGCCTGACGGCTGGCGGCGTGAAGGGTTGATATGAAAACCGTGCTGACCGCTCTCGCCGCATTGCTGGCATGCCTGCCTGCGCAGGCGGCCAAGGTTTCAGAAAAATTCGCCGACAACCCCATCGTCTACTTCGCCGTGACGGACCGCTTCGCCAACGGCAATCGCGGCAACGACCATAGTTATGGCCGCACGCTTGACCCCGAAGGCGGCGACGTGGGCAGCTTTCATGGCGGCGACATCGCCGGCATCACGCAGCAGCTGAAGGCTGGCTATTTCAAGGAACTGGGCGTCAACGCCCTGTGGATCACGGCGCCCTACGAGCAGATCCACGGCTGGGTGGTGGGCGGCAAGCAGCAATTCAAACACTACGCCTACCACGGCTATTGGGCGCTCGACTACACCACCATGGATGCCAGCATGGGCACGCGCGAAGAATTGCGCGAGATGATAGCCTTGGCCCACGCGCAAGGCATCCGCGTGCTGTTCGACGTGGTGCTGAACCACCCCGGCTATGCAGACTTGCGCACCCTGTCTGAATACAAGGTGAGCGTGCTGTGGCCGGGCCATGAAGCGGCCACCCTGCGCGACTATCATAGCTACATCGATTACAACAATTTTGATTTCAAACAATGGTGGGGCCCGGACTGGGTACGCGCGGGCTTGCCCGGCTACCCTGATGGTGGCCAGGACGACTACACGATGCAGCTGGCGTATTTGCCCGACTTCCGCACGGAAAGCAGCGCAGCCGTCGGCTTGCCACCGATTTTGCAGCGCAAGAACGACACGCGCGCCGTCGCCCTGCCCGATGCGACAGTGCGCTCTTACCTGGTCCACTGGCTGGCCGACTGGGTGCGCGAATTCGGCGTTGACGGCTTTCGCGCCGATACCGTCAAGCACGTGGAACCGGCCAGCTGGCTCGCTTTGCGCGCGGCGGCGACCGATGCCCTGAAAGATTGGAAAACGCGCCACCCTGAGCAGAAGATCGACGACGCCCCGTTCTGGATGACGGGCGAAGCGTGGGGCCATGGTCCCGAGCGCAGCAACTGGTTCGATGCGGGTTTCGACTCGATGATCAATTTCGACTTCCAGCACCGGGCAAGCGCCGACTGGAAGACGCTCGATGGCGTCTACCGCCAGTACGCGGGACTCTTGCAGGCTGGCCCACCTTACGACATCCTGTCGTATATCTCCTCGCACGACACCAGCCTGTTCCCGCGCGATCAACTCACACATGGTTTGAGCGCCCTGCTACTGGCGCCGGGCGGCGTGCAGCTGTTTTATGGCGACGAAAGCGCCCGCTTGCCGGGTACAGCGCCCCTCGGCGACGAACAGCAGGCCACGCGTTCGGATATGAACTGGACCTCGCTCGATGCGGCTACTCTGGCGCACGCGCGCAAGCTGGGCCAGTTCCGTTTGCGCCATCCGGCGCTGGCGCGCGGCGAACACCGATTGATCCAGGACAAACCCTATGCATTCGCCCGCGTGATGGAGGGCGATGCCGTCATCGCCATGCCGGACGCGCAAGGCGCCGTCTCGCTGAAAGTTCACGGCGTCTACGCCGATGGCAGCGCGCTGCGCGACGCCTACACGAATCAAACATACATAGTGAAAGATGGCGCCGTGGCAGTGAACGCGGCCGGCACCGTCCTGCTGGAGAAAACTGCACCATGAGTACCTATGACATCCTGGTCGTCGGCGGCGCCGGCATCGACACCATCGTCCGCGTCCCCGCCCTGCAACTGCCGGTCGCCGATTCCGTGCACGTGCTGCCCATCCATGACTATGTGGCGCACACGGGCAATGGCGTGGCGCTGGGCTGCCACGCGCTGGGCCTGCGCTGCAAATTCATCGACTTCATCGGCAACGATGCGCAAGGCGCGGCGATTTTGCAGCGCTATACGGAAGCGAAGCTCGATTTCAGCCACCTGGTGGAGCCGTCAGGCACGCGGCGCAGCGTCAACCTGGTCGATCCGCAAGGGCGGCGGCTGTCGCTGTACGATGGCCGCCACCCGGCAGACCTGCGCATGCCGGCCGCCTTTTACCTGCCCTACCTGGGTCCCGCGCGCCACGCGCACTTTTCCATCATGGCCTGGGTGGGCGATCTGTACGATGACGCGCTGGCCTGCGGCACGACGGTGTCGACCGACTTGCACGACTGGGATGGCGTCAACCCGCACCACAAGGTCTTTGCGCTGCGCTCCGACCTGGTGTTCCTCAGTACGGCTGCACTGAAAGAACGCCGGGACGAGGTCATGCGCGCCATCGTGGCGGGCGGCCGCGCGCAAGCCGTGGTGGCCATGGCGGGCGCGGACGGCGCCTACCTGCTGGAACGCGGCAGCGATGCAGTGCGCCACTTCCCCTGCGCGCAGCTGGACTTGCCCGTGGTGGACACGAATGGCGCAGGCGACTCCTTCGTCGCCGCCTTTCTGCATGCGTGGCTGGGCGGTGATGGGCTGGACGCCGCCATGCGCCGTGGCGCCATCGCTGGCGCGTATGCCTGCGCCCAGCATGGCACGCATGAACGCTTCATCGAGCAAGATGAGCTGCATGACTTATATCAAGACTGCACGAGCTTATGACTTAATATTCTATCAAGCGTAATAGCCTGGCAAGTGGCGCATGGCACAATGGCTGCGGATTTCACCACCACATACCATAACAACCGGAGACCACCATGAGAATCGAAACCCTGGCCGTGCATGCCGGCTACAGCCCCGACCCGACCACCAAGGCGGCCGCCGTCCCCATCTACCAGACGGTGGCCTATGCCTTCGACAATGCCCAGCATGGCGCCGACCTGTTCGACCTGAAGGTGGCCGGCAATATCTACACGCGCATCATGAATCCCACGCAAGATGTGCTGGAAAAGCGCGTCGCGGCGCTCGAAGGCGGCGTGGCCGCGCTGGCCGTGGCTTCCGGCATGGCGGCGATTACCTACGCGATCCAGACGATTGCCGAAGCGGGCGACAATTTCATCTCCGCCAGCCAGCTGTATGGCGGCACTTACAACCTGTTTGCCCATACCCTGCCGCAGATCGGCATCGAAGTGCGCTTCGCCGACGCGCGCCAACCAGAAACCTTCGCCGCCCTGATCGATGCGCGCACCAAGGCCATCTTCTGCGAATCGATCGGCAACCCGCTGGGCAATGTGACGGACGTGGCAAAACTGGCCGACATCGCGCACGCGCACGGCATCCCGCTGATCGTCGACAACACGGTGCCCAGCCCCTATCTGTTCCGCCCCATCGAGCACGGCGCCGACATCGTCGTCCACTCGCTGACCAAATACCTGGGCGGCCACGGCACCACCGTGGGCGGCGCCATCGTCGACAGCGGCAAGTTCCCCTGGGCTGAACACAAGGAGCGCTTCAAGCGCCTGAACGAGCCGGACGTGTCCTACCACGGCGTGGTCTACACGGAAGCGTTCGGCCCCGCCGCCTTCATCGGCCGCGCGCGCGTCGTCCCGCTGCGCAACATGGGCGCCGCCATCTCGCCGCTGAGCGCCTTCCAGCTGATCCAGGGCATCGAGACGCTGGCTCTGCGCATGGACCGCATCTGCGACAACACGCTGGCCCTGGCCAAGCACCTGAAGCAGCATCCGAAAGTCGCGTGGGTCAATTATGCGGGCCTGGAAGACCACCCGGACCACGCGCTGGTGAAGAAATACATGAATGGCCGCGCCTCGGGCATCCTGTCCTTCGGCCTGAAGCTGGCCGAAGGTGAAGAGCCGCGCGCAGCGGGCGCCCGCGTGCTTGACGCCTTGCAGCTATTCACGCGCCTGGTCAATATCGGCGACGCCAAGTCGCTGGCCACCCACCCCGCGTCAACCACGCACCGCCAGCTGAACGCGGAAGAACTGGCCAAGGCGGGCGTGTCGGAAGACATGCTGCGCCTGTCGGTCGGCATCGAGCATATCGACGACCTGCGCGAAGACCTGGAACAGGCGCTGGCGGCAGCCTAGCGCAGGCAAGAAAGCGCCGTCACCACTTGGGCCAGCCTCGCCTCCAGCGTCCCAGTCACGGTGACATGGGTGATCGACCGGCGCGCCAGCTCGCTTTCATACCAGGCGTGCTGGCAGTGGGTTGCCCAGCAAGTCGGCCACCGTCATCTGCGGATGGCCATGCTGCATAGCGCGCTTGACTTCCTTGACGGTGGAACCGATATCGTGCCAATTACACCTTGTTCACATCGACAGCAGGCGCATCCATTCTCCGCCAGCGCCACCAGCCCAGCACCACGCATGCCACCAGCAGGGCCAGCAGCCCGGCCACTTCATGGCGAATTTCATACAGGGAGGCGCCCATTTGATTGAGGGCAACAAAGCCCTGGATACCGGCCGTCGACGGCAGCAGCCAGCGCAGCCATTGCAGCACGACGGGCATGGACGAGACGGGCCAGGTCAGTCCCGCCAGGAACAGGACGGGCATCGAGGTGGCGATCATCAGCTGCGTACCCCGTTCGCGCGTGCGGAACAGCATGCCCAGCAGCATGCCGAAGGCCGCTTCGGCCAGCGAAAAAAGCACCAGCAGCAAGAGCATGCCGCCAAAGTTGCCGCCCCGTGGATAATCCTGGAACCAGAACACGAAACCGAAGAAATAGCAGCAATTCAAGAACGCCACGCAGGCAAAGGCCAGCAGCATGCCCAGGTAGCCGCCCGCCGTGCGTCTGCTTGCCAATGGGAAACTCTTGCGCTGGTGCCAGGTACCGAACAGCATGGTCATGCCGATCAGCAAGGTCTGCTGCACGATCAGGGTAGCCACGCCAGGCACGACATAGGCACCATAGCCTTCCGTCACGTTAAACAGGGGCACGGCATCAAAAGCGATGGGCGAGCGCTGCTCGTTGGCCTGCACCGTCGATGGCGTGCCCGCGCCCAGGCGTTTGAGTTCGATGCCGGCAGAGACCGTGCCCACCACTTCGGCCAGGCCATTCAGGGCCACCTTGTTGAGCATCAAATACAAGCCATTGCCCGCCACTTGCGCCTGCGCGGCGCGCCCGGCCAGCACATCGGCCTGCAAGCCGTCGGGAATGATCAGCACACCCATGACCTTGTCGCGCCACAACAAATCCTGCGCCACGGGCAAGTCCGGCGTGACAGCGATCACCTCCAGCGATGGATGGGCCATGGCAAAGCGCGTCAGCTGGCGCGACATGGCACTGCGGTCCTGGTCGACGATCACCACCGGCACGCGCTGGACGATTTCCGTCGAATACGGCAGCGGATAAAAGAACGAGTAAATGATGCCGCCGATGAACAGCAAAGTTAGCGCGCCCTTGTCCGCCAGCATGGCGCGCCAGGTAGCGGTAAAGGCAGACCAGGTCATGTGCGCCCCCAGGCAGCGGACGCGTTGGCGCGGCGCGCCAGCAAGAACAGGCCCACGGCGCCACAGCCGATAGCGAAACCGGCCAGTATCAGCATTTCCTGCACGCCATAACGCCACGGCGCGCCGGCCAGCCAGTATTTGGTTTGCAACTGCAGATAATGCGTGAGCGGCAAGGCTTCTGCCCAGGCGCGCGCCAGCGGCGGCATGGACAGCAAGGGGAACGCCTGGCCCGCAAACGCGAACGCCGGTGCGGTGATAAACGCGGCGCCCGACAATGCCAGGCGCAAGGACAGGGTGGCGGCGATCAGCAAGGTGCCCAGGCCAAAGTAAGCTAGCACCAGCAGCAACATACTCAGCAGCAACGCCGGCAGGCTGCCCGCCACGGCCCAGTCCCGCGCCAGGCTGAAAAACAGCAGATACAGCAGCGCCAGCACACAGTAAGCGATCAGCGGAAACAGCAGCTTGGCCCCCACGGCGCGCGGCCAGCTGCCATTGGCCGAGGCCAGCCATTGCGGCACGGTGCCGTCGCGCAACTCGCGCCCTATCGTGGTGACGACGGCGACGACGATGAAAATTTGTAGCATCGACGGCATCAGCGCCAGGGTCAAAAACGCTTCATAGCTGATGTTGTCGTTATACAGGCTGTTCAAGGTGGTGCGGATCGGTTCAAACTGGGCCGCCGCCTGCAGGGGCGACATGCCTTTTTTCACCCGCGCCGTCATCTCGATGCCGGCCGACAAGGTGGTGCTGACGGTGCGCACGTCGCGCAGCAAGGCGCCCGCATGCGAGGAAAACTGCGCGTTGTACAGCCATTGCACGGTGGCTTGCCGCCCGCCCAGCAATTGTTTTTCAAAGTCGCCGGGGATCACCAGGTAGCCAAAGGCCTTGCGTTCGCGCAATTGATGCAGCGCAAGGTCGCTGGACGCCACCTTGGCCGTCACTTGGACGCCGGGCGAGGCGTCGAGCCAACGCGTGAGCTGGCGCGACAGGGTGGAATTGTCATTGTCGATGACGACGATGGGCAAGTCGCGCGCGATGCCAGCGGAAAAGATCAGCCAAAGTATGCCGCACAGCAATACGGGTATCCAGCTGAGCATGCCCAGATCCCAGAAGTCGCCGCGCAGCCGCGTCCACTCGCGCGCCAGCGCCGTCGGCTGCCCTTTGTCAGTGTCGCCCATGCGTCAGTCAGAGCGGTGGAAACACGACCGACATTCCCGGGCGCAAGCCATCGACCTTGATGGCGGGGCGCAAGCGTATTTCAAACGTGCGCAAGTCCGTGCCGCCCGGACGCGCCGCGCGCCAGGTGGCAAAGTCCGGCAAGACGGCCACCGAACTGACCTTGAAACTCAGCTGCTGCTTCAAGGCCGGCACATTTGCCGTATGCGTGCTGCCCATGGTATACGCGCCCATTTCATCTTCGCGCACTTGCAGCACGGCCCAGGCGTCGTCCAGGTTCACCAGGGTGATCACGGGGAAGCCTTGCGGCGCCAGTTCGCCAGGCTGGATCTGGATCTTGCTGACCTGGCCCGCCACGGGCGCGGCGATCTTCGTTTCGGCCAGCGCGATTTGCGCTTCCGTCAGCACGGCGCCCACCTGGCGCGCCTGTGCGGCGGCGGCCGTCTTGTCTTCCGCACGGGCGCCCTTTTGCGCCATGTCATACTGGGCGCGCGCAGCTTGGGCCAGTTGCTCGGCGGCACGCCATTGCGCTTCCGCCTCGTCGCGTTTCTGGCGCGCAATGACGCCCTGCTCAAACATGTTGTTGACGCGGGTAAAGGTGGTCCTGGCAATGTTCGCGCCCGTTTGCGCCCGTTCCCAGTTGGCTTTCGCAGCAGCAATTTCCTCGGGACGCGCACCCGCTTCTGCCTTCCTTGCCACCGCATCGGCCGCCTGCGTGGCCGCCGTGGCTTGCGCGATCTTGGCATGCACTTCCGGGCTGCTCAGCTGGAACAGCAACTGGCCTTTTTGCACCTCCTGCCCCAGCTTGACGTACAGCTCACCTACCCGGCCCGGCACTTTCGACGAGACATTGACTTCCTGTGCATCCATCTGCCCCTGCAAAGGCAGGCGTTGCGGCTGGAATGCCTGGTACAGGCCCCAGCCCACGAAAGCCAGCACGATGATGGCGCAGCCGATTGCCCATGGTTTTTTGGATGTGCTCATAATGTTGTGCTCATTATTGTGTGTCCAGTGGTAAATGGATGTCGGCCGATGCCGCCAGGCTGCCCAGGCGCTGCGTCTCGCCCGTCGCTTCCAGCAATTGCGCCAGTCCCATGACATAGTGATAGGCCGTCTGCGCGCGCTGGGTCTCGACCTTGGCCAGGTTCAGGCGCGCATCGACCACGTCCAGCGACGTCACCTGCCCCTGCTGGAATGCCACCGTTTGCAAGCGGATATTCTCGCGCGCCAGCTCCACCGAGGAGGCCGTGGACAAGTACTGGATGCGGGCATTTTCCAGCGCGCGCCAGTTCTTTTCGATCAGGGTGGGAATGTCGCGCTCGGCCTGGCGCGCCACCACTTCCACCCGTTCCTGGTCCAGCTTGGCGGCGGCGATCATCTTGCCCGTGTTGATGCGGTGCACCAGCGGGACGGCCACCACCAGGCCGATGGCCCAGTTCGACCGCACGAGCTTTTCGCCGCCACGGTTCAAATTATAGTTACCGATGGCAAATACGGTGGGGGTGTATTCCTTGCCGTGCAGCTTCAACGCTTGCTCGGCCTGCACCCGCTTGCTGTCGATCTTTTTCCAGGCGGCATTGTCGCGCATGCCCGTGCTGATGAACGATTGCAAGGTGCCCACGGGCAAGCTGTTGACGAACAGGGGCGTGCTGGGACGCACCTGGGTGCTGGTGGCGAGCAAGCGGTCGAGTGCCACTTGGGCGATTTCCTCGTCGCTGCGCGCCTGCGCCTCGTCGCTGCGGGCGCTGTCGAGCGCCACATCGGCGCGCAAGCGTTCGGCGCGCGAGATCAGGCCGCCCTTCTCCAGCTTGGCCGCGTCGCGCTGGTGCTCGCTCACGCCGGCCGTCACTTCGGCGCGCACGGCCACGACTCTCTTAGCCAGCAATAATTGAAAATAACGCTGCGCCACCAGGGTTGCCAGCTGTTCTTCCGCCTCCGTGCGCTCGGCCTGCGCGGCCAGGGTCAGGCTCGATGCCAGCCCCTTGACGGCATCGAGGCGTCCGCCCGTATAGATGGGCCACATGCCCAGCAAGCCGAACGAGGTCAGATCCGTGACCACTTCACGGTTCAGGGAATTGGGAATCTGCGGCCGGGGCAAGCCGGGAATCGGCGGCAGCACCGACTCGATGCCGCCGACGATGCCGGCCAGACCGCTGGTATCGATACTCAAGTCTGTCGACAGGCGGCCGCGAAACGCCGTCAGGTCCACCGAAGGGCCATCGATATTCGACAGCGCCTCGGCCTTCAATGTTTTGGCGCGCACGTCGAGCGCCGCACCCTGCACCGCGCCCGAAGCCGATGCGGCTTGCTGCAGCGCTTCGCCAAACGTCAGCGGCGCGCCGGGCGGCAACTGCGCCACGGCTGGCAGGACAGCGCCCAGGGCGCCAGCCAGTACCAGTGCTCTATGTCCTTGCAATCTGCCCATGTAGCGTCCAGTCAATGAATGAGGGGAAAGCACGGGATTGCCATATTTATACTTTCACAATAACAATTATATGCAGGGTTGTCCATTCCAGCCTGCACTGTTGGACAGCGTCGTTTCCCGGCAAAAACGGGCGCCTCTTGCGGGACGCCCGTTGCGGTCAAGCAACTATCATTCGCTTACTTTTTCGACTTTTCATTGCTCTTGCCGCCCTTTTCCTTTTCAAACACGGCAAAGAATTCCGACGCCATGCCACGGATGGCGCGGCCGATGTTGGCGTAGTCGTATTCGTTCAGGTTGGCCAGCGAGACACGGCCCGACGGGTGCGAAGTGCCGAAGCCGCGGCCCGGCAGCAGGATGACGCCCGTTTCCTCGGCCAGGCGGAACAGCGCTTCGTTCGGTTTCAGCTTTTTCAGCAGCCACTGCGAGAATTCCTCGCCATGCATTTGCGCGGCCAGGGACTCCATGTCCAGCAGATGGTAGTAGCGCACGGAATTGGCGTCGTGCACCATCGGCAAGCCCAGTTCGCGGTACAGCGCCTGCTTGCGGCGCAGCACGATATGTTTCATCGACTGCTTGTACTTGCCCTCTTCATCCATCAGCGAGAACAAGGAGAACAAGGTCATCTGCGCCTGCACGGGCGTGGACAGGCCCGCCGTGTGATTCAGGGCCACCGTGCGGCTGTCGGCCACCAGGCGGTCGATGAATTTCAGCTTGCGCGGCTCGGTGGTGATCGAGTGGTAGCGCGCATCAAGCTGCTTCTTGACACTTTCCGGTAGCTTGGAAATTTTTTCGTCGAGGATATTGTTCTCGTGCGTGGCCACCACGCCCATGCGCCAGCCCGTTGCACCGAAGTATTTCGAGAACGAATAGACGAGGATGGTGTTGTACGGGAACATGGCAAACAGCGACACGAAATTGTCGGCAAAGGTGGCATACACGTCATCGGTCAAGATGATCAGGTCCGGGCGCTGCTTGATGATCTTGGCGATGTATTCCAGCGTTTCATCGTCGATCTTGACGGACGGCGGATTACTCGGGTTGACGAGGAAGAAGGCCTTGACTTTCGGGTCGAGCAGCTTGTCCAGCTCTTTCTTTGTGAATTGCCAATTGTTCGATTGCGGCGCATCAATATGTATCGTGTTGAGCTGGTAATCGTTCAGCTGGGGAATCTCGATGTATGGCGTGAAGATCGGCATGCCCAGGGCGATGGTGTCGCCTTCCTGGATGATGTGGTTCGATTTCAGGCTGGCAAACAGATACGTCATCGCCGCCGTGCCACCCTCGACTGCATACATGTCGAAATTGCCCACGAAGGGATGCTCTCCCACCATTTCGCGGTGGATATACTGGCCGACGATTTTCTCGGACAGGCGCAGCATGCGGTCCGGCACGGGATAGTTGCAACCGAGAATCGCTTCGCACATCTCATAGATGAAGTCGCCCGCGCTCAGGCCCAGCTGGTCGCGCACATACGATACGGCCGCCTCGATGAAGTGCACGCCCGGGCGGTCGGCATGCTGGCGCACGAAGATTTCAAAGCGCGCCTCGATGCCATCGCGCGTGGGAAAGCCGCCCACGTCCTCCATGTATACATAGGAACGTTCCGATTCCGTCATGGCGAACTGGCCAAACTGGAAGAAACCATGGCGTGGCGTAGTCGCCAGGAAATTCGGGTTGCCGCGGCCTGCATTGAGCATCAGGCGGTTGCTTTGTTTGGCTGTCTGGATCAGCGCATCTTTCAATTCGAAAGGGCTCAACAGGGCGAGTTTATCTGGGTTACTGAAATCCATTTCTGCTACTCCTTATCAATACAGTGAGAACTTAAGGTGAGGAAGCCCCGTACGGGCGGCTCGGGTAGTGCAAACACTCGCTGACTAGACAAAGGCCACGACGAGCGGGCCCAGCAAGGTCAGGAAGACATTGGCCAATGCGTACGTGATGGCAAATGGCACGGTAGGGATGGAGTTTTGCGCCGCATTGAGCACTTCGCCGAAGGCGGGGTTGGCGCTGCGCGAGCCGGACAAGGCGCCCGCAAACACGGCAACGTTGTCATAGCGCAAGACGTAGCGACCGATCAGCATGGTCAAGATCATCGGCAGGATGGTCACGACGACGCCCACGCCGAACAGGGTCAGGCCATGCTGGCGCACGGTTTCCACCGCTTGCAGACCGGACGTGAGGCCAACGACGGCAACAAAGCCGGCCAGACCCAGGTCTTTCAAGATCTGTACGGCGCCGCTGGGCATGTAGCCAAACGTCTGGCGCTTGGCGCGGAACCAGCCGAATACCAGGCCCGACAGCAGCACGCCGCCGCCGCTGCCCAGGGTCAGCGGAATCGAGCCGATGCGCGCCACCAGCAAGCCCACCAGCAGCCCGACCACCAGGCCAGCGCCCATGTAGACGAAGTCCGTCTTGGCGCTTGGCACGATCATGTAGCCCACTTCGGCCGCCACGCGCTTGACGTCCTGCTCGGCGCCATAAATGGTCACCACGTCGCCCGTCTGCACCACGGTTTCCGATTGCATGGGCAAGATTTTGCCCATGCGGCTCAGTTGCACGACAAAGATGCCGTGGCGCACGCCTGGCGCCGTGGCGTTGCGGATCTCGCCCACCGTCTTGTTGTGGTAGACCTTGTTGGTCAGCACCATGTCGCGGCGCTGCATGACCAGTTCCATGCCTTCGACGGCATGCAATTCCTTGCCCAGCTGGGAAGACACACTGAGCATCGCTTCGCGGCGGCCCACCAGCAGCACGATATCGTCGGCCGCCAGCACCAGTTCAGGGCTGACGTCGAGGACCTGGCCATTGCGCTTGACGCGCTCGATGGTGATGGCCGTGTTCGGATTGGCGCTTTCGATATCCGCCACCGAACGGCCAGCACCCGGGCCCACTGCATAGATGCGGCCGATCAGGTCAGGCGCCGCTGGCGTCTGGCCAGGTCCCAGCACCTGCACGCCCGCCTGCAGCGCCGTTTCCGCCTTGATCGCATCTTCGCGGATGCTGCGGCCCATGAGTTTGGGCAAGATGTTGACGCAGACGATGATGGCGCCAAACGAGCCGAAGACATACGTCACGGCATAGCCGACGGCCACGTTGCCCTGCAATCGCGCCACTTCATCTGCCGCCAGGCCCAGCTTGGTGATCGCGTCGCCCGCCGTGCCTATAATGGCCGACTGCGTCAAGCCACCCGCCGCCACGCCGGCCGCCAGGCCCTTGTCCAGGTCGAAGAGCTTGGCCATGATGACCACCGTCAACAGCGCCGTCACGGCCAGCACCACGGCCAGGATGATTTCGCGCACCGACTGGCGCCCCAGGGAATTGAAGAACTGCGGCCCGCTTTCATAGCCGACCGCGTAAATGAACAGTGCGAACAGCACCGCTTTGACGCCAGGATCGATGGCGACGCCCACCTGGCTGACGAGTACCGCCACCAGGAGTGAACCGGCCACCCCGCCCAGCTGAAACGAGCCGAACTTGATCTTGCCGATGTAGTAGCCCGCTGCCAGGGAGAGGAACAAGGCAATTTCAGGCGACTTCTTGAATAACTCATGCAACCATTCCATGCTGACCGCCTTTCGTTTTGAAGGAATTCTTTGCTACTTGCCCAGCTTGCGCGCGTCTCATGCGTGCACGGAGCCGGCCAGGGCCACGATGAGGGGCCCCAGCAAGGGCAGCACCACGTTCGAGATGGCATAGGTAATCGTGTAGCCCAGCAAGGGCGTCGAATTGCCAGCCGCGTTCTGCACGGCCGACAGGGCTGGCGTACTGCATTGCTGGCCGGCAATGGCGCCCAACAATACGGGCGCTTCCAGCTTCAGGAAAAGATGTCCTATCAGCAATGAAATCGAGGCGGGGATGGCGGCGATCAGCACGCCCATCAGCGGCAGCGACAAGCCGTATTGGCGGATCAGGCCGATCGCCTGCGGGCCGGACGCCAGGCCCACGCAGGCGATGAAGGTGGCCAGGCCAATGTCCTTCATCATGTCGAGCGCGCTGGGGTGGATGCCCGGCATGCCCGGTTTTCTCGCCTGGTACCAGCCGAACACCAGGCCCGTCAGCAAGGCGCCACCACCGGTGCCCAGCGAAAAAGGAATGCCGCCCAGCTTGGCGGAAAAGCCGCCGATATACACGCCCAGTACGATGCCGATGCTGGCGTAGACGATATTGCTGCGCTCGCCCGTGGGCACGCGTTTGCCGATGGCGGCCAGCGCCGTGTTCAGCTCGCGCCCTTCCGTCGTGCCATACAGGCGCAGCACGTCGTCGCGCTGCAAGGCCAGGTCGGGCAAGGGTGGCATGCTGTGTTCGCCACGGATGACGGCAGCGACGTGCACGCCGGCGGGCAAGGCCATCTGGCGCAAGGGCTGGCCCACGACGGCTTTCTGCTGCAGCACCACTTCGACGGCGGAGACGGCCATGTTCAAGCCCATCGTATCGGCAAATTCCTCGCCCAGGATGGCCTCGGCCGCCACCAGCGCTGGGCGGTGGCCGATCACCAGCACTTCATCGTTGGCGCGCAGGCGCAGTTCGGGCTCCAGGGCCAGCACCTTGCCATGCCGGCGCACGCGCGTGATGCTGGCGCGGCCGGCGAAAATATGCTGCAGGGAATCGAGACGGCGTCCCGCGCCCGTGCTGATGCGGTAGGCGCGCCCGACCATTTCCGGCGTCGCCTGCAAGGCGTCGGCGCCAGTTGGCGCGCCGCCCATCTTCGACCATAACTTGTCCGCTTCCTCGCGCAGGTTGACGCGCAGCAAGAGTGGAAAAATCTGGCTGGTGATGATGACAATGGTAATCAGGCCAAAGATATACGTGATCGAGTAGGCCGTGACCACGTTGCCTTGCAGCTCGGCGATGCGCGCCGCCGGCAAGGCCAGCTTGGAAATGGCGTCCGTGGCCGTGCCAACGACAGCCGATTCAGTCGCCGCACCGGCCATCATGCCGGCCGCCGTGCCCTGGTCCAGGCCCAGCAAGCGCGTCGCCAGCAGTACCAGTACCAGCACCACCACTACTTCGATCAAACACAGTAGCCCTAAGCGCAAGCCTTTGGCATTGAGGTTGGCGAAGAACTGCGGACCGCCCGCATAGCCGAGCGCAAAGATGAACAGCATGAAGAAAACGTTCTTCACGCTGGCGTCCAGGACAATGCCCACTTGCCCGATCAGCAGCGCGGCGATCAGGGTGCCGCACACGCCGCCCAGCTGGATTGGACCGAAGCGTATCTGCCCCACTGCGTAACCCAGCGTCAGCGCCAGGAACAAGGCCAGTTCTGGCACCTGGTGCAATACCGACGCGATCGAATCGAGCATGAGCAAACCTTCGAAAAAATACCGATAGTTACTGAAAATCAGGGCGTTCTTTGGCTGGCAGGCGCTTGCTGTTGAACGGGCGTATGGCGTCCCGCGCAATACCTGCCATAGAGGTTTCGCTGGGGAAATGTTGTAACGCGGAATCATGTTCGGCGATAATTTTATAAGTGTCAACAGGTGTTCTGTTGAACTCGTCTTGATATTAATCAAACAAGCTGCGCACGATTGAATTACTTATTTGACATGCATCAAAAATACCATTAGTAATATTTTAGACGACGTCCGATGCAGCCTGCGGCCAGTTGCTGGAACAGGCCTTCGGTGCTGTTCGACGTATCGATGCGCAAGCCATGCGCTGGCACGGTGGCCGCACCGAGCCCACGCAGCTGCCTGGCAGGCAGCCGAGCCAGGTCGCCCGGCAAGGTGCGCTTATCGATTGGAATATGGAAACTGTGTATAAAACAACAGCAGTCAAGGGTGAGTCCGGGCGCCGTAGAATTAACCCAGATCAATAAAACTGCAAATACAAAAAAAATCGTGCGTGCTGCTCTGGACGGCATGCGCGTCCCTCGCCTACGCTGTTTTTTTATTTGAAAAACAAGAGGAACACATGCAAACTGCACGCTTGAATATCATCGGCATGGATCACGAAGGCTGCGCCGACCGGCTGACGGGCGCGCTCGAAGCGGTCAACGGCGTGGCCACGGTATGCGTCTCGCTGGCCAGTCACGGCGCCACGGTGCAATTTGACGAACGCCTTGCCACGCAGGCGCGCCTGCTGGCGGCCGTCAACGATGCCGGCTTCATGGGTGAAACAACGGCGGATGAACCATTACCGACCTGCAGCGGCGCCTGCGGCCACTGCCGCCACTGAGCATCTTTCCGTCTGCTACCGCCCCTTCACCCGCCCCGCGCACCCCGGTCGCGCAGATGCGCCAGCACGCGGCGTGGTCCCAGCGCCTGCAAGTCAAACGGCGGCAACTCGATGGCGTCGAGCGTATTCTTGAACAGCAAGCCCAGTTCCGTATCGCCTTCCAGGCTCAAACGGCGGCTAAAAAACAGGGTATCGGGATCTTCCTGGCGCCGCGCCAGCAGCATCAGGTCATGCACGCTGGCGGCGATGCACAGGTCGGGCGCGCCGACATAACGCTCGGCCGCGAAGACCGTGCCCTGCCATTCGAAATCGAAGGCGATGCCCGCGTCGAGCAGGCGCAAGCGCAGGCTGCGTCCTTCCAGGCGGCGCCGCACATCGTCGGGCAATTGCGGCGCCAGCAAACGGTTCAAGCCCTGCACGAAAAGCCAGGACGCGGGGTACGGTGGCAGCCTGGACAGCAATTCGGCCAGCGGCTCGGGCAGCCTGTACGCCGCTGTGGGCCTGCCAGTGGCAGGCGGGGCCTGCACGGGCAATCTTTCCAGTTGATCTTGCATGATGATTCCTTTCGCTGCGTTCAATGGGCGGTTCCTTGTTCCATGCCGGGCTGGCCATGCCAATAGCCGTCGCAGGCGCCGGCCGGCTGGCAGGCGGCCAGCTGCGCCTGGGCGCCGATGCCGCTGACCTGGCCGCGCCTGGCGCGGTCAAAAATACCGATGACTTTTTCCGTATGCATGGCTTGGGGACTGATGCGCGCCACGGCGACGCCCATGTCGCGCATGGCATCGAGTTCGCGCACCAGGTTATAGACCAGCGCCGACTGCGTCTGCGTGCCGTTGAGCACCAGGAACGGCACTGCGTCGCGCGTGCGCAGCAGCAAGCCGTCCGGCTCTTCCAGGCAGCTGTAGCGGCAATCGTCCTTCGGCAAGTTGCGGTTGCGCGCCGTGAAGCAGCGCGCGGAAAACGCCAGCGGCATGCGGCCATAGGCGAAGACTTCCGTTTCCAGTCCTTCCGGCTTCTGGCGCTGCATTTCGGCCAGCGCTTCCTGCCCCATTTCCAGCGGCATCACCCAGCGCCGCGCGCCCAGGCGCGCCAGCAATTGCAGGCTGGGGCCATTGAACAGGTTCAGGTGCGGGCCGGCGACGAAGGGCGCGCCCTTGTCCATGCAGTGCACGGCACCCATGTCGTTCGCCTCGACGATATAGCGTCCATTGCCCGTGATGCGGCGCAAGGTCGCCAGTTCGGCGCCCGCCTCGATCAGCGCCTGTGTCGACAGCACCACTTCCTTGCCGCTGGCAGCGAGCATGTCGGCGATATCGAGCCAGTCGGCCAGGCGCAGTTCATGCCGGCGCGAGCACACGGTTTCGCCCAGATACACGATATCGACGGCTGTCGTGGCGATGTGCTGGTAAAACTCGAAAACGGTGGTGCGCGGCCAGTAGTACAACAGGGGGCCCAGTGAAAGTTTCAGCATATCTGTTCCATTACTTTTTAAGTGATAAAACCGTAGCGAGCGCCTCGCGGCGTGGCCGAGAAGCGCAGTAGGTTTTTCTATTTCCAGGAGCGGTGGTAAGCACCCAAAGTGTGCTGCTGGCCCTCGGCCAGCTTGTCCAAGGCCGCCATCCAGCCCGGCTTGACGGCGTAGCGCGCATTGCCTGCGCGGCAGGCGTCGATCGCTTCGCGCCACACACGCGTTACCTGCGCAACATAGGCGGGGCTGCGCTGGCGGCCTTCGATTTTCACGGCGCGCACGCCCATGGCGATCAATTGCGGCAGCAGCGCCAGCGTGTTCAAGCTGGCCGGTTCCTCGATCGCGTAATACTCTTCGTCGTTGACTTCAAAACGCCCCTTGCACAGGGTGGGATAACTGGCGTTTTCGCCGGGCGCGTAGCGGTCGATCAGCACGCCGTTCAGGCGCGATTCCAGGCCTTGCGGCGTTTCCAGCCAGCGCACGGCCTTGGCCGGCGAGCACACGCCGTGCGTGTTCGGCGCCTCGCCCGTCGCATACGAGGACAGCGCGCAGCGCCCCTCGACCATCACGCACAGGCTGCCGAAGCCGAATACCTCGATCTCCACCTCCGTCTTGGCTATCAATTGCTCCACCTGCGCCATGGACAGCACGCGCGGCAGCACGGCGCGGGCGATGCCGAAGTGCTCATGATAAAAATTGATGGCCTCGTAATTGGTGGCCGAACCCTGCACGGACAGATGCAGGCGCAGCTGTGGGTGGTGCTGGGCTGCATACGCCATCAGGCCCGGGTCGGCGACGATCATGGCGTCGATGCCCGCCTGCGCGGCGCGATCGATGGCGCTGCGCCACACGGCCCAGTTGTGCGGCTGCGGATAGGTATTCAAGGCCAGCAGCACCTTGCGCCCATACTGGTGGGCGTAGCGAACGCCTTCGGCGATGGCCTTTTCGTCAAAATTGAGACCGGCAAAATTGCGCGCGTTGGTGGCGTCGCGAAAGCCCAGGTAGACGGTGTCGGCGCCATTGTCGACGGCCGCTTTCAGGGCTGGCAGGCTGCCGGCGGGACAGACCAGTTCCAGCGGTCCCGTCACGCGGCTGGCGGTGGTTGATTCAAGCATCATGATGTTCATTTCCCGTGTCGGCTCAGGGTGCAGACTATAGCCCCGCGCAGGCCACGCAGTCCTTGACGCAGGTGAAGGAATGCGTGCGTGGGCGGCGTACATTCCATTTGCTTGACCGCGCTGTAAAATGCTCCATCTCCGCCCTATTGCACTCGCCGCCATGCCCCGCAAACCGCTGCTGATCTTCCTGCTGACCCTTTTCCTCACCGTGCTGCAAGTGCAGTGGGCCGCGCCTGCCGAAGGCTATGACGCCGACACGCTGTCCATCCTGTCGCCCGAGGTGCTGGGTGCCTGGCCCGGCGTGCTGCTGTTCTTGCTGGCCGTTTTCACGCGCCGCCAGATGCCGCTGCTGCGCCAGGCCGCCATCTGCACGGGCCTGTTGGCCCTCTACTGGCTGCTGGCGAACTACGTCACGTTCGATATGCGCGTGGCCAGCTGGAGCACCTACTCGCCGCTGGAAATCTGGCTGCACGTGCTGCCCGCTTCCCTCATCAGCATCGCCGCCTGCGGCGCCGCGCATTTCGGCCTGAGCTACTTCATCCTGCGCCAGGGAGGCGCGAAAAAGTAAGCCGGGTTTTTTTTCACCTGCATCAAGGATTCGCCATACAACTGCACGACACCTTTGACGCCACTACATTTAGTGATTAATCTCCATAAAAACACCGCATGTTGTGTTTATTGGAGGTTTCATGACTACACAGACAGTTCACCCCACACGCGGCCAGGTCGATGTCGCCGCGTCCATCAATGAATACCTGGAGCGGCGCGACTGGCGCGTCAACGCCAACGCCAACCAGGGCTACTCGCTGGGTGGCCTGATACTCAATGTGTCGGGCAAAGTCATCGCCAACTACTGGCTGGACCAGGTGTATCCACCCGAGGTGGGCGCGGCGCACCGCGAAGCGGCCCTGCACATCCACGACCTCGACATGCTGGCCGGCTATTGCGCCGGCTGGTCGCTGCGCACCTTGCTGCACGAAGGCTTGAACGGTGTGCCCGGCAAGATCGAGTCCGGCCCGCCGAAACACATGTCGAGCGCCATCGGCCAGATCGTCAACTTCCTCGGTACACTGCAAAATGAATGGGCCGGCGCGCAAGCCTTCAGCTCCTTCGACACCTATATGGCGCCCTACATCCGCAAGGACAAGCTGCGCTATGAAGACGTGCGCCAATATATGCAGGAACTGATCTTCAACCTCAACGTACCGTCGCGCTGGGGCACGCAGACGCCATTTACCAACCTGACCTTCGACTGGGTCTGTCCGGACGATCTGCGCGAGCAGATCCCCGTGATCGCCGGCCAGGAGATGGACTTCCGCTATGGCGAACTGCAACTTGAGATGGACATGATCAACCGCGCCTACATCGAGATCATGATGGCGGGCGACGCCAAGGGGCGCGTATTCACTTTCCCCATCCCCACCTATAACATCACCGAGGATTTCGACTGGCATAGCGAAAATGCGGAACGCCTGTTCGAGATGACGGCTCGCTACGGCCTGCCCTACTTCCAGAATTTCATCAACTCGGAACTCAAGCCGAACATGATCCGCTCCATGTGCTGCCGTTTGCAACTGGACTTGCGCGAACTGCTGAAACGCGGCAATGGCCTGTTCGGCTCGGCAGAGCAGACGGGTTCCCTGGGCGTGGTGACGATCAATTGCGCGCGCCTGGGACATTTGTGGCGCGGCGACGAAGCAGGCCTGCTGGCGGACCTGGACCGCCTGCTGGAGCTGGGCAAGACCAGCCTGGAAATCAAGCGCGCCACCATCGAGGACTTGATGCAGCAAGGCCTGTTCCCGTACACGAAACGCTACCTGGGCACCCTGCGCAACCATTTTTCCACGCTGGGCGTCAACGGCATCAATGAAATGATCCGCAATTTCAGCGGCGACGCCTGGGACATCACTGCGCCCGAAGGCCATGCGCTGGCGATCCGCCTGCTCGACCATGTGCGTGTGCGCATGCTGGAGTTCCAGGAAGAGACGGGGCATATGTACAACCTGGAAGCGACACCGGCCGAAGGCACGACCTACCGCTTCGCCCGCGAAGACCGCAAACGCTATCCCGCCATCCTGCAAGCTGGCACCAGCGACAATCCGTATTACACGAATTCCTCGCAACTGCCCGTGGGCCACACGGACGACCCGTTTGAAGCACTGCAATTGCAGGACGCGCTGCAGCGCAAGTACACGGGCGGCACGGTACTGCACCTGTACATGACGGAAGCGCTGTCAGACGCCAACGCCTGCCGCGAACTGGTGAAACGCGCCCTGAGCCGCTTCTCGCTACCCTACATTACCGTCACGCCCACCTTTTCCATCTGCCCGCGCCACGGTTACCTGGCAGGAAAACACGAGTTTTGCCCCACCTGCGACGCGGAACTGATCGCCCGCAAGCAGGCCCAATCGAACCATCCGACACACCCACAGGAGACAACCGCATGACCATTACCGCCACCACCGCCGCCATCACCCTGGCCGACAACGAACGCCAGCGCTGCGAAATCTGGACCCGCGTGATGGGCTACCACCGCCCCGTCGCCTCGTTCAACATCGGCAAACAGGGCGAATTCCACGAGCGCCAGTACTTTACGCAAGCGAGCGCCCGGCTTGACCAGCCCGTCTGCCATGGCAGCTGAATTGAAAGTGGGCGGCCTGACGCCCTTTTCCGCCAGCGACTACCCAGGCAAGCTGGCGGCCGTGATCTTCGTGCAGGGCTGCCCCTGGCGTTGCGGCTACTGCCACAACCCCCATTTGCAGCCGCGCACGCAAGACGGCGTGATGCCCTGGCGCGACGTGCTGGCCTGGCTGCGCCGCCGCGTGGGCCTGCTCGACGCCGTCGTCTTCAGCGGCGGCGAAGCCTGCATGGATCCGGTGCTCGAACGTGCCATCGTCGATGTCAAGGCGCTGGGTTTTGCCATCGGCCTGCATACGGCCTGCATCTATCCGCAGCGCCTGGTGCAGGTGCTGCCCCTGCTCGACTGGGTAGGCTTCGACATCAAGGCGCCGTTCAGCGACTATCGTCATGTGACCCGCGTGGCCGGCAGCGGCGACCCGGCGCGCGCCTGCCTGGACGCCATCGTGGCCAGCGGCGTCGCTCATGAGTGCCGCACCACCGTGCACCCGGACCTGCTGCCCGATGAACAGCTGCTGGCCCTGGCCAGAACCCTGGCCGCCAAGGGCGTTAACAACTACGTGCTGCAGCAGTTCCGGGCCGACGGCTGCGTTGATACTGCGTTGGCCGGTCGCTCCCTGCACGGCTATCCGGCGGCGCGCACGCTGGCGCAGATTGGCGCCATGTTTCCCCGTTTTACATTCCGTCAGCATGGCGGTGAGCCTGTAGCGAAATAATTGCTGAAAGCCTGGCAAAAGTCCCCGTTCTGCAACGCAGAAATGTCTAGCGTACTGTAATGTATCAACTGTGCTGCGCACCACGCGCAGCCCATTTGTTTCCACACACAGCATGACAAATAAGCCTCATCCATGAACGATTTCACCGCAGCCAGCCCAGGCACCCCGTCCACCCATGCTGACATCCTGTACGGCCCGCCGCGACCGGATTTGCTGCGCGAGGAAGTGCTAGCCGACCTGCTGGAAGCGACCGTCCGCCGCTGCCCGCAGCAAATTGCCCTGATCGACGGCGCACGCCGCATCACGTATGCCGAACTCGATGCCCAGGCGGGACTGGCGGCATCGCGCCTGGTGGCGGCCGGCGTGAAGCCCGGCGACATCGTCGGCCTGTGGCTGCCACGCGGCGCCCATCTGCTGCTGATGCAGGCCGCCATTGCCAAGGCGGGTGCCGCCTGGCTGCCTGTCGATGAAGACACGCCCGTCGAGCGCCTGCAAGTTTGCATCGATAACGCCAACGGCTTTGGTGTCGTCAGCTGTGCGCAGTTCGCGCCGCGCCTGCAGGAAGCTGGCATTAGCCGCCCCATGTGGACGGCCGAAAGCCTGCTGGCGCCCGCCGCACAGGGCGAACACCTGCCCGCGCGCGCAACCGTCCTGCCCGAACACCCGGCATACGTGATCTACACTTCCGGTTCCACGGGCAAGCCAAAGGGCATCTTGATTTCCCAGCGCAGCATCTGCCACTTCCTGCGCAGCGAAAACGCCGTGCTGGAAGTGACGCAGGCCGATACCGTCTACCAGGGTTTTTCGGTGGCTTTCGACATGTCGTTCGAGGAAATCTGGATCGCCTACCTGGTGGGCGCCACCCTGTGGCTGGGCCCCAAGGACATCTCGGGTGATCCGGAAGCGCTACCGCGCGCGCTGGCGGCCAATCACGTCACCGTGCTGCACGCCGTGCCGACCTTGCTGGCCCTGTTCGCCGAAGAAGTACCCAGCTTGCGGTTGATCAACCTGGGCGGCGAAATGTGCCCGGAATCCCTGGTCGAGCGCTGGTCGCGCCCGGGCCGCGCCATGTTCAATACCTATGGCCCCACCGAGGCCACCGTCTCGTGCAGCCTGGCGCGCCTGCGGCCAGGTGAGCCGGTGACCATCGGCACGCCACTGCCCAACTACGGCTTGCTGGTACTGCAAGTGGCCGAGCCGGGAGAAAACCGCCCCTTGACCTTGCTGGCGCGCGGCGAAACGGGAGAGCTGTGCATCATCGGCCCCGGTCTGGCCGAGGGTTACCTGGGCAGGCCCGACCTGACGGTCGAAAAATTCCTGCCCAATCCGTGGTCCACGGGGCAGGATGCGGGTGCAGATTATGCGCGCCTGTACCGCACGGGCGACCTGGCGCGTATCGATCCTGACGGCCAGGTGCTGTGCCTGGGCCGCGCCGACGATCAGGTGAAAATTCGCGGCTTCCGCGTGGAGCTGGGCGAAATCGAAGCCGTGCTGGCGCAGCAGGCGGGCGTGGGCACGGTGGCAGTCCTGCTGCGCAAGGATGACGGCATCGACCAGTTGGTGGCGTATATCGTCGGCAGCGACGACGCCCCGCACGACGCGCTGACAGCCAAGACCCTGCGCACAGCCTTGAACCTGCACCTGCCGCCGTACATGGTGCCGGGCCGCTTCGAGCTGCTGGCGCTGATGCCGCGCCTGACCTCAGGCAAGATCGACAGGAAGGCATTGAAAGCCATGCCTTTGTGCGCGCCGCCGGCCGGCGAAGCGGGTGAATCGGATGTGCCGGAAACGCCAGCAGAGGCGGCCCTGTTCGCGGCGCTGGCGCAGCTGTTCCCGGGCCAGGCCATCTTGCGCCGGCTCGATTTCTTCAGCGACCTCGGTGGCCATTCCTTTTTGGCGGCGCGCCTGGCGTCCAGCCTGCGCGCCGATCCGAATTTTGCCCACATGACGGTGCGCGACATCTACCAGAACCGGCAAATCGGCAAGATCGCCGCCGTGTTGAACGAGACGCCCGCGCTGGCCACGCCCGAGGCGCAATGGACGCCGCCGTCCACAGCCAGGCGCTGGCTGTGCGGCGCAGCGCAGGCAGCGGCCGTGCCGGGCCTGGTCACCCTGCGCATGGCGCAGTGGATGGCGCCCTTCTTCACCTATCACTTCTTCACCGGCGAGACGGGCGACACGGTGCCGCGCGCCATCGCCGCCTCGATCGGCGTATTCCTGCTGGCGACCCTGGCCGAATTTGCCATCGCCATCGGCGGCAAATGGCTGATCGCCGGGCGCCTGAAGCCAGGCAGTTATCCGCTGTGGGGCCTGACGTATTACCGCTGGTGGCTGGCCGACCGGCTGGTCGAATCGGCACCCGCGTATCTGCTCAGCGGCTCGTCACTCAATAGCTGGTGGCTGCGCGCGCTGGGCGCGAAGGTCGGCAAGGAAGTCGTCATCGGCTCGATGACACTGCGCGCGCCCGACTTGCTCGACATCGGCGACAACGTCAGTGTGGGCAATGCCGTCAACTTTGAAAACGCCAGGGTGGAACGGGGCCGCTTGCTGCTGGGCCGCATCAGCATCGGCGATGACGCCTGTATCAGTTCCTATGCGATTTTGGAAGGCAATACCAGCGTGGGCGCCTTTGGCCACCTGGAGGGACAATCGGCGCTGGCCGATGGCGTGTCGGTGCCGGCGGGCCGGATCTGGACAGGCTCCCCGGCGCGCGACATAGGCGCTTTTGACGTAGCCAGCCAGCCGCCGCGCCCTGCCGTGTCGCGTTTGCGCCTGATGGGCGAAAGCGTGTTTTTCTGCTTCGGCATGGTCCTGATCGCCGTGCTGTTCTTCATGCCCGTCTTCCCCAGCTTCGTGCTGATCGACTGGTTCGACGAGCGCGAAATGATGCCGTGGCTGCAGGGGCGCGACGTGACGACCCAGCTGGCGCGCTACTTCCTGCTGGCCTTCCCCGCCAGCGCCGTGCTGATCGTGCTCACGGCACTGCTGTCGGCGGCCATCCGCTGGGGCGCGCTGCCCCGCTTGAAACCGGGCACCTCGCCCGTGCACAGCAATATCTATTGCGCCAAGTGGCTGGTCAGCCATATCCAGGAGTCGAGCCTGAACGTCCTGCACGGTATTTATGCCACCGTGTTCGCGCCTTACTGGTATCGCCTGCTGGGCGCCAAGGTGGGCAAGGGCGCCGAAATTTCCACGGCGCTGGGGGTGGTACCCGACATGCTGACCCTGGGCGACGACACTTTCATCGCCGACGCCGTGATGCTGGGCGACGAACAGATCGACGGCGGCTGGATGACCATGCGCCCCACCGTCATCTCGCACCGCAGTTTCGTCGGCAATGGCAGCTATATCCCGGACGGCACCACCCTGCCCGAGCACGTGCTGATCGGCGTGCACACGCATGCGCCGCGCAATGAACAAATGCACAGCGGCGACACCTGGCTCGGTTCGCCACCCATGCACCTGCCCGCGCGCGAACAGGTCAGCGGCTATCCCGAACACCTGACCTTCAAGCCGTCCATGCTGCGCCGCCTGGGCCGCAGCCTGATCGAAGCCTTCCGCATCGTCGCGCCGCACGCGGTAGTGATCGCCGTCGGCTATACGCTGGTGCTGGACGTCATGCCGATCGCGGGCGCCGGCCGCTGGGGCGAGGTGGTCGGCGACCTGGCGATCGCCGGCCTGGCCTACGGCATCGGCAATTTTTTGGTGGTCGTGCTGTTCAAGTGGCTGCTGCTGGGACGCTACCGCAAGCATGCAGCGCCCATGTGGACGCCATTCGTGTGGGTTTCGGAAGGCGTGACGAATTTATACGAAGGCATCGCCGTGCCCAATTTCATGCGCTACCTGCGCGGTACGCCGTGGCTGCCGCTGGCTTTTCGCCTGTTTGGCTGCAAGATCGGCCGCGGCGTCTACATGGACACCACCGACATCACGGAATTTGACTGCGTGCACATCGGCGACTACAGTGAGCTCAATGCCCTCACCTGCCCGCAGACGCATCTGTTCGAAGACCGCGTGATGAAGATCGACCACGTGGAAATTGGCCAGCGCGTCTACATGGGCCCGCGCAGTTCCGTGCTGTATGGCGCAAAAGTGGGCGACAATGCGCGCCTGGGCCCCTTGACGCTGGTGATGAAGGGCGAGCATATCCCCGCCGGCAGCAACTGGGCAGGCTGCCCGGCGGCGCCTCTGCATACATGATGGAGGTGACCCGGTACTGGTCACAGGACGGCTTGCTGGTGATCGGCATCGACGCCCCTGCCTCGCGTGCCGAAGCCAGAGCACTTCTGCGCCAGGCAGTGCGCATTGCGGCAGCGCAGTGGTTGAACATGGATATCGATTCCATCGCGATGGCGTCAACGCCAGGGCAAGCTCCGCGCCTGCTGCTGGCCGGCCGCGCGGCGTGGCTGTCGTTCAGCCATGAAGCGGGTCTGTCGCTGGCCGCCATCCACCTGCATGGCCCAATCGGCATCGACGTGATGCGCGTGCAGGACATTGCCGACTGGCAGAACGTGGCGCGCGATTATCTGGGGCCGCAGGTGGCACAGGAACTGGCCGCCTGCCCTGCCGCGCAACGTCCGCTGCAATTGGCGCAGGCCTGGACGGCGCGCGAAGCGGCGCTCAAGTGCGCAGGCGTCCAGCTTGCGGAGTGGAGCGGGGCCGCGCCAGCCTGCCGCTTGCAAGCTTTATCCGTCCCGGCGCCCTGCGTGGCGGCCCTCGCATATTAGTCTTCCTTCCCTTTGCCCGCTGCGCCGATCTGGACGAAAATCACTTTTACGATAATACTGACGCAGACTCCCAGCACCCCGATCAATTCCAGCATGGTCTTTCCTTTGCAGTGATAGCAGAGCAATCCACTGTATCGCGAACGTCGGGGCACGACCAAGACCAATATCAAATCAGGCAGTCTATAATTTCGAAAAGGCATACATCAGCCTTCTGCATACAGCGCCGCATCCACATCGCGCACGGCCGCCATCAGCAAGGCCTGCTTGATGGCATAGAGCTTGCCGTCCATGCGCACGCCAAGGCGCGCGCGGTCAAGGCTGCGCACGATTCTGTGCCAGAATAGGTTCATCGCCCACTTTCAGAGGAACCCATGGCCGACTACAAAAACCCCAGCTACGTGGCCCGCTCCATGCATCCGCGCTTCGACGAACTGACGTCACCCGGCGAAGCCGTGCCGTACTCGGGCATCTACCGCTGCGACGGCTGCGCGCACGAAATCGTATCGACGGAAGGCCACGTCATGCCGCCGCAAAACCATCACCAGCACAGCGGCGAACAGGGACCGATCCGCTGGCGCCTGATCGTCAGCCCGCGCTGATAGTGCGGCGCAGATTGACATGCGCCAGGCATCGGCCGATACTTGATTCATCCTGGATCACCACTGGAATGCCCGCATGCGCGTCGTCGATTTTGAAGTCCGCAAGGAGTGCCCGCCGCAGCTGTGCGACTGCGAGCGCGAGCTGCTGCTGCAATATCCGCAGGCGGACATCGCCATCCTGCGCCTGAACCTGACGGAAGAAAAGCGCCTGCTCGCGCATATCGAGCACATCGATAGTTACGCGCAACTGAAAAAGCTGCAGGAACGCTTGAAGAGCAACCTGGGGGTGGAACTGCAGGTCGCGCCGGGCAGCAGCGAAGTGCGTACCGTGCGCGGCTTCCAGATCCGCCTGCTAGAGCAGCCTGGCCTGTGCCGCAAGACGCGCGCCGCCATTCCTGCCGCCGTGCGCCGCTGCCTGTCCGCGCATCCCGAGATCGCGTTTGCGATATTGAATGAAAACGATTTACTGGGTGGGTTTTAAGGAGTGCTGGCGCGTATGGGAATGACCTTGCCCTTCGCCGCGCGCGCCCGCAACTGCCCGCATCCCCCTTCCACATCCTGTCCCGCCGAATCGCGTAGCTTGGTCAGCACGCCCCGCCCGTGCAGGGTGGCGGCGATGGCACGCGCTTTTTCCCAGCTGGGGCGCTTGAATGGCAAGTCATCAATGGTGTTGTACGGGATCATGTTGAGCACCGCGTATTTGCCCTTCAAGAGTTCAACGATACCATCCATCTCGTCGTCGCCATCGTTGACGCCTTCCATCAAGGTCCACTGGTACTGCACCGGGTAGCCAGTCAGGCGCGCATACGATTCGCCAAATGCCACCAGTTCGCGCGGGGATAGCTTGGGCGCGCGCGGCAGCAGCTGCTCGCGCAGCGCCGGCTTGGTCGTGTGCAGCGACAAGGCCAGCGCCGGCTTGACCCGCCCCTGTGGCAGGCGCTCGAACGCGCGCGGATCGCCCACGGTGGAAAACACCAGGTTCTTGTGGCCGATATTGCCCTCGGTGCCCAGCAACTCGATCGCTTCCATTACATTGGCGAGGTTATGCGCCGGTTCGCCCATGCCCATGAAGACGACTTTTTTCACGGCACGCATGGTACGCGCCAGCACCACCTGCGCGACGATTTCGCCGCTGGTCACCTGGCGTATCAAGCCATCGCGGCCCGTCATGCAGAACTGGCAGCCGACAGCGCAGCCAACCTGGCTGGAAACGCACAGACCGTCGCGCGGCAGCAGCACGCTTTCCACCGTCTGGCCATCGTGCAGTCCCACCAGCAGGCGCGCCGAACCGTCCGCACCGGGATGGGTGCTGAGCAGCTTGAGCATGCCTTGCAGCTCCAAGTCCAGCGCAGGCAGCGCCTCGCGTACTGGCAGCGGCAGAAAATCCTCGGCGCGGCGCCGGCCCTGGTCGTGCGGCTGCGCCTGTATCCAGTCGCGCAGCACGCGCTGTTCGTGCAGTGGCTTGGCGCCCAAGGCGCGCAGGCGCTGGCGGAGATAGTCGATTTGCATGGGCGATAAGTAACAGCGGAATGAAAAACGGCGCGCCGGCACAAGGCAAGGCGCGCCGCATATGAAAATTAAAAAACTTAGACTTTTTTCACAAACTCGGTCTTCAGGCTCATGGAGCCGAAGCCGTCGATCTTGCAGTCGATATCATGATCGCTGTCGACCAGACGGATGTTCTTGACCTTGGTGCCCATCTTGACGACACCGCCGCCGCCCTTCAGCTTCAAATCCTTGATGACGCTGACCGTATCGCCGTCCTGCAGAATATTTCCGGCCGAATCGCGGTACACCCTGGCACCCTCTTCTACCGCATCGCCAGCCGTGGCCGACCATTCATGCGCGCATTCAGGGCAGATCAACTGGCTGCCATCTTCATACGTGAATTCGGATTTGCATTGCGGGCATGCTGGTAAGGTGCTCATACTTCTCTCTGTCTGGTGAACAGCGCCTGGCTGTAAAAGCCGACAGTATACTGCCTACACCCCGTATCAGCGCGCTTTTTTACGGCGCGCTGCGAACCCAGGTCAAGAACGGTATTGAATTTCGATGGTGCTGTGGACGATTTCTTCGTGAATGCCGATGCGCGCGCGCAGCTCGGCGGGGGTCAATGCGGCATCGCGGCTGACGACGGACAAGGCGCATGAATACAGCTGCTTGCTCACGCGCCAGACGTGCAGGTCGACGATGCGCGGCGTGTCGCCGCCGCTTTCCACCTCCACGGCCTCGCGGATTTCGGCCACCACCGGGTGGTCCATCTCGCGGTCCAGCAAGACCTTGCCCGTCTCCGTCATCAGCTTTTTCGCCCACAGCGCCACCAGCACGGCGCCGACGATGCCCATCACCGGGTCGAGCCAGCGCCAGCCATAAGCCCACGCACCGGCCAGGGCCACGATGGCCAGCACGGACGTGGCGGCGTCGGCCAGCACGTGGATATACGCCGCTTTCATGTTCAGGTCTTCGCCGTGGCCATGGTGATCATGGTGATCGTGGTGGTCGTGATGCTCATGATGGCCATGGCCATGGTCATGGTCGTGATGGCCGCCCAATATCAGCGCGCACACCAGGTTGACGGCCAGCCCGAAGGCCGCCACTGCCATCGCCTGCGGATAATGTATCGCCTGCGGCGAGAACAGGCGCTCGACGGAGGCCGCCACCATCAGCACGGCCACGCCCAGCAGCAAAATGGCGCTGGTGTAGCCGGCCAGGACTTCGATCTTCCACGTGCCGAAGGCGAAACGGGGATCGCGCGCATAGCGGCGCGCAGCCGCATAGGCAAAGGCGGCCAGGCCGATGGCCAGCGCGTGCGAACTCATATGCCAGCCGTCGGCCAGCAAGGCCATGGAGTTGTACCACCAGCCGGCGACTATCTCCAGCACCATGGTGGCCAGGGTAATCCACATGACCATGCGCGCGCGGCTTTCGGCCTTGACATTGGCGCCGCCAAAAACATGATCATGCTGCCAGGCGGATAAATCTTCCGCAATGTGTTCGTGTTTCATGCTGTTCTTCCTTGTGCTTATTTGAGGTAGGTACGCAGGATGGCGGCGATATCATCGGCGCCCCTGGCCCGTTCATCGCTGGCGATGTCGGGACTGGCCACGTGCTCGCGCAAGTGCTCTTCGATCACTTCCGCCATCAAGCCATTCACGGCGCCGCGCACGGCGGCGATCAGCTGCAGCACTTCGCCGCAGTCGCGGCCCTCTTCCAGGCCCCGCTCCAGGCCCTCCACCTGGCCGCGGATGCGCTTCACGCGGTTCAGCAGCTTAGTCTTGTTCTTCGATGTGTGTCCCATCGCCTCACTCCGCTTAAATACTATAGGGGGGTATACTATCAGAAAAAATTCCAGCTGCGGCCAGGCATAAAAAAAGCCGCGCATCCTGACCGATGGCGGCTCAATTGACATCGCATGCGGGCTAGGACGATGGCCCGGCAATCTTTTGCAACTTGCTGGCCAGCGACGCGTCGGACAATTCGCCCAGGTGGGTGTCGATCAAGCGCCCCTGCGCATCGTAGAACAGCGTGGTCGGCAAGGCGGAGGAACCGGCTGCCTTGCCCAGTGCCGCCTCGCTGTCGAGCACCACGTTGCGCAGCGCCAGGCCGGCCGGCTCAAGGAAAGCGTTGACGGCGGCGGCATCCTCGCGCTGGTTCGCATACACGAAAACGATACCTGCATGCGCGTTCTGCGCGGCCGCCAGCACGGGCATCTCGCGCCGGCATGGCGGGCACCAGCTAGCCCACAGGTTGACCACCATGGGCTTGCCACCGGCCAGCACCGCCAGGCTGATGGCAGTGCCGCCGACCGTCTGCAGCGCCACGGCCGGCAAGGCCGTCGGCTTGTCGTACGCCAGTCCCAGGCCAGCGCTCAACACGCCCCAGGCCAGCGCGCCGCCGGCCACGCTCATCGACAGGGGACGCCGCATGGCCGCCATGGCAGGACGCCGGCAGCGCCAGGCGGCGATGGCCAGTGCGGCAGCAATGCCGGCCGGCGCCATGAAGCCGCCGTCGCGGATGTTGATGATGGACCACGGCGCCGCGAGGTATTGCTCGTGCCAGCGCAAGACAAACGCCAGCCGCGCCACCAGCAAGCCGGCGATCAGCATATCGGAAACGAGGGGGCCGGCATCCGGCATCTGGCGATGGCGCCGCAGCCAATGCGCCACGCCGTAGGCGATACACAGGGAGACGAGCAGCAGGACCAGGCCTGTGGGCAAGGCCAGCGGGCCGATTTGCAGGGACAGCATGGGCGCTTTCAAGGACGTCGAATGGATGGCCATTCTGTCTTATGCGGATTAAGCGCAGGTTAAGAAGCGCGAAGTTCAGGTCGCCAGCGCTTCCTTGCGCACGAAATGCATGGCGTGCGGCTGGTCCACCAGCACGCACTGCTTGCCCGTTCGCTTGCAATGGTCATGCACTCTCCAGTAGGCGTCATGGCTGACGCAGCCCGTCTGGCAAATCACCAGGTCGGCCGCCACCAGGCTCGCTTCCAGGGCGGCAACGTCGTCGACGCCATCATCGCCACCCGCATGGTGCAGGAAGCGGCCACCGGCCTGCTCGATCGCCTGCTGCGCTACATTGGCGCCGCCCGCCCCCTGGCCCGGTTCGTGGGCCAGGTAGTTGCTCACATACAACACGGCTTTTTCGCGCACGCGTGCCAGCAGATCGGCTTGCAGCGCGGGCAAGGACGCGATGGAGGGCGACGCCAGCCACTGCAGGCGCAGCAATTCGCGCATCAGGTCCTGCACCCGCTCGCCGAGCCATTCGACTTTGCGCGCCAGCCGTGCCCGCGTGGGCAAGCCCGGCGCGGCAGCAGCCAATTCGGCCAGCGCTTCGCGCGCCAGCGCCAGCCTGGTGTCGCCGATGACGACCTGCGCCCGCGTGCGCATCAGCTGCGACTCCAGCTGCGCAATACGTATCGCCTGCGCCGCCTGCTCGGCCTGCATCGCACTGCAACGCGCCTGCGCGCGCCCGTACTCGCCCATCAGCACACGATGCTCGTGCGCGATGCTGTCCTCGTTGCCGTACCCATTGCCCATCGTGCCCTCCTCCGCTGCCCGGTGCGCTGGCGCCTGCCCATCGTCCACCTAGTTGACCCTCATTATAAATGAGAATCATTTTTATTTATGCTTGGGCCGTGCGTGGTGTAGGGGTATAGGCGATGCGGGACACGGCCAGCAAGCAAAGTTGCTAGTGCGGCCACAGGATCAACAAACAGAACCACCTATGCTTTTTCCCGAGCTGAGATCAAAACCAAAATCGCACTGGTAGCCATCGGATGGGCGATAGCTGCACGCGATACGCTCCTTTTCACGCACGCGCCCACCCTTCTCGATACCGCACTCACTTTTCCGGTCCGGTCCCATCGCATCAAACATTTCTTTTGCGGCGGAACCTCGCACATAAAACGCGATGCGCATATCGCCTTTGCCTGGCGCATGGGGCCACCCAGATCACCGCCGTAAATGATGTATTTTGCTTGCATGACTCGCGGCATCCAATCCCATGGCTCTGCAGCCTGAACCAGGGCGGCGGCGCCAAGCGCCAGTAGCAAAGGTAGCAGGTAGCAGGTAGCGGTTCATGGCATTCCTAGCCCTTTACGGTCACATGGAAATGGTTGTCATGGTGAATTCTTTGTATGACACGGGGAATTTCTTTGTCGTTAAAGAAAATCACTTTCACTATTGAATACTCCAAGAACAATGAAATTAACTTCGTGGTGGCATCATGGTCATATTGCGTATCCGACCAGGAAACCGACGCCTCTGCGCCATCTTTGCGCAGAGGCCTGACATCGATATCGAGTCCACTCTGGTGGCCCTCATGCGGATCAAACTTAGCCCCATCAGCGAGACTGAAATTACCGAAACCAATCGCTCGCTTATCCATCCCCTGCCATCGGGCCTCCACCATAAAAAGCAGGGAAAGCCACTTCGGATGCGCATCTTGTCCAGCCACGCGCGTAGGTGTGCCGTAAGCGTAATAAGCAAGCTTCCTGCGGCCGCTGGGGAAGAATGTAGTAGCCACGGCGATCTTTTGGTTGGATTTCCAGCATCGCGGCCTCTTTTTTGGAAAATATTCTGGCACTACTGGATTACCCATAGCATTACCATCGACAGATTATCTGCCAGCCATTGGTAACGGGGTAGAGATGGATCAAATTGATGGCTATATGCGATTGGAAGTGCCCAGACCGCGCTTGCCGCCAGTGCCTGAAGTGAGGAAACGGCGTTGGCCGCTGCGCGTAGCGCGGTGATTGGGCGATTCTGAGAGCCTTGCGCGTACTCGCGCAAGGCTTCGAATTCCACCCATCGGCCCCGCAAGGAGCCGATTCGGCTCCGGACTGCAGAAATGAAAAAACCGCAAACTCTTGCGAGTTTGCGGTTTTTAAAAATACTGGCGGAGACGGTGTCCGTAGAACACTACTATGAAAAATGACTCATTTTTCAGCACTACCCCCCTGTCTACCCAATCCACCCAAGTTAAGACATTTCAGCAATTTTTCTGACTCATGGCCTTGTGCGGTTTTCGGCCTGGAGTTCGTGGTTTTGAGAGATTTTCGCGATGGCGGTAGGTCCGGCCGGCA
>NZ_JBNYXW010000022.1:0-104309 GCF_051380875.1 Janthinobacterium woesei
AGTGGTGCAACCGGGTGCTGAAAAGTGCCTTTGCAGAGGCTTGAGCCGTGTGCGTCGAAAGAAGCACGCACGGTTCTTAGGGGGCTGGGCGCGGGCAACCGCGTCCGGCTACCCTGCGTAAATCAATTGGCGACCGCATCGACGCACTGGGCAGCAACGGAGTTTGAACAGCTGGACTTGGGCGATGCGCGCTTGAACAAGCGAGCGAGAATACTGATGGAACGATTTGCGGCCGATCCGATGGCGAGCATCCCGAAGGCCAGTCTGGGCTGGAGCGAAACGGTGGCGACCTACCGTTTCTTTGACAACGACAGCGTCGACTGGCGGGCGTTGATGGCGCCACACTGGGAGCAGACGCAGCAACGCATGGCGGCCCGTCGTGTCATTCTGTGCCTGGAAGACACGACGGAACTCGATTTCAACGGCCAGGAAACGAAGGGCCTGGGGCCGCTGAGCTACGAGGCTCAGCGCGGCATGTACGTGCACCCGACCTATGCCGTGACGCCCGAACGCGAACCGCTGGGGATCCTGAACGCATGGATGTGGGCGCGTACTTTGAAGGATGAGGCCGGCCAGCGCGAGGGGCCAAAAGAAAGCTTGCGCTGGATCGAAGGCTACGAGCGCATTGCCGAGATGGCGCCGGACCTGCCCGACACGCGTCTGGTGTATGTGGCCGACCGCGAAGCCGATCTGATGCCGCTGATGGCCCGGGCCCAAGAACTGGGCACGCCGGCCGACTGGCTGGTGCGGGCCAAGCACAATCGCTGCCTGCCCGATGGCGACAAACTGTGGGCGCACACCACCGACGGCGCGCCGCTGGGCGAGATCAGTTTCCTGATGCCGCCACGCAAGGATACGAAGGCGCGCACCGTGCGCCAGCAACTGTGGGCGCGGCGCATCGAACTGCCGGCGGGTAAAGGCACGACAGTCTCGGTGACCTGCGTGGTCGCGCGCGAAATCGATGCGCCGCCAGAGGCCACGCCGGTGGAATGGCGCTTGTTGACGAACCGCACGGTCGCCAGCGATGTCGACGCCGTCGCTTTGATCGACTGGTATCGGGCGCGTTGGGAAATCGAGATGCTGTTCGACGTGCTGAAAAACGCTTGCCGTGTCGAGGCGCTGCAACTGGGTTCTATCGAAAAGCTCGAACGTGCACTGGCCTTGTTCATGGTCGTCGCCTGGCGCATCGCTTACCTGATGCGCAGTGGGCGCACCTGTCCCGACATCGATGCCGCGCTGTTCTTTGACCCTGACGAGATTCATAGCGCCTACCTGCTGAATGACCGCGACGCCCCAGATAAACCCAAGCTCAACGACGTGCTGCGTCTGGTGGCCCGACTGGGCGGGTTTCTCGGCAGAAAAAGCGACGGCGAACCGGGTGTCAAGACCATCTGGCTTGGGATGAAGGAAGTCTACGTCGCGGCGAAAACGATGGGTAAATTACGTGACCGGGCCAACGCCAAGACTTGTGTATAACGAGGTGCATTAAGCCTCATGGAACATTGCAATTGTCTCTTGCTCTCGATGTGCTAGATAATCTATTGCTCAATGTCTATGTTCTAGAGCATCACTCAAAACTTGCTTTTCCCTCTGCGACCACTGACAACGAAACCGAAGAAGAAAGCACGGAAACTTGACATCCTCAAAAACGGGGCCCTTTGAGGATGCACCGGCTTGGGGCGTGCTCCAAGGTTTTGATTTTTAAGTGAGAAATGATGACTTCCGCTTTCGGCCAGAAGCGTACAGCAGTGATCGACAGCAGTAAGTGACCTTTCTCGTGATTTTCTATGCAAGAATAGAACACTCGATAATTTAAAAAAGGTTACAGAAAATGCGCTTCAGCCAAGGAATATCTACCCGTGTGCTTTCTTCAATTAGCGTATTGGTCTCTGGGACTTTGATTTCAGGTTGCGTTACCAATACTGTAGCTGAGCTACGTAACGACCCGGCAAGCTACGATGGCTCAATCCAAGTGCATTTGGCCCCTGATGTCGTATTTCGTCATCTTCGAGAGGCTGCAAAAAATTGTCTTGAACAAGCCCCGATGGGAACGCCTGTTTTAAGCGAGAGCGAGTTTGATAGTTCAACTCAATCCGGGCAAATCAGGCAGCGAATGACGGCGCAGCAGGTGCTTTTAAACATGACGATCATAGATCTGGCCAAGCAAGCGGGGGCTGAAACTGAACTAAAACTCTACACAGTTAAAGGCTGGAGGGCAATTGGGGTCACGATGCCGAAAAAAGAAGATTTGGTTCGCTGGGGTTCGGGTGACAAGGTATGTTGGAACGGTCATTAACGCAAGTAACGCAAGGGGTCACGTCTGCCTATAAGGGCTGATGCGTTGGGCGCAGTGACAGCAAGCTCAGCCGCAAACCTGATTAGAACCACGAACGCGCGCCTGCGGCGCGCGAGGCTGCCGCGCAGCGGCAGCAGGTGGAGGATTCGGGGCGGGCTGGGCCGGTAGGCCCAGCCCTTCGAATCTCACACGCAGGGCGCGCAGGCGCCCTGCTCGCTTCCGCCAGGCAACAAAAAACCGCCCGAAGGCGGTTTCTTTATTTCCTGGCGGAAGCGGTGAGATTCGAACTCACGAACAGTGTAACCCGTCGCTAGTTTTCAAGACTAGTGCCTTCAACCACTCGGCCACGCTTCCAGATGGCAGCATTATACATAAAGCGGGCTGGCTTACCAATGGGCAGTGGTGACGGCGGCGCATTTAAGGTTGCCGCCAGCACAAGCTATACGCCCCAGTTTTCGCGCAAGGCCCGTTCAAACTCCGCCGCTGGCAGCGGGCGCGAGAATAGGTAGCCTTGCACTTCGTCGCAGCCTGAGCTTTTCAGGAAGGCCAGTTGCTCGGCCGTTTCCACGCCTTCGGCGATCACTTTGTGGTGCAGTTGCTGGGCGATGCTGATGATGGTGCTGGCGATGGCGCAGTCGCTGGCGTCGGTGGGGATGCCGGTGGTGAATGAGCGGTCGATTTTCAGGGTATCGATGGGGAAGCGCTTGAGGTAGGACAAGCTCGAATAGCCGGTGCCGAAGTCGTCCAGCGACAGGGCCACGCCCAGCGCGGTGATGCGGTCCATGATGCCGATCACGCGCTCGATGTTGTGCATCAGCGTGCTTTCGGTGATTTCCAGCTCCAGCCAGGCGGCCTCCAGGCCGTAGCGGGCCAGAGTGGCAGCAACCCTGGCGGGCAGGGCCAAGGTGAATTCGCGGGCGGAAACGTTGACGGCCAGGCGGATCGGCGGCAGGCCGGCCAGTTTCCACGCTTGCGCCTGGGCGCAGGCCGCTTCCAGCACCCATTCGCCCACTTGCACCACCAGGCCAGTCGATTCGGCCAGGGGAATGAATTCGGCGGGCGGGATCATGCCGTGCTGCGGGTGGTGCCAGCGCACCAGCGCTTCGGCGCCGATGATGCGCCCGCTGGCCAGCGCGTATTTCGGCTGGTAGTGCAGCAGCAATTGCTGTTCCGACAGGGCCTGGCGCAAGCCCGTTTCCAGGCGCATGCGCGCCTGCATGCCCAGATTCATGTCCTGGCTGTAGAAGGCCACGCTTTCCGCCTCGCCGCCGCTGTCCTGCTTGGCGCGGTACATGGCGATGTCGGCCAGGCGCAGCAAGGTTTCCGCATCCTGCCCGTCTTGCGGGTAGACGCTGATGCCGATGCTGGCGCCCACGCGCAGGTCGTGGCCTTCGATGAGGAATGGTTCCACCAGGGAAGCCAGGAGTTTTTGCGACACCATGCTCGCTTCGAAGTGCTGGCTGATGTCGAACAGGCCGACGGCGAACTCGTCGCCACCCAGGCGCGCCACCAGGTCCTGGTCGCGCAATACATGGCGGAAACGCAAGGAAACCTGGCGCAGCAGCTCGTCGCCGATGCGCCGGCCCAGGGTGTCATTGATCAGCTTGAAACGGTTCAGGTCGATGAACAGCACGCAGCCGAGCATCTTGCTGCGCTGCGCCACGCTCAGCGCCTGGTCGACCAGCTTGGCCAGCAGGGTGCGGTTAGGCAGGCTGGTCAGCGGGTCGTAATACGCCAGGTGGTGCAAGCGTTCTTCGGCCAGCTTGCGCTCGGTGATGTCCGTCAGGTAGGCGATGAGGCCGATGGGCTTGTCGTCCATGTCCTGCAGCGGCGACAGGGACAGGCTGGCCCAGAAGACTTCGCCAGACTTCTTGCGCCGGCGCACCTCCATCAGGCGCCCGCCCTGCTCCAGGAAGGCGTCGTGGAAGCCCGTGTCTTCGTCCTCGTACAGGAACAGGATGTTGCGCCCTACCGCTTCCACCGAGGAATAACCGAACAGGCGCTCGGCGCCCTTGTTCCAGCTGGTGATGTAGCCCGTCAAGTCCATCGTCAGCACCGATTCGTGCAACTGGTCGAGGATTTGCGTCTGCTGCGCCAGCAAGGCTTCGACTTGCGCGTAGGCATGCGTGGAGCGCTGCGCCAGCGAGTGCACTTGTAGCACGCCGGCCGTCAACGATGCCAGGCTGGCCAGGTGGCGGCGGTCGGCGTCGTCATACCCATTGCGGCCCGCCACGGCGAAATGGCCGAAGCAATGGCCGTCGAAACTGATTTCCTGCAGCAAGGCGGGCGTATCGCGCGGGAAAGGCAGCAGCGGCGTCACGCCAGCGGCGCTGGCCGAGGGCAGGAACTGGCCATGCGGGCTGGCCATCACGGCGCTGGCGATGCGGCCCAGCTCGTCCATCAGCGCAGGGCCACGCAAACGCACGACGGCGTCGCACAGGGCGGCGCTGTCACCGAGGTAGTCCGACACCGGTAGCACGGTCATGCTACAGGTTCCGGCTGACCTGGATGGCCCACTGGTAAGCCTGTAGCAGGCTGCGCCAATAGGTTTCTCCATCGATGCCGGCGCGGCGCAAGCCTTCGGGCGGCGGCGCAGTGTTTTCGACCAGCACCAGCAAGGTGCCCAGCGCGCCGCTGCGTTCGAGCAAGGCGGCGCTGACCTCGGGCGCCAGGTTCAGGGTGGCGATGATGTCCGGCATGGGCATGCCCAGCAAGATATCGAGCAGGGAAAACACACCCACCATGAAGGCCAGGTCCTGCGCGTCGCGGTCGCCACCGCGCAGCTGGCACAGCGCTTCCATCTGCGCCGCGCGCACGGCTGCCAGTGGCAGCAGCGCATGGATCTTGCCATCGTCTTGCTGGCGCGCATACAGCAGCAGTTGCAGCCAGCGCTGCAACTGGCGCCGGCCCAAGAGGGTAATGGCTTGGCTGAAGCTGGTAATCGGCGCCGTGAAACCGAAGGCGGCCGAATTGACCAGTTTCAACAAGTGATAGCTGAGCGATGGGTCTTGCTTGAGCGGCACTTCCAGCTCGTGCGCGTCGGCATCGCGGGCCAGAAGGCCCAGCAGCGCCAGCAGGCGCCGTCGCGAGGTAGCGTCTTCCGGCTCGCTTTGCTGGCGCGCATGGTGCAAGGCGTAGTCGCCGGCAAACCAGCTCACGCCCAGCTCTTGCACAGCGGCAAGCTGCTGTGCGTCGCCGATGTTGTAGGCCAGATGGGGCCCGGGCAAGGGCAGCAATTGATGCAGGCCCGGCAGTTCGCCGGCCGCGTCGATGGCGAGCGCGCGCGCCTCGACCTGCGCCGCCGCCACAGGATCGGCGTCAGGACCGTCGAGGAGGATGCGGTAGCCGGCGTCGCGCCATTGCTGGCATTTTTTCTGGATCTGCTTGTCGCTGGCGAAGTGCGCCGGC
The DNA here is from genome assembly GCF_051380875.1 of Janthinobacterium woesei. Taxonomy (NCBI): domain Bacteria; kingdom Pseudomonadati; phylum Pseudomonadota; class Betaproteobacteria; order Burkholderiales; family Oxalobacteraceae; genus Janthinobacterium; species Janthinobacterium woesei. Next base: position 5,705 of record NZ_JBNYXW010000022.1, read on the forward strand.
AAACGGAAAATGGTGCGTTGCGGCGCCAGTTGCGCCAGCACGGCCTCGTCCACGCCATGCGGGTCGGCCAGGGGAATGATGCAGTCGAGCGGCGCCAGGAAAGCATACGCATCGGCGGCGGCCAGCGCCGTCAACAACGGGGCCGTGGAAGGCTGCGGCACATGCAAGGTGACAGCGACCCACTCGTTATGAGCATTGGCAACTGCTTGTAATCCCACCAAAGGAAACAGGTTTGATTCAGACGCTGACATCGGTATCTCAGTGTGGGTAGGGCGCCATAGTAAATAAACTAACCAGCATTGGCAACCCTGGCCCGGCAGGAATGCCATTTCGACAGCGAGAATCATTCTATCCGAATCTCACCCACGAAACAGTTTAATTTTGGCAATAAATATTCAAAAAGAACATTCTCCCGGGAGACCAGCCTGCCATGCGGGCTTGCAAAAACACGGCGCCACGCTCGGGCACCGCTCAGGCCCCACCACCATGCGCGTGCTCGACCGCATATTTGATCAATTCGGCCTGTCCTTCGATGCCCAGCTTGCGCTTGATGTTCAGGCGGTGCGTTTCCACCGTGCGCACGCTCAAGTCCAGTTCGCGGGCGATCTGCTTGTTCGACTGGCCGGCCGCAATGTGCTGCAACACCTGCTGTTCGCGCGTGGTGAGGAAGGAATCGTGGACTTGCGGGCGCGACAGTTGCCGCGCCAGCGCCGCGCTGTAATAGATGCCGCCAGACATCACCGTCTCGATGGCGAAAACGATATCTCTCCCTGGCGCATCTTTCAGCACATAGCCGCGCGCGCCTGCCTGCAAGGCTTGCGATACGTATTCAAGCTTGTCGTGCATGGACAGGATCAGCACGGCAATCTGCGGGAACGCCTGCTTGAACAGCGCTGTCGCTTCAATACCATTCGTGCCGCGCATATTGATATCCATCAATACCAGGTCCACCGCGTGCGTGCGCGCCTGGGCCAGCGCTTCGTCGGCGCCGCCCGCCTCGGCCACCACATCGAAATGCGCCACCGCTTCCAGGCGCGCGCGCAAGCCGTCGCGCACCAGGGGGTGGTCGTCCACCAGCAGGATTTTGATCATTTCGCTCATGGATAGGTATCTGTCTATATTAGTGTGTGGATGGAAGCGTCAGGCGCGCCAGCACCAGGGTGCCGGCCGGCGAGGACGTGATGTGCAGGCTGCCGCCGATGGCTTCCATGCGTTCCGTCATGTTGCGCAGGCCGATGCCGCGCTGCGGATGCAGGGCGATGCCGTCGAAATCGAAGCCGCCGCCGTTATCAAGGATGCGCAGCTCCACTGCCTTGCCCGCCTCATGCAGGCTCACTTCCACGGCGCTGGCGTTGGCATGGCGCTCGCAGTTCGTCAGCGCTTCCTGGGCGATGCGGAACAGCACGGTGTTGACCATGTCGGGCAAGCCCTCCCCTGCCGTCGGCGGGCTGGCCGCGAAACTGGCTTGCACGCTGCTGCTGTCATTGAACTCATGCACCAGATGGTCGAGCGCGGCGGCCAGGCCCAGGTCGTCGAGGATGGCCGGGCGCAGGTTGTGCGAAATGCGCCGCACCTCACCCAGCACCTTGTTCAGCTGCTCGGCGGCCCGCTCGAACGTGGCGGGCGCTTTTTCTTGCTGCTCGGCATTGCCGGCCAGGCGCGCGATGCCCGCCTCGATCTGCAGCTTGATCGATACCAGCCACTGGCTGATACCGTCATGCAAGTCGCGCGACAGCCGCGCCCGCTCTTCTTCCTGCGATTCCACCACGCGCTGCGCCAGCACTTTCAGCTTGGCGTCGGCGACGCGCAATTCGCGCAGGTTCAGCACCAGGCCGCAGGCGGCCACCAGCAAGGAACCGAGGATGGCGATGGCGGCGATCAGTTCCATGGTCGAGCGGATATTGCGCGACTGCTGGGCGTCCACCTTGGCCAGCGCCTGGTCCACGTCGTCCATGTAGATGCCGGTGCCCATCATCCAGCCCCACTCCGGCATCAATATCACATAGCCGAGCTTGGGCGCCGACTTGTTGGTCGACGGTTTGATCCAGTTGTAGCGCTCGAAACCGCCGCCGCTGCGCGCCCGCTGCATCAGGCGCTGGATGGTCAGGTTGCCGTCGGCGTCGCGCAACTCCCACAAATTGCGCCCCACCAGCTCGGGCTGGCGCGGATGCATCAGCGACTTGCCCTGCAAGTCATAGATGAAGAAATAACCGTCGTCGCCATAGCTGAGGGAAGCGAGGATGCGCTTGGCTTCTTCTTGCGTGGCGGCATCCTTGCGCCCCGACTGGACCAGTTGCGCGATGGAATGGCTGGCCAGCGTCACGTAATGCTTGAGTTCGGCTTCCTTGCTGGCCAGATACGCCTGCTGGATGGTGGCGCGCTGCTGCTCGGCCAGGGTATTGGCCTGGTGCCGCACGGCAAAGGCGATCGCGCACAGGGCCAGGATCAGCGGTGTAATGGCCAGGAAGATGACTTTCTGTCTGAGTTTCATGGCCTTGCGCGCACTCCGGTAACGTCGAACTTGGTGAAAAGCGGTGATTTTACGTGGCGGCAAGCACATTGCCCTGCGTAGTAGTACTGAGCGTTACTGCGTAGTTGTGCGCTTGCCACGATTATACGGTTCCTGAATACTAGCCATAAGCTGTGACTACATCCAAAGTTGCACCAAACTGACAACGATCAGGCACCACAGCACACATCATCGCACGGCACAGCGCCCGTCAATCTCTGGAGGAAGCATGAACCGCATTTTCAAACAACTGGGCTGGGCAGCGCTTGCGCTGGCCGGCGCAGGTTCCCTGGGCGTTGTCGCCCTGCAACGCGGCGAACCGATCAGCGCAATCTGGATCGTCATCGCCGCCGTCTGCGTCTACCTGATCGCCTACCGCTTCTACAGCCTGTTCATCGCCGACAAGGTGCTGGGCCTGGATGCGCGCCGCATGACCCCCGCCTTCAAGCACAACGATGGCCTCGACCACGTACCGACCAACAAATATGTGCTGTTCGGCCACCATTTCGCGGCCATTGCCGGCGCCGGCCCTCTGGTCGGCCCCGTGCTGGCCGCGCAGATGGGCTACCTGCCCGGCATGCTGTGGATTTTGGCGGGCGTGGTATTTGCCGGCGCCGTGCAGGATTTCATCGTGCTGTTCATCTCCATGCGCCGCGACGGCCGCTCGCTGGGCGACCTGATCAAGGCTGAACTGGGCGAAATTCCCGGCATGATCGCCCTCCTGGGCTGTTTCATGATCATGGTCATCATCCTGGCCGTACTGGCCTTGATCGTCGTCAAGGCGCTGACCGGTTCGCCATGGGGCAGCTTCACCGTGATGGCCACCATTCCCATCGCCCTGTTCATGGGCGTGTACTCGCGCTTCATCCGCGTCGGGCGCATCGGCGAAATTTCCATCATCGGCTTCGTGCTGCTGATGCTGGCCATCATCGGCGGCCAATATGTACAGGAACACGCAGTACTGGGCCCGATGTTCACCTTCACGGGCACGGAACTGACGTGGATGCTGATCGGCTACGGCTTCATCGCCTCCGTGCTGCCCGTGTGGCTGCTGCTGGCGCCGCGCGACTACCTGTCGACCTTCCTGAAAATCGGCACCATCCTGGGCCTGGCCATCGGCATCATCGTCGTCGCGCCTTACCTGAAAATGCCGGCCATGACCAAGTTCATCGACGGCTCCGGCCCGGTCTGGTCGGGCAGTCTGTTCCCCTTCCTGTTCATCACCATCGCCTGCGGCGCCGTGTCCGGCTTCCATGCGCTGATTTCCTCGGGCACCACGCCGAAGATGATTGAAAACGAAAGCCATGCCCGCTTCATCGGCTATGGCGCCATGCTGATGGAATCGTTCGTTGCCATCATGGCCCTGGTGGCTGCCTCGACCATCGAGCCGGGCATCTATTTCGCCATGAACAGCCCGGCTGCCCTGATCGGCACCACGGCAGAATCGGCCGCACAGGCGATCTCGCAATGGGGCTTTTATGTCACGCCGGAAATGCTGACGCAGACGGCCAAGGACGTGGGCGAGCACAGCATCATCTCGCGCGCAGGTGGCGCACCGACCCTGGCGGTCGGCATGGCGCAGATTCTGTCGGGCGCCATCGGCGGCAAGGCCATGATGGCCTTCTGGTACCACTTTGCCATCCTGTTCGAAGCGCTGTTCATCCTGACCGCCGTCGATGCGGGCACGCGCGCCGGGCGCTTCATGCTGCAAGACTTGCTGGGCAGCTTCGTGCCCAAGCTGAAGAAGACGGAAAACGTGTATGCCAACCTGCTGGCCACGGGTCTGTGCGTGACGGCCTGGGGCTACTTCCTGTACCAGGGCGTGGTCGATCCGCTGGGCGGCATCAATACCTTGTGGCCACTGTTTGGCATCGCCAACCAGATGCTCGCCGCCATCGCCCTGATCCTCGGCACCTGCGTGCTGTTCAAGATGAAACGGGGCCAGTACGCGTGGGTAACGATCTTGCCGACCATCTGGTTGCTGCTGTGCACCTTGACGGCGGGCTGGCAAAAGATTTTCGATGCCAATCCGCGCGTGGGTTTCCTGGCGCACGCCAAGAAATACTCGACGGCACTGGAAGAAGGCACCCTGCTGGCACCGGCCAAGTCGGTGGCGCAGATGCAGCAGATCATCTTCAACGACTACCTGGACGCCGGCCTGGCCGCCTTCTTCGTCATCGTCGTCGTCAGCGTGCTGTTCTTCGGCATCCGCACGATCTTGAAGGCGCGCGCCGACAACAAGCCAAGCACCAGGGAAGCGCCGTTCCAGGCCATGCCAACGGTGCAATGATGATCGACGACATCATCAAGGCTGGACGTTACCTGGGGCAAAGCATGCGGCTGATGTGCGGCTTGCCCGAGTACGACACCTACGTGGCGCACCGGGAAGTGACCCACCCCGGCGAGCCGATGATGACGTATGAAGAGTTCTTCCGCGAACGCCAGGAAGCCCGCTATGGCGGAGCGGGCAAGCGCGGCGGCTGCTGTTAATACCGGGGTCGGACCCAAAGGGTCCGACCCCACCCCCCGTTTGTTTCATCTCCAATAAGTTCCCCTCCCCTCTCTTCCCTTAGACCCACATCAACATCGTGGTGTGTCTTCGCGTCTATATTTTTCCTACAGGAATTAAAAAACAGTCAACAGCCAGCCCGGAGAGCGCCGCAGCCATGTTCAATTTCCAACGCTCCAGCATCAGCCAGAAACTGACCATGATCTCGCTGCTATCCTCTGGCAGCGCGCTGCTGCTGGTGTTCGCGGCGTTTGCACTGGCTTCGCTACTCAGGCACAAGGACGATGAAAGCCAGCAATTGCTGTCATTGGCGGGCGCCATCGGCGGCGCCAGCGTGCTGTCCTTCCTGGTGGCCGTGTTCCTGGCGCGGCGCTTTCAAAGCGTGATCGCCGAGCCGATCACCAAGCTCATTGATATAGCGCAAAAAGTCTCCCGCAGCCAGACTTACAGCCACCGCATCGCGCACCAGCGCAGCGACGAGCTGGGCCTGCTGATCGACAGTTTCAACGACATGCTGGCGCAGATCGACAGCCGCGACAGCACCCTGGAACATTACCGCGACCAGCTCGAACGCCAGGTGGGCGTGCGCACGGCGCAGCTGGAAAAGGCCAAGGATGCGGCCGAGGCGGCCAGCCAGGCGAAGAGCGCGTTCCTGGCCACCATGAGCCATGAAATCCGCACGCCCATGAATGGCGTGCTGGGCATGACGGAGCTGCTGCTAGCCAGTGCGCTGACGGCGCAGCAGCGCCACTACACGAGCATGGTGCAGCGCTCGGGGCAAAACTTGCTGGTGATCATCAACGACATCCTCGATTTTTCCAAGATCGAGGCGGGCAAGCTGAACGTGGAATACATCCGCTTCAATTTCCGCGAATTGCTCGACGATATAGAACACGTGTTCGCGCCGCAGGCGCAAGCGAAGAATATCTGCCTGGAATTCGCCATCGCCAACGATATTCCCATCGCCATCTGCGGCGACCCGAACCGCTTGCGCCAGATCATCGTCAATTTGCTGGGCAACGCCATCAAGTTCACGCAAACGGGCAAGGTGACCGTGAAGGTGGCAGTGTGCGGCGAAGATGCGCCCAGCGTGGGCTTGCGCTTCGAGGTGCACGACACGGGCATCGGCGTGTCGGGCGAGGCGCAGAGCCGCATCTTCGAATCGTTCTCGCAGGCCGACGGCTCGACTACGCGCAAGCATGGCGGCACGGGCCTGGGCCTGACGATCTCGAAACAGCTGGTGGAACTGATGGGCGGAAAAATCGGCGTGGACAATGCTTTAACGCAAGGCTCGATCTTCTGGTTCGAAGTAAATTTCGATAAGCGGCGCGTCGACAGCGACGACCCGTCCTTCAACCTGAAAACCACGCGGGGGTTACGCGCCTTGATCGTCGACCATACACCGGCCACGCGCGCCGTGCTGGAACGGCAGCTGGCCAGCTGGCACATCGTCAGCGACAGCGCCGCCACGGCCAGCGACTGCCTCGACCGCCTGCACGCGGCCGCGCAGGCGGGCACGCCGTATGCCGTGGCCCTGCTCGACATGGCATTGCCGCGCACCAGCGGCCTGGCCCTGGCCGCCACCATCAAGAGCGACCCGCTGCTGGCCGACCTGAAACTCTTGCTGCTGAGTACGGAACAGGGTGCGGCCGACCCCGTGCAGCGGCGCGAAGCGGGCGTGGCCTTCCAGCTGATCAAGCCGGCCCGCGAATGCGACCTGTTCGACTGCATCGTCACGCCGCCGCGCGCCAGCGAGAGCTTGCGCATCGCTGCGCCAAACGGCACGCGCCATGCGGCACGCCCCCCGGGCCGGCGCCAGCGCCGCCGCGTGCTGCTGGCCGAAGACAATCGCGTCAACGTGGAAGTGGCGCTGGCCATGCTCGACAGCCTGGGCCTGGACGTGGTGTGCGCCCGCAACGGCGAAGAAGCATTGCTGGCGGCGCAGGCCGAGGATTTCGATCTGCTACTGATGGATTGCCAGATGCCCGTGATGGATGGCTTTGCTGCCACGGCGGAAATCCGCCGCCACGAACAGCATTGCAGCCATGCGCGCGAGCTGCCCATTATCGCCATGACGGCCAATGCGCTGCAGGGCGACCGCGAAGCGTGCCTGGCGGCCGGCATGGACGACTACCTGAGCAAACCATTCACGCAGCAAGAGCTGGGCCATACGATCGCGCGCTGGATCACCCTGCCGCGCGCGGCCAGCGTGCACCACAGCGTGCCGCCGCCGGTGCAAGATGTGCTGGAAGTGCCAACGGCACCCACACCGCCCTCGCTGCAGATCAACCGGCAGGCGCTGGAGAATATCCGCGCCCTGTCGCGCACGGATGGCGATGCGCTGCTCGAACGGGTCATCCTCGCCTTCACGGACGAGACGCCGCGCCAGTTGCGCGCCATGCGCGAGGCCATCGCCGGTGCTGATGCGCAGGCGCTGTGCAAGGTGGCGCACAGCCTCAAATCAGGCAGCGCGAACGTGGGCGCCGATGCCCTGGCGCAGCTGTGCAAGGAAATGGAAAAACTCGCCCGCACCGGCAGCACGGCAGGTGCAGGCAGCCTGCTGCAAGCAATGCATAAGGCATTCCTGGCGCTGCGCGCATCGCTGAGCACCATCCTCGTGAAGGAACACTGACATGACAGCGCCCCTCCCTTCCCCGCGCGGCCTGGTGCTGGTGGCCGACGACGATCCCGTGATGCGCCTGCTGATGCGCCAGATGCTCACGCAAGTGGGCCTGGACGTGATCGAGGCCGAGGATGGCGTGCAGGCGCTGGCCAGCTACCGGCACAGCGGCCCCGACCTGGTCATGCTCGACGTCGACATGCCGGCCCTGGACGGCTTTGCCGTATGCCGCGAAATCCGCCGCCAGGAAGTGGGCGCCAGCGTGCCCATCATCATGGTCACGGGCGGCGACGAACTGGAAGCGGTCACGCGCGCCTACGAAGTGGGCGCCACCGATTTCATTTCCAAGCCCATCAACTGGCCCATCCTGGGCCACCGCGTGCTGTACGTGCTGCGCGCCAGCGACGCCATCGCCCGCCTGCGCATTGCCGATGCGCACAACCGCGCCGTGCTGGCCGCCATCCCCGACACCTTCTTTCGCCTGAACCGGGACGGCTACTATCTCGACTACGCACAGGGCCATGAGGCCAGCGCCGGCTTTTCCATCGACCACTGCGTGGGCAGCCACATCGGCGACGTGCTGCCGCCCGAGATCGCCGCGCGCCTGCTCGACCAGGCGCGCGCCGTGCTGGCCACGCAGCACATCGGCTCGGTCGACTACACGCTCACGCACGCGGACAACACGCGCCACTTCGAAGCGCGCCTGGTGGCGACGGGCGCCGATGAAGTGCTGGGCCTGGTGCGCGACATCAGCGAGCGCAAGCGCACCGAAGAACAGATCCGCCGCCTCGCCTATTGCGACAGCCTGACGGGCATCCCGAACCGGCAGGCATTCCTGGAAACGCTGGAACGCGAACTGCTGCGCTCGAAAGAGCACGGCAAGAAATTTGCCGTGCTGTTCATGGACCTCGATGCCTTCAAGCGCATCAACGACACCCTGGGCCACGACGTCGGCGACCATCTGCTCAAGGTGGTGTCGGAGCGCCTGCGCGAAACCATCCGCCCCAGCGATCTGGTGCTGCGCGCCGAACATGAAATGGCCAGCGCGCACGGCGGCAGCAACCTGGCGCGCCTGGGCGGCGATGAATTCACGATCCTGATTCCCGACCTGGAACGGGTGGAAGACGCGCTCAACGTGGCGCACCGGGTCAAGGACGCCATGCGCCGGCCCTTCATGCTCGATGCGCACGAGATTTTCGTCACGGCCAGCATCGGCATCTCGCTGTATCCGGAAGATGGCGAGGACTGCAACTCGCTGTTGAAATATGCGGACACGGCCATGTACCACGCAAAAAATTGCGGCAAGAATAACGCCAAGCTCTACAGTTCATCCCTGACGATGGAAATCATGAGCCACGTCAAGATGGAAGTGGACTTGCGCAAAGCGCTGCAAAACAACGAACTGTATTTGCTGTACCAGCCGCAGATCGACGTGCCCAGCACGCAGATCGTCGGCGTGGAAGCGCTGGTGCGTTGGCGCCATCCGGAGCGGGGCATCATTTCGCCCACCGAATTCATCCCGCTGGCAGAAGAGACCGGGTTGATCGTGCCGATTGGCGAATGGGTGCTGCGCACGGCCTGCAAGCAGGCCAAGGCGTGGCAAGGCGACGGCGGGCGCGCCATCCGCATGGCCGTCAATCTGTCGGCCAAGCAGTTCAAGGATGAAAACCTGATGCAGATCGTGCTCTCGGCGCTGGCCGACACGGGCCTGGACGCGCGCCTGCTGGAGCTGGAGTTGACGGAAGGCACCTTGATGGACGATGCGCGCGCCACCATGATGACCCTGGAGCAATTGCGCAGCATCGGCGTGTACCTGTCCATCGACGACTTCGGCACCGGCTACTCGTCGATGAATTACTTGAAACGCTTCGACGTGCGCGCCTTGAAGATCGACAAGAGTTTTATCGCCGGCTTGCCGCAGGATGCGGAAAACGCAGCCATCACGCGCGCCATCATCGCCATGGCGCATGGCCTGAAAATGGTGGTGGTGGCCGAAGGCGTGGAGACGGACGAGCAGTTGCTGATGCTGGAAGAATACGGCTGCGACATGGCCCAGGGATACTTTCTGGGCCACCCGTCGCCGCACGACACGATCACGGCCATGCTGGCGCGGCAAGCGGGCCAGGCGATCAACTTGGACGCTAGCGTACTTCGAAGGCGAGGATTTGTGTGACTTGCTGCACGTTGAAATTATCGTCGGAAATCATCACCAGGCTGCGCCGGCCATTCGCCAGGCGCGGGCCCCAGGCGATGCCTTCGATATTGTCGACCCGCTCTAAGCCAATCTTTTCCAGATCCAGCAGCAAACGCTTGCGCGCTGGCACGTAGCTGGCGCCCGCCAGAGCTGGCAGCGCGAAGATGTCGGTGGCGCCGTCCGTTTCCATTACATAGATACGCACGTGGTTGGCGTAGATGCCATCCGCGTTTGCCACGCCGGAGCGCTCCACCACCAGCAGTTGATGGTCATTCACGGCAAGAATTTCCGATACGCCGTTATCGGCTTCGCGCCCCGCTGCCGGACGCGAGGCCACCGCTTCTATCGGATACGCGTACTGGCCCAGCACCTTGCCGGTGCGGTCCAGGCGCGTGATGCGCACCACGGAACCGTTGTCGGGCGTGGCCAGCGGGCCATCCTGGTACAGGGCCGCTTCCATGCCCAGCCACAGGCTCTTGCCGTCGGACGAAAAAGACAGCCCTTCAAAGCTCATGTTGTTGCGCGAGCCAACTTCATCCTGCGAGACACGGAACATGGCGGGCGTGGGCAAGGTGGCCAGGTATTGGCCCTCGCGGTCGGCGTGACGCACGAACGGATGCAAGCCCACCTTGCGGTTGCCTTCACTGCCGTACCACAGGCTGCCATCGCGCGGATCGACGCGGATGGTTTCGATGTCGGCCACCTCGTCGCCCATGTCCAGATGCGCATGCGCCAGGTTCGGGTAGCGGCTGCCATCGGGCTGCGTGAAGAAATGCACGCTATTCAAGCTCACGCCGGAAAATGCCTTGCTGTCATAGTTCAGTGTGGCGCGGTAGAAACGGGCCGCATTGATTTCCGAGCGGTCATCGCTTTCCATCACCCAAGTGTTGCTGGCCGCATCGTAGTCGATGCCGGACAAGCCGCCCACCGTGGTGCCCTGAAACAGCTGTTTCAACGCGATGCGCTGCTCGCCGATCAGGCGCAGGCCAGCAATCGGCGCATCGTGGGGGATGCTGGCGCAGGCGGAGATGAGGATGGCCGAAGCAAAGGCAAGCGCGACGCGCGCGCTGCAGAACAGTTGAGGCATGTTGATTCCGAAATGAAGTAAACCCAGAGGCAAAGGCTGGGGTCTGACGCCGAAAAATTACACCACCCCATCGGCCTTCAGCTGCGCGATGGCGGCCGCGTCAAGCCCAAGCGATGCCAATACTTCATCATTGTGCTGGCCCAGGGTCGGCCCCAGCCACTGCGTCTTGCCCGGCGTGGCGGAGAGCTTGGGACTGATGGCGGGCAATTTGACGGGCGTGCCGTCGGCAAAATGATGCTGTTCAAACATGTTGCGGGCGAGAAATTGCGGATCGCTCAGCATGTCGCGCACGGAGTAGATTTTGCTGGCCGGCACGTCGGCCGCCTTCAGCACGGCCAGCGCGCTGTCTATCGTGTGCGTGGCGCACCAGGCACCGATGGCGTCGTCGATTTCCTGCGTGCGCGCCACCCTGCCATCGTTGCGCGCCAGTTGCGGGTCGCCGGCCATGTCGATGCGGCCCATGGCCAGCATCAAGCGTTTGAAGATGGCGTCGCCATTGCCCGCAATCACGATATTTTCGCCGTCGCCCGTGGTGTAGGTATTCGATGGCACGATGCCGGGCAAGGATGCGCCCGTGCGCTCTCGCACCACGCCCGCCTGGTCGTATTCGGGCACCAGGGACTCCATCAGGTTGAACACGGATTCGTACAGGGCCACGTCGACCATCTGTCCTTCGCCCGAGGCCGCCCCGCCCGTCACGTCGCGGTGGCGCAGCGCCATCATGGCGCCGATCACGCCGTGCAGGGCCGCCACCGAGTCGCCAATCGACACGCCCACGCGCACGGGCGGGCGGTCGGCAAAGCCGGAGACATAGCGCAAGCCGCCCATCGATTCACCGATGGCGCCGAAACCGGGCAAGTCCTTCATCGGCCCCGTCTGGCCAAAGCCGGACAGGCGCACCATGATGAGCGAGGGTTTAAGCAGCTTGAGCTGCGCATAGCCGAGATCCCACTTTTCCAGCACGCCGGGGCGGTAATTTTCGACGATGATATCCGCTTCCAGGGCCAACTGGCGGGCAATCGCCCTGCCCTGCGGCGTTTTCAGGTTCAGGGTCAGGCTTTTCTTGTTGCGCGCCTGCACCGACCACCACAGCGAAGTGCCGTCCTTCAGCACGCGCCAGGTACGGATGGGGTCGCCGCCATCGGGCGACTCGATCTTGATCACGTCGGCGCCGAATTCGGCCAGCATGCGGGCGCAGAACGGCCCCGCGATCAGGGTGCCCAGTTCAAGCACTTTGATCCCTTTCAAAGGACCGGTGGTCGTGGCGGTCGCGCTAGCGTCTGTCATGTTGGGTTCAGGTTGCCCTGCGGTCGAGCATCGCGCGGGCAATCGTGCCCGCGTCGACGTACTCCAGTTCGCCACCCACGGGCACACCGCGGGCCAGGCGGCTCACGTGCAAGCCGCGCGCCTTCAGCATTTCGCTGATGTAATGGGCGGTCGCTTCGCCTTCGTTGGTGAAGTTGGTGGCGAGCACCACTTCGCCGACCACGCCATCGTTGGCGCGGCTCAGCAATTTTTCCAGGTGGATATCTTTCGGCCCGATGCCGTCGAGCGGCGAGAGGCGCCCCATGAGCACGAAATACAGGCCCTTGTAGGTGAGCGTCTGCTCGATCATCAATTGGTCGGCGGGCGTTTCCACCACGCACAGCAAGCACTTGTCGCGCTCGTCGTCGAGACAAGTCTCGCACACGTCGTGTTCGGTAAAGGTATTGCACAGGGCGCAGTGATGCACGGCATCGACGGCCTGGAACAGGGCGCGCGACAGCATGGCCGCGCCTTCCCTATCGTGCTGCAACAAATGAAATGCCATCCGCTGCGCCGACTTGGGGCCGACGCCGGGCAGGCGCCGCAGCGCCTCGGTCAAGAATTCAAGCGACTTGGACATGGATCAACCTTGGTCCCTGCCGCAGATCGAGTGCATGCGGCTTGGCATCAGAATGGCATTTTGAAGCCGGCTGGCAAGTTCATGCCACCAGTCAAGCCTGCCATTTTTTCAGCGGAAGTCGCTTCAGCCTTGCGCACGGCGTCGTTGAAGGCGGCGGCAACCAGGTCTTCCAGCATGTCCTTGTCGTCGGCCAGCAGCGACGGGTCGATGGAGACGCGCTTGACGTCGTTCTTGCAGGTCATGACGATCTTCACCAGGCCGGCACCCGACTGGCCTTCCACTTCCACCAGCGCCAGTTGATCCTGGGCTTTTTTCATGTTGTCTTGCATTGCTTGCGCCTGTTTCATCAGGCCAGCCAGTTGATTTTTCATCATAAGAATGCTCCGTATTAATTCAGTTTGTTAATAATCAATGCAGGGTCGGCGCGGCAGAGCCGGCCGGTGCAGGTGTAATCGTCCCCGGCACCACGAAGGCGTCGAATGCACGCTTCATATCGAGCACAAAGGGGTCGGTTTCAATAATTTCTTCGGCTTGCCGCTGGCACGCTTCGCGGTGCGCCTGCGCTTCCGCGCTGGCCGTGTACCAGACGGCGCCCAGTTCCGTGTCGACATTGACCTTGCGCCCGAAGCGTTCGGTGAGCGCGGCGGCCAGTTTTTCCACGTTGGCGGGACTGCGCCAGGTGTCGATGGGCACGCGCAGGCGGAACGTGGTGCTGTGGCCGTCATACAGGCATTCGATCAGCTCGGCCTGCACGGCCAGCTGCTGGGCCACGCCGCGCAGCGGCAGCACGGCGGCCACTGCCGGCCAGTTGCCGTCCCAGTCCAGGCCAGGCACCGGTGTGATGACATACGGCGCGCTGGGCGCGGCTTGCTTGGCGGCACGCTGCGGCATGATGACGGCTGGCTGCTCGGCGGACACGCTGGCGGGCGCCGACACGGCGATGGATGCGCTGTCGTCGGAAAATTCGGTGACCCAGGGCGGCAAGTCGTCGTCGGCTGGCGCCTGCTGTGGCGGCGCAGCCTGGCGTGCCGGCTGCATTGCTGCGGCCGCAGGCGCGGACGCGGGAGCTTCCATCACGGCAACGGCTGGCGCATCGTCCCACGGCGCCAGCGCTTTCGCGGCGGCGGGCGGTGGCGGCGCCGCTGGCACCGGTGCGGCGGGCGCAGCCGCGACAAAGGCCACTGGCGCAGGTGCAGCCAGCTTGGGCGCCGACGATGGTGCCGACGGCGCGCTGCCTGGACGGCCTTTCGAGGCGGCACGGGCCGCTACCAGCGCCGCATTGATGGCGGCGCGGGCCGAACTGAGCGGTGCAGCCGGGGCGGAAGCTGGCGCTGCAGCCTGTACTGGTGCAACTGGTGCAGGCGCTGCCGCAACTGGCGTCGCTGCGCGTGGCGGTGGCGCTTCGCTGCGGGCCATGCTGGCGGCAGTAGCCATCACCACGGCCGCTGGCGTAGCAACGCCAGCTGTCACGGTTGCATGGCTGGCGACGCTGTTGCTGGCGGCGCGGGCGGCGGGGGCCGAAGCGCCGGCTGCGGCGCGGGCGGCGGCGACAGCGGCAGGACGGCCCATGGAAGCTGAATTCGGCGCGGAGGCAGGCGCAGCCGGCACGCCATCGGCGCCGCCGATGCCGGGCCGAAACGCCAGCATGCGCAGCAAGGTCATGCTGAAGCCCGCGTATTCGTCCGGTGCCAAGCCCAGTTCATTGCGCCCGTGCACGGCAATCTGGTAAAACAGCTGCACTTCTTGCGCGTCAAACGCACTAGCCAAACGCACGATATCCGCGTATTCGGGTAAATCCTGCGGCAAGGCGGCGGGCACGGTTTGCGCCAGCGCAATGCGGTGCAATAAAGTACCCAAGTCTTGCAGGGCGCCGTTGTAGGACAGGCTGCGCGAGGCCATCTCGTCGGCCACGGCCAGCAAGTCGGCGCCATCTTGCTGCGCCAGCGCATCGAGCAATCGCACCAGATAAGATTGGTCGAGCGCGCCCAGCATGCCTTGCACGGCGTCGAGCGTGACTTCGCCGGCCGCGTAAGCAATGGCCTGGTCCGTCAAGGAGAGCGCATCGCGCATGGAACCGTGGGCGCCCTGGGCCAGCAGGCGCAAGGCCGGCTGCTCGAAGGCGATGCCCTCCTGCCCCAGGATATTGTCCAGGTGGCTGATGATGTGGCCGGGCGGCATCTGCTTGAGGTTGAACTGCAGGCAGCGCGACAGCACGGTGACGGGAATCTTTTGCGGGTCCGTGGTGGCCAGGATGAACTTCACGTGTTCAGGCGGCTCTTCCAGGGTCTTGAGCATGGAATTGAAGGCGTGGTTGGTCAGCATGTGCACCTCATCGATCATATAGACCTTGAAGCGCGCATTGCTCGGCGCATATACGGCTTGTTCGAGCAGCTGCGCCATTTCATCGACGCCGCGGTTCGACGCCGCATCCATCTCTATATAGTCAACGAAGCGCCCCGCGTCGATTGCCGTGCACGCGTCGCACACGCCGCATGGCTGGGCAGTGATGCCGCCCGTACCGTCGGGACCGATGCAATTGAGCGATTTGGCCAGGATGCGCGAGAGGGTCGTCTTGCCGACGCCGCGCGTGCCCGTGAACAGGTAGGCGTGATGCAGGCGGCCACTTTGCAGCGCATGCGTGAGCGCGCGCACGACGTGCTCCTGGCCGACGAGCGTCTCGAAATTCTTGGGGCGGTATTTACGGGCGAGGACTTGATAGGACATGCTGAGATTTTACCATGCGAGTTGCGGTGTGATCCTGCGCGGCGGGCGCAAGCCTCATGGCCGGGCCAGGCGAACAAACTTGGCAAACGCGGCAAAGCAGCAATTGTATAACATGCCCCGGGACAATTATGGAAAAACGGACAAGCCCGGCAATGCTGCAGACTGGCAAGAAAATGCGGCCGTAAAAACAAAAAAGCTGCCCTTGGCAGCTTGATTGTCGATCTGTGTAAAACATTCCCGAAGGAGGCGAGCCTGATCTGCGGCACTCATGGTTAATAGCCGTGGCTGCTTCGTTCCCGACCTGACCAGGTTAGCCATGCCACGATGCGCAGGGGCCCGCCGAGGACCATTATACCCGGTCTGCGGACGATTGGGGAAGTCACGCACAAACCAAGCCACCCTAAAGGCAAAATCCGGGGCCGGTCCCTGAGGGACCGGCTCCAGTCTTTGCTCCTGGGTTAGCCTTACAGTCCCAGTTCCTGCCAGATGCCATCGACCTTGGCCTTCACTTCCGGCGTCATGGCAATCGTCGTACCCCACTCGCGCGTGGTTTCGCCCGGCCATTTATTCGTCGCATCGATACCCATCTTGCTGCCCAGGCCGCTGATCGGCGAGGCGAAGTCCAGGTAGTCGATCGGCGTGTTGTCGACCAGCGTGGTGTCGCGGATGGGGTCGACGCGCGTGGTGATGGCCCAGATGACTTCCTTCCAGTCGCGGATATCGACGTCTTCGTCGACCACCACGATGAACTTGGTATACATGAACTGGCGCAAGAAGCTCCACACGCCGAACATCACGCGCTTGGCGTGGCCCGCGTACTGCTTCTTGATCTGCACCACGGCCATGCGGTAGCTGCAGCCTTCGGGCGGCAGATAAAAGTCCGTGATCTCGCTGAATTGCTTTTGCAGCAGCGGCACGAAGACTTCATTGAGCGCCAGGCCCAGCACGGCAGGTTCGTCCGGCGGCTTGCCCGTATACGTGGAGTGGTAAATCGGGTCGCGGCGCATGGTGATGCGGTCGATGGTAAACACGGGGAAACTATCCTGCTCATTATAGTAGCCCGTGTGGTCGCCATACGGCCCTTCCAGCGCGTGCTCATAGCCGCTCGGATGATTTTCGTCCGGGTAGATATGCCCTTCGAGCACGATTTCCGCAGACGCTGGCACGCGCAGTTCGCTGCCGATGGCTTTCACCAGCTCCGTGCGGCTGCCGCGCAGCAAGCCGGCAAACTGGTATTCGGACAGGCTGTCCGGCACCGGCGTGACGGCGCCTAATATAGTAGCGGGATCGGCGCCCAGCGCGACGGCGATTGGATATGGCTTGCCCTTGCTCTGGATGGCGTGTTCGCGGAAGTCCAGCGCCCCGCCCCGGTGGGCCAGCCAGCGCATGATGACCTTGTTACGCCCCAGCACTTGCTGGCGGTAAATACCCAGGTTTTGCCGCTTCTTGTTTGGCCCCTTGGTGATCACCAGGCCCCAGGTAATCAGGGGTGCGATATCGCCGGGCCAGCAATGCTGGATCGGCAGGCGCGCCAGATCGACGTCATTGCCCTCCCAGACGATTTCCTGGCATTTGGCGCCGCGCAATTCTTTTGGCGACATGTCCCACACGGATTTCACCAGGGAACCCAGGCCCAGCAAATCCTTGAAATCCTTCGGCGGCTCCGGCTCCTTCAGGCGCGCCAGCACGTGGCCGATCTTGCGCAGTTCGCTGACATCCTCGGCACCCATGCCCAGCGCCACGCGGCGCGGCGTGCCAAACAGATTGCCCAGCACCGGAATGGTGTGTCCGGTCGGATTCTGGAACAGCAAGGCCGGTCCGCCCGCGCGCAAGGTGCGGTCGCAAACCTCCGTCATCTCCAAATACGGTGAAATAGGGGTAGCAATGGTCTTAAGTTCACCCATTTGTTGCAGTTGAGAAATAAAATCTCGCAAATCTGAATATTTCATATGTTTTTAATTTTTTTTGACGTCGGACGCCGTTGCTGAAGGATCTATGCCAAGTAATTGATTTTATTGGCTTTTGGCACAATGCAAGACAAAAAGTAAGACATAAAAGTAATAAAGAATCGATTCGTTAGTATTGACTTGATATAAAACGGCTTCTACAATTCGCCCAACTTGAAAGAGACGCCGGCCCAAGGCTTGATTTTAGCGTTTCTCTTTCATTCACGGAGTCGGGGCTCCACATGACATTTTAAGGAGTGTTTTCAAAAGGCGTCTGCCTTACCCCCGATAAAAGTTGTATTGCGACTGATCCAATACCAAAAGGGACCGATCAGCTCAGGCAAGCAATGACGGCGTTTCTCGCACGCATCCATACGCGGCAGAAACGATGATATTTCTGATGCACGGCATTGGCAGCACCCACAACACCGCGAGACCGCGGAGGGACTGCCTGTTGACGCGACATTTCGGGGAACTCTATGACTCATCGTAGCACTGAAGCAGCATTACCTGCTTCAACCGTGGCTGGCCAGCCAGCGTTGGCGCGTTTGCGCGCCCGCGCAACGGCAATTTCAGCACGTGGCGTTTTGGCCACGGCGCAACACACTCTGACAGTCTTCGGCATCTCCGCCCTGGCACTGATCACCCTGCTGATGTTCCGCCCCGACCTGGGCAAGCAAATGACGCACAGCCTGTTCCCGCTGCCGATGGCAGAAGCGCAGGCTGTTGAAGCACCGGCCCTGTCGGCACTGATGGCAGCGCCGGCTGCCGTGCAAACGGCTGCCGTCAAGACTGCTCCCCTGAGCAAGGAAGAAAAAGCCTTGCTGGGCACGAAAAAGCAGCAGCAATGGGTCACCGACTGGCTCTCCAAGCGCTACCGCGTGGCCAACGACGCGACCAATATGCTGGTCTCGACGGCGTACCTGACGGCGCGTGAAATCAAGCTTGACCCGCTGCTGATCCTGGCCGTGATGGCCATCGAATCGGGCTTGAACCCGTTCGCCGAAAGCCCGGTCGGCGCACAAGGCTTGATGCAAGTCATGTCGAAGATACACCACGAGCGCTTCCAGGAAATGGGCGGCGTACAAGCTGCCTTGAATCCAGTGGCCAACATCCGTGTCGGCTCGCTGATCCTGAAAGACTACGTCACGCGTGGCGGTTCCGTCGAAGCAGGCTTGAAAACCTATGTCGGCGCAGCCAACTTCGCCACCGATTCGGGCTACGGTTCGCGCGTGCTGGCAGAATACCGCCGCCTGAAACAGGTGTCCACCGGCCAGAATGTGCCTACACGCACGCCAGTGA
Source organism: Janthinobacterium woesei (assembly GCF_051380875.1). Taxonomy (NCBI): domain Bacteria; kingdom Pseudomonadati; phylum Pseudomonadota; class Betaproteobacteria; order Burkholderiales; family Oxalobacteraceae; genus Janthinobacterium; species Janthinobacterium woesei. The sequence goes on from NZ_JBNYXW010000022.1 coordinate 24,481, forward strand.
TGGCCGCCAACACGCCAGCGCCGAACAAGACCGTGGCACAGGAGAGCGGTTCGCTGACCATCAACGTAGCCTCCAGCAACGAGATCGCCGGCCTGTAAGCCCCTTGTGACCCTTTAAAAGCCTTCACAAGGGCATCCACAGCCGGACGCCCAATGAAAAAGCCACCGCACGCAAGTGCCGGTGGCTTTTTCATTACCCTGCGGCCTACACCGCAGGAACACTTCTATATTACTTGCGCTTGTTGGCGTTGACTTCTTCCTCTCGGAATTTCAAGGCCAGCTTGTCGAGCACGCCATTCACATACTTGTGGCCATCGATACCGCCAAACGACTTGGCCAGCTCGACCGCTTCGTTGATGACGACGCGGTACGGGATTTCCATGTTGTTCTTCAGCTCGAACGCGCCGATCAGCAAGATGCCGTGTTCGATGGGCGACAGTTCGGCGATATTGCGGTCGATCAATGGTGCCACGCTCTCACGCAGCGCCAGCGAATCCTTGATCGTGCCGTACAGCAGCACCGTGAAATGATCGCCGTCCGCCTTGTCAAAGCCATGCGCGGCGCGAATATTGTTGACGACAGTGGTCGCGTCTTCATTGTTCAGCAGCCATTGGTACAAGCCCTGCAGCGCAAACTCGCGCGCGCGATGACGCGGCGTGCGGTTCTTGCTGGGATTGGCGAGCAAATTTTTGTCAGTCATGATTGTTACCTGTTTTTAAATACGTATTTACTACAAATATCGACGAATACCGCGGTGTGCTGTCTTGCTACCTGGCAGCGCAGCCACGGCGCAAGCACGATTAATCTTCGTCTGTGTCTTGCAACTCTTCTAGCGCTTGCGCTAAATTGGCCATTTCCACCGCCACGCGTGCCGCTTCTGCTCCCTTGACCAGCATGCGCACTTCCGCCTGCTCGTCGTTTTCGGTCGTCAACACTGCGTTGGCGATGGGGATGCCGTAATCGAGACCGACGCGCGTAATGCCCGCGCCCGATTCGTTCGATACCAGCTCGAAGTGGTAGGTTTCACCGCGAATCACGGCGCCCAGTGCGATCAGGGCGTCGAATTGCTCGGTTTCTGCCATTTTTTGCAGAATCAGTGGAATTTCCAGGGCGCCCGGCACGGTCACGTGCAGGATATCTTCATCGGCCACGCCCAGCTTGCTCAACTCTTCCAGGCATGCCGACAGCAAGCCACCACCGACGATTTCATTGAATCGTGCCTGGACGATACCGACGCGTAAACCTTCGCCGGCAAAATTGGTTTCGTATGTTCCTACGCTCATCATCAGCCTCTTTATCAGGTGATCAGCGGCGGCGCCGTGCGCCAGGCCGCTGAGTGTTATGCATTACTGCTGGCCAGGATGGCACTGAAAACCCGTCACTTCCAGGTCGAAACCGGCCATCGACGGCATCTTGCGCGGGCTGGCCAGCAATTGCATCTTGCTTACGCCCAGGTCGCGCAGGATTTGCGCGCCGATACCGTAGCTGCGCAGGTCCATGCTGGCGGCGCGGCCTTTCGGCTTGGCTTGCGGCGTGTCGAGTGCGGCGAACTGGGCAAACAGCTCGCCCGACGTCTCGCCACAGTTCAGCAAGACCATCACGCCCCGCTCGGCCTGCTTGATGGCGGCCATCGAAGCGGCCACCGTCCACGAGTGCGTGGTCGCTTCGCTTTCCAGCACGTCGAGCAGGGAAACAGGCTGGTGCACGCGCACCAGCGCTTCCAGGCCGGGGGCCAGGTCGCCGTGTACGAGCGCCAAGTGGGCCGAGGCGCTCGGCTTGTCGCGGAAGGCGATCAGGCGGAATTCGCCATGCGCCGTGCGCAAGGTGCGCTCGGCAACGCGCTCGACCAGCGATTCGGTCTGGTTGCGGTAATGGATCAGGTCGGCAATCGTGCCGATCTTCAAGCCATGCTGCTCGGCAAAGACCAGCAAGTCCGGCAGGCGCGCCATGGTGCCGTCTTCCTTCATGATTTCGCAAATCACGGAAGCGGGCGTCAGGCCGGCCATCGCCGTCAAGTCGCAGCCGGCTTCCGTATGGCCTGCGCGCATCAGCACGCCGCCCTTTTGCGCTTTCAGCGGGAAGATATGGCCAGGCTGGACGATATCGCTGGGCTGCGTGCCCTTGGCAACAGCCACCTGGATGGTCTTGGCGCGGTCGGCGGCAGAAATGCCCGTCGTCACACCTTCGGCCGCTTCGATCGAGACGGTAAAGTTCGTGCCATACGCAGTGCCGTTGCGCGACGTCATCATCGACAGGTTCAGCTCGTCGCAGCGCTCTTCCGTCAAGGTCAGGCAGACCAGGCCACGCGCATGCGTGATCATGAAATTGATGGCTTCAGGCGTCACGAAATCGGCGGCAAGCACCAGATCGCCTTCATTTTCCCGGTCTTCTTCATCGACCAGTATCACCATGCGGCCGGCGCGCAATTCAGCGACGATCTCTTCGGTGCTGGAAATAGACATTATTCATCCTCTTAGTGAAACTAAAAACTGAAACATCGAGCGCGAATATTCCGCGAATTTCCGGGAATGTTCTTATAGCCTGCTATTTTAAAGGATTTAGCGCTTGCAGACCTGAAATTAGACAGCCCTGCAACACTGGCGCGGTGACAGCCGCCCTGCCTGCCCCGTAAAACGCCAATTCCTCGATCCAGCGCAAACGGCAGCCGCACAACGCGCGCCACCGGCCTTGCAAAGAGCATAAGATCGCCGGGTCAGTGCGGCAGCGCTGATTTCACCGACGCGCCCGGCAGCGCTAGCTGCGGCGGGCGTTTGCGGCGTTTGCCCATCACAACAGAACCACCCCACACAGGAGCGGCAGCATGAAAACCAACGGATCGGCCATCTGGTCAGGCGGCATCAAGGATGGCAAGGGCGCCATCAGCACCCGCAGCGGCGCCTTGCAGGAATATCCCTACGGCTTTGCCAGCCGCTTCGAAGGCAAGCCCGGCACCAATCCCGAAGAGCTGATCGGCGCTGCCCACGCGGGCTGCTTCACCATGGCCCTGTCGCTGATCCTCGGCGAGGCCGGCCTGACGGCGGAAAAGATGGAAACCACGGCCGAAGTAACCTTGGACAAGGTGGATGACGGCTTTGCCATCACGGCCGTCCATTTAGTACTGAAAGCCAAGATTCCCGGTGCCGACCAGGCCAGGTTCGAGGAATTGACGGGCAAGGCCAATGCCGGCTGCCCCGTGTCGAAGTTACTTAAAGCCAACATTACTCTGGATGCCACCCTGCTGCCTTGAATCCAGCAATTAATTTTTTAACATCAAACCTTGCCCTGCCTTAAACCTTCCTGCCTTAAATCTTGTTCACGGGCTTGACGGGCTCCACAGGGGCGACAGGCGCCACCAGCGGCAGGCGCGAGTCGCTGGCGGGCAAGGGCCGGTTCATCAGGCCGGGATTGAGGGCAGCGTTATTCAAGTTGTACGCGGCGATGGCCGCCGCCACGGAAGGGTCTTCCGACGAGGGCGGCAGCACGGCCATGGCCGCTTTTTGCGCAGCCAGCTGCTGCGCTTGAAGTGCTTGCTGCGGTTGAGGTAGTTGCTGGGCTTGAGGCAATTGCGGCGCTGGCCGCAGCTCTTGCAAGTCCAGGCTCAACTCCTCCGTTTCCAGCTGTTGCTGTATCTCCAATTGCCGCTGCGCAATAGCGGCCGTTTGCGGCGGCGCGCCTGGCGGACCTGGCTCATTTGGCGCGATGGCCTGCAGCTGTCCGGCCGATGCGGCCAGCGCGGCGTTCCCTGGCAGCGCGTCACCCGTCAAGTCTGCTTCGACGACGGCAGCAAGCGGCATCCCTTGCTGCCGCGCCAGCACGGCGCCCACCTGTGCCAGCACGTCCGTCCCTTGCTGCAAGGCGCCCAGGGTGGCATTGCTGTCGGCCGCGTACGCCGCCTGCAGGGTGGCCGCATCGACATCCTCATTGCGCAAGTCGATGCCGATGCGGGCCAGTCCCGCTTGCGTGAGCAGCGTACCGTCCTGCGCCAGCGCGGCAGCGGCGCCCGTGGTGCCATCGCCCGACAGCAAATCGTAGCGCTGCGCCAGGCTGCCCTGCGTGTCGCCGGCCGTCGCCAGGTCGCTGGCATCGATGCCGCTCGTTTGCAGCTGGGCGAACGACTGCGTCAATTGCCGCGCCAGCGCCAGCAAGTCATCGTTCACATTGATCGGGGTAGCGCCAGCCCTGGGCTCGTCCGTGACGCCTTGCAAGGCCAGCAATTGCCGGCGCGACAAGGCCACGCCGGACAGGAACTGGCCCAAGGGGGAGATGTCGACCTGGGTCGAAGACAGGATGGGAATGGCGGCTGGCGCAGCGGAAGTGGGCACGCGCACCGCTGGCGCCAACGCTGCCGTTTCGCCGACACGGGGCGTTGCCGGTATGGCATTGGGCAAAGTCGCGCGCGAGATCGGGTCCATGGCTGGCCTCCACAGTGGAAAGCCTTATTATGCGCGCCTGTAGAAAAAGCAACACACGCGTGAAGCTGCCGCGCAGCAAGACCTGGGCGGGTCTTGCCCAGGTCTTGCCCAGCTACCCACCCAAGGTAGCAAAAGGCAAGCTGCTTACGCTTGCTTATCCAGCGACAACATGCGCTCGACGTAGCGGGCGATCAAGTCGATCTCCAGGTTCACCTTGCCATCGACCGTCAAGTGCTTCAGCGTCGTCATGGCAATCGTGTGCGGGATCAGGTTGATCGAGAAACGGCAGCCATTGACGGCACCAGAGCCCAGGTCTTCCACGCGGTTGACGGTCAGCGACACGCCATTGACGACGACGGAACCTTTAAAGGCCAGGTATTTCGCCAGTTCATGCGGCGCTTCGATGACCAGTTCCCACGACTCGCCCACGGCTTCGAACTTGCGCACGATGCCCAGGCCATCGACGTGGCCGGACACCAGGTGGCCGCCCAAGCGCTCGGCCAGGGTCAGGGCTTTTTCCAGGTTCACTTCCGTGGTGGTATCGAGGCCCACGGTGCAATTGAGGCTTTCACGCGAGACATCGACGGCAAAGCCCGTGTCCGACTTTTCCACCACCGTCATGCAGGCGCCATTGATGGCGATCGAATCGCCCAGGGCCACGTCGGCCAGCGGCAAGCCGCCCGCGTGTATCGTCAGGCGCACGCCAGCGTCGAGGCCGCCTTCGAGCGCTTGCACGGTTTCAATCTTGCCAATGGCGGCAACAATTCCTGTAAACATGGAGCTATACCTATAAAAATGAATGTGACTGATTAGTTGCGCTGGGTAATTAGTTGCGCTGGCTGAATCTTGCAAGGATACGCAAATCTTCGCCCACTTGCTGAACCTGGTGAAATTGCAAGCTGCGTTGCTGTTTGAGATCCGTCAATGCGGGCAGGGAAAACATGCCTTGCGCGTCGCCCAGCAAGGTAGGCGCCAGGTACACCAGCAGCTCGTCGACGCAGCCTTCGCGGATCAGCGAACCGTTCAGCCTGGCGCCCGCCTCGACGTGGACTTCATTGATCTGCCTGCGTCCCAGTTCTTGCATCAGCGCAGCCAGGTCGACCTTGCCGGCCGCGTTCGGCAGCACGATGATCTCGGCGCCCAGGGCGCGCAGCTGTGCTTCCTTTGCCGGATTGGCGACGGCCGCCACGATCCACGTGCCGCCACCTTGCAAGATGCGCGCATCGAGACTGATGTCGAGCCGGCTGTCGATGACGATGCGGCGCGGCTGGCGCGGCGTCTCGACGGCGCGCACGTTCAGCTGCGGATCATCGGCCTTGACGGTGCCAATGCCGGTCAGGATGGCGCAGGCGCGCGCGCGCCAGGCATGGCCGTCGGCACGCGCTTCGGCGCCGGTAATCCACTGGCTCTGGCCATTGTGCAAGGCCGTCATGCCGTCCAGGCTGGCCGCCGTTTTCATGCGCACCCACGGCTTGCCGCGCTGCATGCGCGAGAAAAATCCGATATTCATTTCATACGCTTCATCTGCCAGCACGCCCGTGGTGACGGCGATGCCGGCCGCTTCCAGCTTGGCCAGCCCCTGCCCCGCCACCAGCGGGTTCGGGTCCGTCATGGCGGCGACGACACGCCCCAGCCCGGCGCGCACCAGCGCATCGGAACACGGCGGCGTGCGGCCATGGTGGTTGCACGGCTCCAGCGTGACATAAGCCGTGGCGCCGCGCACGTCATTGCCGCGTGCGCTGGCATAGTCCAACGCTTGCACCTCTGCATGATCCTGGCCCGCCGCCTGCGTCACGCCAGCGCCGATCACCTGGCCATCCTTGACGATCACGCAGCCGATGCGGGGATTAGGCGAGGTCGTGTATAAACCGCGCGCCGCCCATTCCAGCGCCAGGCGCATGCCATCGATATCGTTAAGTATTTCCACAGGCTACTTTGCTTGAAGGTGAGTGATAGGTCAGTCTGATGGATAAGTCTGATAAATAAGTCTGATAAATAAGTCTGATAAATAAGTCTGATAAATAAGTCTGATAAACAAGTCTGATAGCTTGGTCTTGCTATGAACTGTCGGCCACGCCACTGCAATTGGCCGCTTGCCGCTGCGGATCGCAGACGCGTACCCTGCCCAGCATATTGATTTTAATATGGCGCACCTGTTTTCCCAAAGCCAGGGACAAGGTGCCCCAGCGCGCCGCCAGGCTGTTGGTCGCGTTGCAACTGCGTCCGGCGCCATTGTAGGCGATATACAAGGGCGCCGTGGCGGACGAAAACGCGAACTGGGCCGTGATGCCCGCCGCCAGCGGCCCTTGGCGGAACAGCAGCTCGTCGCCGCCATCGAAGGCCAGGTTGGCATTGCTGTCAATAAATACCAGCCAACCCGTGCGCCAGTCCATGCCACCGGGCCCGGCCGGCATCAGCAGCACGCGCTGGCCACGCGCCATCGCCTGCGCCCGCGTCAGTTCGATGGCGGAAAACAAGTCGCTGGCCGCCGCGCGCACCTGCTGACGCGCCAGCACATGCTGCAAACTGGGCAAGGCAAAGGCCGCCAGCAGCGCCGCGATCGATAACACCGCCAGCACTTCGAGCAAGGTATGCCCCGTTCGGCATGGCCGCCGGCCTGCCGCTGGCGCCCGGCAGGCGGCGCACAAGCGCTGGCACATGGCACGTTTCCAGCCGATGCCGCTCATGTTGGCCATGCTGGCCGGGGTGGCCGGGGTGGCCATGCTGATGGTGGCCATGGCTAGGGCCAGCAACGCCTGGCAGGCCCGCTGCTGCCGCGCTGGCCCGTGCTGCTCAGGAACAACACGCCGCACTCGGCATCGTGGAACTGGACGTCCACCTTCGGCGTGCCCGGCAAGGCGCGCAGCAGCACGCATTGCCCGATCGTCGATGCCGGACAGGCAAGCGCCTCGATTTCATAGGCGCTGCTGGCCGCGCCGCTGGCTGGCCCGTCGCCGGACCACCACGGAAATTGCTGCACCTGCTGCGCCGGCGAGGTAGAGGAAAACGCCAGGTAGTGATTGTTTTGCGTGTAATAGCGCTCCTGCTGCTGCATCAGGCGCAGCAAGGCCGCTTGTCCCTGCACCCGCTTGGCCCGCACGATATGCCCATGGTAGGCGGGCACGGCCAGCGCCAGCAGCAGGCTCACGATCGCCAGCACGGCCAGCAGTTCGATCAGGCTGAAGCCGGGCATGGCGCCGTGCCCTGGAAAGCGCCGCGATAGCCACAGTTGCCCAGCCAGCCGACATGCTGCCAGCGGCCCACTTGCGCTGCCGCCACGCATTGCCATTCTATTGCGCCATGCCGCCGCCATATACTGCCCTCCCCCTGCCCTTCCCATCAGCTTGCCGTTCGATGCAGTTGCCGCGCTCAGTTGCCGTTCAGTTACCTCTCCATCGCCGCCCGCTTGCCTCGCGAAACACCATGTACGCCATGTACGCCATGCTCAAGGCAATTTTTTCTTGGCCGCCTCGTGCAACTCGCGCCAGTTCGCCACTTCACGCCAGCTAAGGCGCCTGGCGGGCAGTGGCGCACTGACGACCTTGAGCGCCTTGAGCGCTGCCGGGCCGGGCAAACCGGGCTGCAGCATGGCCAACTCCTTGCGCCCCTCGGCGCGCCCCGTCGCCGTGACGGCGCCCAGCGTGCTGTTCAGTTCCAGCACCAGCGGCGGCGCACGCGCCAGGCCATCGAGCAAGCGCCCCGTCACCTCCCCTGCTTGCACGAGGCCCGCGCCATCGGCGGCAAAGCCGCTCAACACGTCGAGCGCATACAGGCGCGTGGCCGGCCTGGCACATGGATCGCGCCCCGGCAAGACGGTATTGAAGAGTACCCTGCCAGCCGCCAGCACGGGGCTGTTGACGCTGCGCTCGCCCGTTTGCGCGGCATCAGGAAAATCAACATACCAGCCGCGCATGGCATCGCCTCCCGTGTAGCGCACTTCAGCGCCATCCACGCTCATGCCGTCCGCCGCCTCGCCCAAGCGGCGCGGTTCCAGCTCGGCGCGGCTGCGCGTGGGGGATTGCTCCTGCAAGTCATCGTGGACGGCATACAACGCCTGCGGCAGGAAGGCGGCGGGCCATGTATCGGGCGCCTCGACCAGCTTGCCCGTGCCAAACAGCAACAGATAGCCGCCACCGGGCGCATGCGCCACTTTCAGCTGCTGCGTCACGGGCTGGCGCCGCCCCTGCGCGTCGCGCGCGACAAAGACCAGTTTGCGCCCCACGCCATCCTTCCATGGCGGTCCGCCTGCCATGTCGACGCGCCAGATATTGCCCTGCAGATCGCCCGCGTACAAAAAGGCCAGCGCCCCGTCATTGCCCGGCACCAGCGCGGGCGGCCCCAGCGCATGGGAGCCTGCGCCGGAGTCCGCGCCGGCAGCCTGGCCGCCATCGCCTGCGCCACCGCCGGCCACGGGCACTTTCAAGCGATAATAATTACTGCCCAGCAACCAGGGCGCACCGGGCGGCTTGTCCAGCGCCAGCAAGAATATGGCGGCGGCGGAAGCTGGCGCCGTCGTATCCTTGCCATCCTCGACATGGTTGTTGTAGCCACTGGCCACCACGGCAAAATCGCGATAGGCGGGGACGCCCTCTTTGCCACCCATATTGATGCGGGCAAAACTGGGCGGCGCGCGCACATTGCCCATCAGCTTGTCGTCGCGGTCCGTCATTTCCCACAGCGCGCCATCGTGCGCGAAGCGTGCCGGATCGGTGATATCGAGCGCAAACACGCCCTGCGCCCCGCCGCCCATGCTAGACACCAGCACCGTCTTCCAGCGCCCCAGCGCCAGCACTTCCGCCGTGGCTGCGGCGCCGTCCAGCAAAGGGCCTGGACTGTAGTGAGTGCTTGCAGAGGCTGCCGCCGCACGCAGCAGGGCCTGCGGCAAATAGGCAAACAGCTCGCTGCCCGTGCGCGCATCGAAAGCATGCAGCAAGCCGTCATTGGCGCCCACATACAGCATCTTTCGGCGCTGTTGCAGCAATTTTCGGTGCAGGGCATAGCCAGCACCCGGCATGCCCAGTCCCGGCGTGCCCACGTAGACGAGATTGCCGTACGGCGCCGCCCCCAGCATGCCTGCGCGGCGCCGCAAGAAGCCGCCTGGCTGGCCCACCTCGTCCGTTCGCTGGCCCAGCAGATACTCCAGGCGCCTCTCGCCCTTTCCGTCGCCACCACCATCACCGCCATCCCCGCCATCAAACAGCTCGCGCTGCGCCGCGCTCAGGCGCTGCCACGTCAGCGGCATCAGGGTACCCTGGGCGGCTAGCGTGTAGACCGGACGCAAGGCCGCCGGCGTACCAGCGGGCGCAGATTGGTTCACTTCACCGGCCTGCCACCACGTCTTGCCAGCGGCCAGTCTGCCATCAGAGCCCACGGCGAACGCGGCGCGCGACACGCTCATGCTGCCGTCCGCCAGGCGCAGCTGCGTATGAAACCAGTACGCCTCTTCCGCGCCGCTGGCCAGCGCCATCAGCGAGGGGCCGGGCAGCGGCGCTGCGCCTATTCCCTTGTCAGCGGCCACAAACGCGGCGCGCAAGCCCGCGATCAAGGCGGCAGGATCGCTGCCGGGCAAATAATGGCTAGGCCAGCGGCCGTCCACACTCCACTCGGCCAGCGCGCTGCCCGTCGCGCTCGTGTAAGGATTGGCATCGCCGTTCGCATCTTGAAAGCCGCCATACTTGGCCGCCAGCAATAATGGTGTGGCATGCAGCGTGGCAGCCTGGTCGTCCGAGTTGCTCGGGCGCAGATCACCCGCATAATGATCGACCGTTGCCTTGCTGTCCTTCTTGCCAGGACGCAACGCCTGCACATGCGACCAGTACGCCAGGCCGGCCGCATGATAGCTGGCGCCGCCCACCCCATCGGCCAGCAGCTCCAGCCCCGCCAGTGCTGGCCGCGGCGCGGGATTACCCTGCCCGCCATCGCTTTCCAGCTTGCCCACCGCGCGCGTCCAGGCCATCGCGTCCAGCGCGGGCGACGCAAAGCTATCGGCGGCGCGTGCCCGGTCATTGGCCCCGGCGAAAACCGGCGGGACGGGCACATTGCCTGGCACGTAACGGTCGACCGCCATGCCGCCGTCACCCAGGCTGACGACGACATGGCGCTGGCAGCTGGCCACCTGCGGATCGCTCCACTGGCTCAGCACCGGCAAGCCATCATCGACAGCGGGTGGCGCCATGGCGGGCGGCAACACGGCACTGGCTTGCCGGCCCTGCAGGTAGCGCAAGGATTCGTACAGCAGTTCGGCCAGCGGCGCCGCCCCGGCATACGCGCCGGGACGCCCCGCATTGCTGCGCCCGAGGCCATTGATGTAAGCGGTCACCCCGCCGCCATGGCCCGCACCCTGGTCCAGATACACCCCATTGGCAGCATGCCACTCCATATCGGCATTGTCCCGCGACAAGAAATCGGGCGCCATCCAGCGCTGCCCTCCCACATGGGCCAGTGGCGCGCGCAGCACGCCGCCATAGACAGAGGAAACCACAGGGGAAACACGCACTGATGGGGCGTTCAGGTGGCCAAACACGCCCACACGCACCCGGCCGCCATGGCGCTGGATCGCGCCCACCGGCTTGTAGTTCTTGCCATATGCCAGGCACAAGTCGTCGCGCAGCGGTCCCTCGGCGGCGTCGCAGACTTTTACCCGTGCGAGTAACACGCCGTGCGTGCCCGCCACGCCTGGCGCCTCGCAGCTGCCACCTGCGGGCACGGCGCCATCGCCAAACAGCAGGCGGTTGCGGCAGGAAACGATGGCCAGTTGCGCCAGCGCAAATGGTGTCGCAGCCGCCACGCCCTCGCGCAAGAGCTTGCGCGGAAAAAAGATGGGATGGGCGAAAAAGTCCGGACCGGTACCGCCATCGGGCAAATAAGCGCGCTGCAGCACCGTCTTGCGTACTTCATCGATGACGCGGTCGCCACCCGTCAGTGCGTAACGGACGATATCGAGCATGCTGGTGCTGGCCCAGTTGAGAAAGTTGCCGCTGAAACTATCGCCGCCACAGCCGTGCAGCGCATCGGCCGGTTTCAGCACGGAGAAGTAAGCGGTCGCTACGCGCAAGTCCGGCAGCGTGACGCCATCCTTGTTGCGATACGGGTAGCTGTAGCACATGCGCGCATGAAAATAGCCGGCATACTCGCGTTGCGGCGCATAGTCGCCGCCATGGGCCGCAGCGGCCGCCGCATGCGTGAGCGACAGGTTGAGCAGCAGATTCGGCGGCACCCGCGCGCCCTGCAAGCCCACGTCGGCCCGGGCCAAAGCCACCGTGGGCGTCGCAGTGGTGGCAGCGACGCTGCTGCAACACAGGCAAGCTGCCAGCGCCAGCAGTGCGCGGCCAACGCGCCGCCCAGAAAGGGAAAGCGACTGCGCCATCACGGCCCCGCTCCCGCCACCTGCTTGCGGTAATAACTTTGCAGCACGACTTGCGTACTGTCCTGCGCGCCAAAACCGATGGCCGTGATGCGGTACACATAAGTCTCAGCGGCAAGGCTGCCAGGCGCCGCCCCCGCCTCTTCGCCGGGCGGGTGAAACGGCAGCAATTCGATAAGGTAGCGGGGCCGGCGCGACGGCAAAAAGCCCTGCCCCGTCTGCATGACGGCGCCTGTGAAGTGGCCATACGGCACGGTGCGGCTGGCGCCAGCCCCGCTTGCCGCCCCGGCCGCATCCAGCGCCGTGCTCAGCCAGAGCGCTGGCGCACCCTTGGCCGCTGGCAGGCACAGGCCTAGCTCGCCGCCGTCGCCACAGGCATCGGCGAATCCTGCCGCGCTGCCCGGCGCGAACAGGCTGCTGCGCCCTGGCGCGCCGGGCAAACCGTCGATATCGTTCTGCGCATCCATCAATGCCTCCTCCGCCGCCTGAAACGCGACATGCCGGTCGCGCTCACCGCGTGCCGCCTTTTCGCCCTGCAAGGCCATCTGCGCGGCCGACACGCCCAGCAGCAAGATGACGACCAGCAGGCACAGCACATACACCAGGGTGGCGCCCCGCTCGCGCAGCGGCACGGCGTGACGACTGGCCGTGGCGCACATCAGCTAGTCCGGCCCGTTGCGCAGCATGGTGCTCGTTTGCACCAGTTGCCGTCGTCGTCCCTGCTGCGATGGCGGCAAGTCCGCCCGCATAATGCGCACGCCTGTGTCGCTGGCGCCGTGCGCCTCGGCATAAGCCTTGCCGAACAGGTCGAACTGCGCCGGCCCCATGTCATCAAACTTGCCTGCCGCGCCCGCCTCGCCATGCAGCAGCAGCGCCACGCGCACGCCGGCGATGCGCTTCCAGTGCGTACGGCGGTGAAAGTCGCGCTGGCGTTCGGCCAAAGTCTCCCCGGCCAGCAGCAGCGCCGCATCGTAGGCGTCGAGCGCGCTGGCGTTGACATACTGGTTGGCCACGCCATCGGGCGGCGTATCGGTGTCGAGACCATATAGCACCTGAAAAACATCCACGCCGCGGATGATGGCGTCCGCGCCCCAGCCATTCGCGCCCCGGTACTTGCAGCGCAATTCCCCTTCGCCATCGGCGCCCTGCGCGGCATAGAAAATGCTCCAGCCCCGCTGCGCTTCCGTGTGCGCGGCGCCCACGCCAAAACCGGCGCAATTGAGGACGGAACCGTCGCCGCCCTCGTTTTCCCCGGCACCGTCATAGCGCACGGCCAGCACATCGCTGCCGAACATGCCGCCCGGCAACGCCTGGCTGATGCCTGCGCTGTTCTTGCCCAGGCTGTGCGCGTCGAGACCGGCGATATTGGCGCTGTCATGCTGCGCGTGAAACAACGGCGCGGCGGCGCTGTCCCAGTTCACATATGCAGACTGGCGCACGGCCCGGGCGATGCTGTCGAGCGCATAGCGGCCATTGTCGTCCAGCCGCGCACTGGCGGACTGGTCGGAATAACTGGCGCTGGCCGCCAGCAGCATGGCGCTGGCGGCCAGCATCAGCAAGGCGCCCAGCGACAAGGCCACCAGCAATTCGACCAGGCTCATGCCGCGCCCCAGGCGCCAGATGACCTTCATGCCGATCATGCCACTCATGCCGTTCATGCGCCGCCTCCGCCCAGCTGCAACACCAGTTTGGGCAGCGACTCTCCCGCCGCATTCACGGCGGGCTGGGCATCTGGCTGGCGGCCGCGCCAGCCCAGCTTGATGACGATGGGCGCGCCCTTGCCGCCGCTGCAGCTCCAGTGCACGCCCTGCGCCGCGCTATCCCACGCCTGTGCGTCGCGGCAGATCTGCAGGCGCGCACCTGGCAAGGCGGCATGCAGCTGCTGTTTCCACTCGGCGATATCGAATTGCGCCAGTTGCGCCGCGCTGCAGACGGCAGCGCCAACGCAGTCCGCTGCGCCGCCGGCAGCTTCGGCGCCGTCCAGTGCCGCCTCGTAGGCCAGGTTCAGGTAGGGATTGCCGGCGTCGGGGCCATACATGAGAGCGCTATTGGCGCGCATGCGCTCGGCCATGCCGGCGGCCAGTTGCACGCCGGCCGACAGCAGCGCCGACTCATGGCGCGCGCGCAAGGAAGTCAATTGCAAGATGCTGGCGCCAAGCAGGCCCAGCGCCAGTAGCAGCAGCGACACCAGCACCTCGACCAGGCTGCTGCCATTGGCCAGGAGAATTCCACGACCGCCGTTGCACATGAAACACTTCCTTTCGCAGCACGAGTCGCAGGAACAGGCGGCCCAGCTACACGATAGGCGCGCTTGACAACTCGGGCATGCGCTAGCGCAAACAGTGTGGAAACAAGACGAAAAAACGGGGAGAAACGGCGCTTGAATTGATCAGGCGGCTTGCCAGGCAAACGCTGGCGTGGTGGAAACAGGGCTGTCGATCAGCCTCACTGCAATAAGAAGACCCCCGGGAAGAGTCCCGGGCGGCGTCAGGGCTTGCGCGCCTGCCCTACTTCGGCAATGGCATCCTGGAACTCGGCCAGGTCTTCGAAATTCTTGTACACGGAGGCGTAGCGGATGTAGGCGATCTTGTCGAGGCGCTTCAATTCCTGTATGACGAGTTCGCCGATATAGCCGGAATCGACTTCGCGCAAGCCGCTGGTGAGCAGCTTTTCCTGGATGGAGGCGATGGCCGCATCCACGGAGGCGGCCGCGACGGGGCGCTTGCGCAAGGCCAGCATCAGACTGGCGCGCAACTTATCCGCAACGAACTCCGTCCGGCTACCATTCTTTTTGACGACGGCCGGCATGATAAGTTCAATCCGTTCGTAGGTGGTGAAACGCTTGTCGCATTTGCTGCAGCGGCGCCGACGCCGTATGGCATCCCCTTCCTCCGATACGCGCGTATCGAGAACCTGGGTGTCGCCATGCTGGCAAAATGGACATTTCATGGAGTCGATACAACTTTATAGTAATAATTACGGGAAACCGCCGCCCTTGTACAAAGAGCGCCCGAATCACTCCGGGCGCCCTTGGGCACGACTGGAATGTGTCAGACAGAATCTTACTCTGTATGACACATTCTGGACAGGCTCTTAAGCAGCGTACACAGGGTGCGCGTCGGCCAGCACTTTCACGGCCGCTTTCACGCGCTCGATGGTGGCGGCGTCATGCGGATTATCCAGCACGTCGGCGATCAGGTGGCCCACTTCCTCGGCTTGCGCTTCCTTGAAACCGCGCGTCGTCATCGCCGGGCTGCCCAGGCGGATGCCCGAGGTGACGAAAGGTTTTTGCGGGTCGTTCGGGATGCCGTTCTTGTTGCAGGTGATGTGCGCGGAACCGAGGATGGCTTCGGCTTCCTTGCCCGTCAGGTTCTTGGCGCGCAGGTCGACCAGCATGACGTGCGATTCGGTGCCGCCCGAGACGATGCGCAGGCCGCGCTTGATCAGCGTCTTGGCCAGCACGTCGGCGTTCTTGATCACTTGCTTCTGGTATTCGACGAACTCAGGGCTCAGCGCTTCCTTGAAGGCAACAGCCTTGGCGGCGATCACGTGCATCAGCGGGCCGCCCTGGATACCAGGGAAGATGGCCGAATTGATGGCTTTTTCGTGCTCGGCCTTCATCAGGATGATGCCGCCGCGTGGGCCACGCAGGGATTTATGCGTGGTCGAGGTGACGAAGTCGGCAAACGGCACCGGGTTCGGGTACAGGCCGGCGGCGATCAGGCCGGCGTAGTGAGCCATGTCGACCATGAAGTAGGCGCCCACTTCCTTGGCGACCTTGCCGAAACGCTCGAAGTCGATCTTTTTCGAGAACGCCGAGGCGCCGGCGATGATCAATTTTGGCTTGCGCTCACGGGCCAGGCGCTCCATGGCTTCATAGTCGATATCTTCTTCGGCCGTCAAGCCGTAGGAGACAACGTCGAACCATTTGCCGGACATGTTCAGTGGCATGCCGTGGGTCAGGTGGCCTCCTTCGGCCAGCGACATACCCATGATCAGGTCGCCTGGTTTGAGCATGGCGAAGAACACGCCCTGGTTCGCCTGCGAGCCGGAGTTCGGCTGCACGTTCGCGCATTCGGCGCCAAACAGCTGTTTCACGCGGTCGATGGCCAGTTGCTCGGCAATGTCGACGAATTCGCAGCCGCCGTAGTAGCGCTTGCCTGGGTAGCCTTCGGCATATTTATTCGTCAGCTGCGAGCCTTGCGCTTCCATTACGGCTGGCGAAGTGTAGTTTTCCGACGCGATCAGTTCGATGTGGTCGTGCTGGCGCACGTTTTCTTTTTGAATGACGGCGAACAATTCAGGATCGACGTTGGCGAGGTTGTGATCTTTTGCAAACATGTAAAAACTCCAAGTATGAGGGTGCTTGTACTGGCAGGTTGGATCGAATGAGGGGAGCCGGCGTTAAGTGAATAACAACATTGGACAGGCAGCCTCTTCGTGCTTTTCCATAGTGGCTACCCAGGCGAACGGCTGATGAAAAATCTCACGTTTCCCGGTGGGTGCCCACCTTTCGCCGCTAAGCCAACCGCCACATTGTGGGGATTGCTCCGACTTTTCGCCAGTCACGTGAGACGTAATGGAAGTCAAATTGTAAGTTAAGTGTCCAAATTGAGCAAGGAATGCAAGTGTGCGGCTATAATCGCCGCGCGCCACAGCAGCCCGGGCGCGCCACAGGCCATGCCCGGGGGCACGGTGCCGGTGCTTAAGCCGAACTTAAACCTGGCCAGGGCATGTAAGCGTATGTTACGAAGCTTGCCATTGTGCAGCCCGGATCTACAATGCTGCGGTGCAACTTGCGTGCTGCTTTTGCATGGCTTTCCAGCAAGCGCCTTCGGTCACAACAAGAAAAATCGCGTAAAATGTTGCTCAATCTCACTACTGGCGCAATAAACATGCCTTCAGTCTTTACCTGGAACGTACGTGTCTACTATGAAGACACCGACGCCGGCGGCATCGTCTATTACGCAAATTACCTGAAATTCTTTGAGCGCGCGCGCACCGAATGGCTGCGCGCCATCGACGTGGGCCAGCAGGAATTGCTGCAACGGCACGACGCAATGTTCGTTGTCAAAAGCATCAACGCCGACTATCATGCGCCAGCCAGGCTCGATGACACGTTAAGATTAACCTTAAGCATAGAAAAAATGGGGCGCGCCTCCATCGTTTTCCTGCAACAAGCCTGGTGCGGCGACAGCCTGCTCAACACGGCCCGCGTCAAGATCGGCTGCGTTGACTCGTCACTGCGCCCGCGCGCCGTGCCTGATGCAGTCGCGGCCCGCATGCGCGCCGCCTGAGCCCCACCCGCCACCCCGGACAATTCACCCAACAGACTGCCAGCCAATGAACGTTACACAAGATCTTTCTTTCCTCGCGCTCATCTCCAATGCCCACCTGATCGTGCAATTGATCATGGCCCTGTTGCTGCTCATTTCCCTGACCAGCTGGACCTATATTTTCCGCAAGATGTTTGCGGTACGCCAGGCGCGCAAGCAAACCATCGAGTTTGAACGCAGCTTCTGGGCGGGCGGCAACCTGCACGCGCTGCATCAAAGCGCCAACGGCAACCGCGACCAGAGCGGCGCGCTGGCCCGCATCTTCGACGCCGGCATGGGCGAATTCATCAAGGGCAAGGCTTCCTACGGTTCGCGCGAAGCGCTGGACGTCAGCGCCGTGCTCGACGGCGCCCGCCGCGCCATGCGCGCCGCCTTCCAGCGCGAAATGGATGTACTCGAATCGCACCTGGCCTTCCTCGCCTCCGTCGGTTCCGTCTCGCCCTACATCGGCCTGCTGGGCACCGTATGGGGCATCATGAACGCCTTCCGCGGTCTGGCCAACGTGCAGCAAGCCACCCTGGCAGCCGTCGCGCCCGGTATTGCCGAAGCGCTGATCGCCACCGCCATCGGCTTGTTCGCGGCCATTCCAGCCGTCGTCGCCTACAACCGCTTCTCGCACGACATCGACCGCCTGGCGATCCGCTTCGAAAGCTTCGTCGAGGAATTCTCGAATATCTTGCAGCGCCAGTCGCGCTAAGAGGGAGCACTGCCCATGGGTTCCTCATTCAATAGTGGCGGCATGCGCGGTGGCCGCGGCCGCAAGTTCAAGTCGGAAATCAACGTCGTGCCGTATATCGACGTGATGCTGGTGCTGCTGATCATTTTCATGGTGATGCCGTCGTCGAACAACCCCAGCGTGGTGAACTTGCCCAACGCGGAAAAGTCGGCAAAACCACCCGATGACTATATTCAGATCGTCTTGAAGCCAAATGGTTCGCTGTCGATCGGCCTGATCGGCAAGGACCAGCTGGCGCCGGAGACGGAACCGAACCGCGACGCCCTGCTGCGCAAGCTGCGCGGCTTGCACGACACCAATCCCGAGTATCCCGTGATGATTGCGGGCGACAAGGAAAGCAAGTACGACGACGTGATCCAGCTCATTTCGGAAGCGAAAAAGATGGGCATCACCCGCGTTGGCCTGGCCACCAAGTAAGCGCCCCATCCTGTCTCCGGACTTGACCGTTTTTAGATAGACTAGACTTTGCAGAACAAACAAATCGACCATGTACACGGCGTGCCCTACAGCGTGCCGCGCGAACGCAGGCGCTGGCCCTCGCTGGGCCTGGCGCTGGCGATGCATCTTGGCCTGCTGTTTTTCCTGTGGGTAGGCGTACACTGGCAAAGTACGGAACCGGTCGCAGTGGAAGCGGAAGTATGGGATATGCAGGTGCAGACGGCCGCGCCGCCGCCCGATGTAGCGGCCGATCCCGAGCCGACGCCAGCGCCGCCGCCGCAACCGGCAGTCGAGCAGCCGGCCCCGCCGCCACCGCCGCCGGTGGCAGCGCCCGAGCCGAAGGTCGACCTGCGCGAAGCGGAAATCGCCCTCGAACGCAAGAAGGCCAAGCTGAAGGAAGAGAAAGACAAGGCGGCCGCCGAAGAACGCCGCAAGCAGGAGCAGAAGGAACGCGAAGAAGAAAAGCGCGAACTGGAGAAACAGAAGCAAAAGGATAAAGAGAAAGTCGACAAGCTAGAAAAAGAAAAGGCTGACAAGCTGGAAAAAGCCAAACTGGCGAAAGAAAAAGAAAAAGAAAAAGCGGAAGAAAAAGCCGAGAAAGAACTGGCAGACAAGAAAGCCGCAACGGAAAAAGCTGCCAAGGCGAAAAAAGCGGCAGAAGAGAAAAAAGCCGCCGACAAGGCACGTGACGCCGAAATGAGCCGCATCACGGGCGCAGTCGGCACGGGCACGACGGGTACGGCCGCGAAATCGACCGCGCCACGCAAGGACAGCGGCTATGTCGCTGCCCTGACGAGCAAGATCAAGAGCAATATCGCCTACAGCGGTAGTACGGACGTGCCGGGCAACCCGCGCGCCGTGTTCAAGATCGAGCAATTGCCAACTGGGGAAATTATTTCGGTCCGAAAGATCAAAAGTAGCGGCCTGCCGGCGTATGACAGCTCGGTGGAAAACGCCATTAATAAATCGTCACCACTGCCGAAGAAAAAAGACGGCACCGTGGAACGCGAGATTGAACTCATATTCGAGATGAAGGATTTGCCTAAATGATGACCATGAAAAAAATGAGCCATGTCGTGCTCTGCGCCAGCCTGCTGCTGGGAGCGGCCGGTGCCCAGGCGCAGCTGCGCGTGGAAATTACCGGTATCGGCAGCAACCAGATTCCTGTCGCCATCGCCAATTTCGTCAATGAATCGGCGGCGCCACAAGCGCTGTCGTCCATCATCAAGGCCGACCTGGCCCGCAGCGGCGTGTTCAAGCTGATCGATGCCGACACGGCCATCGCGGAAACGGCGCCTGTCAGCTACGACCAGTGGAAGGCGCGCGGCGCCGACGCGCTGGCCGCCGGCAGCGTGCAAACCATGGCCGATGGCCGCCTCGACGTGCGCTACAAGCTGTTCGACACCATCAAGGGTACCCAGCTGTCGAGCATGAACAATGCGGCAGCGCCGCAGTTCAACCGCTTGCTGGCGCACAAGATTGCCGATGACATCTATGAAAAGCTGACGGGCACCAAGGGCGCGTTTTCCACGCGCATCGCCTACGTCACGCAATCGGGCCGCGAATACCGCCTGGAAGTAGCTGACGCCGACGGCGAAGGCATCCAGGTTGCCCTGCGCTCGCAAGAGCCGATCATTTCGCCAGCCTGGTCGCCGGACGGCACCAAGGTGGCGTATGTGTCGTTTGAAAAACGCAAGCCGATTGTCTACGTGCAAAACCTGGTGACGCGCCAGCGCACCATCGTGTCGAATGAAAAAGGCAGCAATTCGGCGCCAAGCTGGAGCCCGGACGGTACGCGCCTGGCCGTGGCCCTGTCGCGCGACGGCCATACCCAGGTCTACATCATGAACGCCGATGGCGGTGGCTTGCGCCGCCTCTCCACCAGCAGCGGCATCGATACGGAACCGCAATTCTCGGCCGATGGGCTAAGCATTTACTTCACCAGTGACCGCAGCGGCGGACCACAAATCTACCGCATGCCCGTCAGTGGCGGCGAAGCCAAGCGCGTGACGTTTGGCGGCTCCTACAACACCAGCCCGCGGATTGCACCCGACGGGAAGACACTCGCTTATATTTCCCGTCGCGACGGCAATTTCCAGCTCTACGCGCTTGACCTGGCTAGTGGCCAGGACCTGCGCCTGTCGGACACCGCCAACGACGAATCACCGAGCTTTTCGCCCAACGGGAAATATATCATGTACGCGACCGAATCCGGACGACGCAAGTCGTTGGCGGTGGTTTCGGTGGATGGCCGCGTCAAGCAGCGTCTGACCACGCAAGCTGGCAATATCAAGGAGCCCACCTGGGGTCCTTTCATGAAGTAATGCAGTACGTTTTACCTTAACCACGACCCGGAGAATAAAAATGAGTAATTTTAAAAGCTTAGCTTTCATCGCAGCTGCTGCAGCCCTGCTGTCCGCTTGCAGCACCCCTGTCAAACTGGCAGAAACCCCAGTCGTCGAGCGCGCTCCTGAAAAAACCGCGCCGCCAGCACCAGACGCGCGTGAAGTCAACACCGTGGTCGCTGCCATCGATCCACTGAACGATCCAAAAGGCGTGCTGGCTAACCGCAGCGTGTACTTCGACTTCGACAAATACGTTGTGCGTGAATCGGAAACGCCAGTGGTGCAAAACCACTCGGCTTACCTGGTGAAAACCCCAGCACGCAAAGTCATCATCCAAGGCAACACCGATGATCGCGGCGGCGCTGAGTACAACCTGGCCCTGGGTCAAAAACGTGCTGAAGCAGTGCGCAAGTCGATGGCAGCCATGGGCGTGTCCGACAGCCAAATGGAAGCTGTGTCCTTCGGCAAAGAAAAGCCTAAGGCTCAAGGCAACAACGAAGCAGCATGGGCAGAAAACCGCCGCGCTGACATCGCTTATTGATATCCAGCGGTAGGCGCAGCAAGATAGACGCTTACCTAACTGGCCAGTCATAGGCATAATAACGGGGCGCTGCGCGGATATTGTCCGCCCTGCGCCCCGTTTGCATGTTTGCGTAACTTTTGAAAGCCCGACTCATGATGACATTCTCGAAAGCCGGCGTCGCCGCCGCCCTGCTGGCCGCATTTGCCGCCCTGCCCCTGCACGCCAACGCAGCCCTGTTCGACGACGACGAAGCACGCAAGGCCATCCTGGAGCTGCGCTCGAAAGTGGACTCACTGTCACGCGACATGAATAGCCGCATCGATACCAAGGCAGACAAGACCAGCACCTTGAGCCTGATCAACCAGCACGACCAGACCATGCAAGAGATCGCCCGCCTGCGCGGACAGATCGAAGTGCTGGGCAACGACCTGGCGAATGTGCAAAAGCGCCAGAAAGATTTCTACACCGACCTCGACGCGCGCCTGCGCAAGCTCGAACCACGCCAGGTGACCATCGATGGCCAGGAAGCGGCCGTCGGCGTATCCGAGCAAAGCTCCTATGAAGCGGCGCTGGGCCTGTTCAAGTCGGGCGACTACAAGGGTGCCGCCACGGCGCTGGACGCCTTCGTCAAGCGCTATCCTGACTCGGCCTACGCGGCCAACGCGCAATACTGGCTGGGCAACGCCTACTACGCCCAGCGCGACTGCAAGAGCGCCATCAGCGCCCAGCAAGCCGTCGTGAAGAACTACCCGGACAGCCCGAAGGCGGCCGATGCCATGCTCAACATCGCCAGCTGCTACACGGAGCTGAAAGACAAGCCCAACACCACCAAGACCCTGAACGCGCTGATCTCGCGCTATCCCGACTCCAGCGCCGCGCAAACGGCCAAGGAACGGGCCGGTAAAAAGTAAAACCAGGGAAAAAGTTGCCCGTTAGGTTTGACAGAATCCCGGGCACCCCCTATAATCTTTCTTCTTCGGGTCGTTAGCTCAGCTGGTAGAGCAGCGGACTTTTAATCCGTTGGTCGCAGGTTCGAATCCCGCACGGCCTACCACGAATACGCAGTACTGATCTGCTTGCGAGTTGTTATAGCAAGCATTTTTTTACTGCACAGTGTTACCGAAGTTGTTGTAAAAAGTTTTTGGGTCGTTAGCTCAGCTGGTAGAGCAGCGGACTTTTAATCCGTTGGTCGCAGGTTCGAATCCCGCACGGCCTACCAAATACTATGAAGAAGCCAACCGTTCGCGGTTGGCTTTTTTGTTGTGCGCGGCCATTTCTGCCGCACATCAACAGCAAGCAGCCCGATGCCGACACTCAGGCCGACACCACCCGCGCACCAGCCCTCCCCATCAGCGACTGCACTGCCCGCCCCAGCGGCACCTCCACCCAGCGGTAAAACGCCGCGCCTGCCGCCAGGCTGGCACCCCAGGCCGCCAGCATGCCCAGCGCCTGCCATTCTGGCTCAAGCGGCATATAGGAAGTGAACAGTGCATTCACCAGCAGGCTGACGGGGAAGTGGACGAGGAAGACGGCGTACGAGATGCGGCCCAGGGCGTTGATGACGTTCCAGGCGCGGCCATGCGATGGCGTGCGGGCGCGGCCGAACAGGAACAGGGCGCAGGCGGTGACCAGGGCCAGGGCGATGCGGCTGCGGTAGTCAACGGCCAGAGCCAGCAGGACCGGCACGGCGGCCATGGCCATGAGCATGGTCATGGCGCCGGGCTTGCGGGCCGGGTCGCTGGCCCACCAGGCCATTAGCCCCAATCCATAGCTGCCGAAGAAATACGGCGCCCAGTTGTCCCAGCCGGCGTCGAGATTGAAGTACAGCAAGGAAAACAGGATGCCCAGGGTGACGGCCAGCGGCATCAGCCAGCCGAGCCGCCGCTTGCCCGCCAGGCGGCCGCCCAGCCACAGCAGCAACACCGTCAACATGTATAGCTGGAAATCGATGGCGACGTACCAGGCGCCGGCCGACAGCGATTCATAGCCGAGCACGCCGTGCAGCAGCAGCGCATGGGCGCTCAGCTGGCCCAGCGTGACGGCGCCCGACATGGAATCGTGCGTCATCCAGATGCCGGCCACGGGGGTAATGATAGCGGCCAGCAAGGTGGCGGCCAGGAAAGGCGGCGCCAGCTTGGCGTAGCGGCGCCAGACGGCTTGCATGGGAGAAACAATGCCGGGGCGGCCGGCCGGCGAGAGCGATTTGGCGACGAGAAAGCCACCGATGACGAGGAACACTTGCACGGCGATGCGCGCGTTACTGCCCAGCCAGGCCAGCAAGTCGGGCCACAGGGGCTGCACGTAATCGGACATGGGGCCGTAAAACGCCAGGTGGTGCAACACGATCAATTGCGCCGCACCGGCCTTCAACAGATTAATCCAGCCAAACTGCGCGCGGGCAGCCTGATCCACCCCAGCTACCATTCCTGCCACTGCCTTCATCTACAACCCTTGCCATACAACTACTTTTTTCAACAACACAATCCCAGACAAGCGTATTGCCGATGATTTTGCCGACCGGCCGACATGATAGCCGAGCCTGGCAAATGGGGTGGCACGGCAGGCTAGGCGCCGCCCTGCCCGGCCGCATTGAGCACGCCTGGCACGCCTGGCTCATCCGGCGCCAGCGGCTGCTGCGCCAGGATGGCTTTCAACAAGCCTGGGAAGCGGCTGTCGATGTCGGCGCGGCGCAGGGTGTTCAGGTGTGTCGTGCCGGCATTTTCCGTGTAGACCAGGCCCGCTTCGCGCAAGACCTTGAAGTGGTGCGAGACGGTCGATTTCGGCCGTCCGCCGTCGAGGTCGCCGCAGGCGGCCGCCTCGATGCAAGCCAGGTGGCGCACGATGTCGAGGCGGATCGAATCGCTCAAGGCGTAGAGCACGCGCTCAAGGACGAATTCGCTGGCAGAGGGATGTTTGTGTGGACGCATCAGCAGAATCATACAGCATCGACTATACTAATTCCATTCTTCGAATATTTACGAACTAACGAATCAACATATGCATTTTATGCATTAACAACCCCATAACACCCTAAAGGCCACCATGTCCGCCCTCTTCCAGCCCTACACCCTCAAAGATATCACCTTGCGCAACCGCATCGCCGTGCCACCGATGTGCCAGTACATGGCCGTCGACGGCCTGGCCAATGACTGGCATCTGTCGCATTACGCGGGTATGGCGCGCGGCGGCGCCGGCCTGGTGATCGTCGAAGCGACGGCCGTGGCGCCTGAAGGACGCATCACGCCCGGCTGCACAGGCATCTGGAACGATGATCTGGCACAAGCCTTCGTGCCGGTCGTGAAAGCCATCAAGGCGGCCGGCTCCGTGCCCGGCATCCAGATCGCCCACGCGGGCCGCAAGGCCAGCGCCAACCGCCCATGGGAGGGCGACGACCATATCGTTGAAGCCGACGCGCGCGGCTGGCAAACCATCGCGCCGTCCGCCATCGCCTTTGGCGGCGGCCTGTCGAAGGTGCCGCGCGCCATGGACCTCGACGATATCGCCCGCGTGCGCCAGAACTTCGTCGATGCCGCCCTGCGCGCGCGCGAAGTGGGCTTCGAATGGCTGGAACTGCACTTTGCCCACGGCTACCTGGCGCAAAGCTTCTTTTCCGCCCACTCGAACCAGCGCGACGATATCTATGGCGGCAGCCTGGAAAACCGCAGCCGCTTCTTGCTGGAAACTTTGAAAGCCGTGCGTGCAGTGTGGCCCGAGCACCTGCCGCTGACGATACGCTTTGGCGTGCTTGAATTTGACGGCCGCGACGAGCAAACCTTGCTCGAATCGATCGGCCTGGTGCGCCAGTTCAAGGATGCCGGCATGGACATGATCAGCGTCAGCATGGGCTTTACCATTGCCGAGACGTCGATTCCCTGGGGCCCCGCCTTCTTGGGTCCGATCGCCGAGCGCGTGCGCCGCGAAGCGGGCGTGCCTGTCTCGTCGGCCTGGGGCTTCGGCACGCCGGCCATCGCCGAGCGCGTCGTCAAGGATGGGCAGCTCGACGTGGTAATGGTGGGCAAGGCGCACCTGGCCAATCCGCACTGGGCCTATTTTGCCGCCAAGGAATTGGGCGTAGAGCGCGCCTCGTGGGTGATGCCAGCGCCGTACGCGCACTGGCTGGAACGCTACTGATCGTCTTTCGCCTTCGCCGTTGCCGGATGCCCCTCCA
Source organism: Janthinobacterium woesei (assembly GCF_051380875.1). NCBI lineage: Bacteria > Pseudomonadati > Pseudomonadota > Betaproteobacteria > Burkholderiales > Oxalobacteraceae > Janthinobacterium > Janthinobacterium woesei. The sequence continues at coordinate 49,801 of NZ_JBNYXW010000022.1, forward strand.
GGGGCAGTTCCGGCAGGAACAGCAAGGCGACCAGTCCCAATAGCAGCAGCACGGCGCCGGCACCAAACACGCTGGCAATGGCGTGGCGGTAGACTTCCACAGTGTGCAAATGCGGCGCCTGCGCCGCGTGCGCGCCCAGCGCCGAGACGGCTTCCACGCCATGCTGGTGCAACTGGTGCGCCAGGATGGCGCCGGACGCCGTCACGCCCAGCAAGCCACCCAGCGAGCGGAAGAAGGCCAGCATGGCCGTGCCCACGCCGCGCCGCGCCAGCGGCAAGGCATTTTGCACGGCAATCGTCATGTTCGGCATCACCAGGCCCAGCCCCGTGCCTAGGAAGAAGATGGCCGGCTCGATGATCCAGTAACCCTGCGCCGTTTCCATGGCCCAGGCCAGCACGGCAAACGCCACGGCCGCCACGCCCAGCCCCGCCACCTGCACCATCTTGTACTTGCCCGAGCGCGACAGCACGCGGCCGTTATACATCGACGACGCCACCAGCCCCACCATCATGGCCACCGTCATCACGCCCGATTCGGCCGGACTGGTACCCATCACCAGCTGGAAGAACAAGGGAAAGAAGATGCTGGCGCCCATCAGCCCCATGAAGGTCATGGCCATCACCAGGCTGGCGATATTGAAGGTGCGGTTCTCGAACAGGTCCGGCGGCAGCACGGGCTCGTCCACCCGCCCCACGTGGAAAGCCAGCCAGGCGCCCATCAGCACGGCGATGGCGCCACACACCTTGATGGCCAGGCTATCCCACGGCCACTGCGTGCCGCCCAGCGCCAGCACCAGCAGCGCCGCCGTGACGGCCCCCGTCAGCAGGACGGACCCCAGATAGTCGATCTTGTGCGCGTGCGTGCGCACAGGTTTGCGCATGGCGCGCGCGATGCTATAAAAGGCCACGGCGCCCACAGGCAGGTTCACATAAAAAATCCAGTGCCACGAGAGCGCATCCGTAATCACCCCGCCCAGCACCGGCCCCAGCACGCTGGTGACGGCAAACACGATGGGCACCATGCCCTGGCGCTTGCCCCGTTCGGCGGGCGGCACGATGTCGCCGATGATAATTTGCGCCAGCGGCATGAAGCCGCCCGCGCCCAGCCCTTGGATGGCGCGGAAAATGATGAGTTGCGTCATGTTCTGCGCCAAGCCGCACAGCACGGAACCGAGCAGGAAGGTCAGCAAGGCCGTAAAAATCATGGGGCGGCGGCCATATTGGTCGGCCAGCTTGCCGTACAGGGGCATGGTGGCCGTCGAGGCCAGCACATACGCCGTCACCACCCAAGACAGGTGCGCCATGCCGCCCAGGTCGTCGACGATGCGCGGCAAGGCCGTAGCGACGATGCTCTGGTCCAGCGCACCCAGGCCCAGCACGGCCATCAGGCCCAGGTAAGTGGCGCGTACTTCGCGCTCCGTCAGCGGCGCTGCCGCGGCCTCTGCCACATATTTGTCGAGCTTGCTCATGCTTGTGCTATCTCAAGAAGGGGTTGCATGGCGGCGGCCAGCGCGTCCATCTGCTGCGGTGACAAATGGGCAATGCGCCGCGCCAGCGCATCGCGGCGGCGCGCGCGCAAGGTGTCGAGGATGCTCAAGCCTTGCGCAGACAATTGCAGCCCGGAGCGGCGGCGGTCTTGCAGATCGGGCGCGCTGCGCTCAACCAGCCCCGCCTGCTCCAACGATTTGACCTGCGCGCTGACAGTGGGTCCGCGTACGTTTTGCAGGCGCGCCAGCGCGGCCACGCCGATGCCGGGCTGCTCATGGATCAGCGCCAGCAGCAGATATTGCATCATCGACACATGAGCGTCCATCTCGCCCCCTTCGCGCTGCATGCAACGCATCAAGCGCTTGAGCGCCGTGCGCAATTCATCGGACAGCGCCAGCGCGCGCTCGGGAATGGGGAGATCTTCGTCAGGGGGCATGGAGCTCATTAATATAGGTAGGCTATCTACCCATATTAGGCTGCGGCGCACCGCCATGCAAGGCTTTTTTCCGCCCGCGCCCAGCCCAGCCCTTCCCAAAACCCACTTTGGCGGTCATAATAGCCGCCCTTGGGTCGTTAGCTCAGCTGGTAGAGCAGCGGACTTTTAATCCGTTGGTCGCAGGTTCGAATCCCGCACGGCCTACCAAGAATTTGCAGTCCTCAATTGTTTTGCGCATTGTCATGGCAGACAGTTGTACCGCAGCGTGTTACCGCAGTTTAGTTGTACAGTTTTTGGGTCGTTAGCTCAGCTGGTAGAGCAGCGGACTTTTAATCCGTTGGTCGCAGGTTCGAATCCCGCACGGCCTACCAAATACCTCAGAGAAGCCCACGAATTTCGGTTCGTGGGCTTTTTTGTTTCTGCCCGCACCTCAGAAAATCTTGGTGAATCACATTGCGATTCAGAAAAAATCAATACTTGCCCCTTATCATGCATGTATTCCAGCACCGCACTCACCTTCCACATGCCATTTACCATCGCCACCCCCGTCCACAGCGAACTCATCATCAAGAAAAGCCGTTTCATCGGCTGCGTGCAGCCGATGACGGACCGCGCCAGCGCGCAGCAGGTGGTGAATAGCTTGAAGGCGCAGCATCCGGGCGCCTGCCATGTGTGCTGGGCGCTGCTGGCGGGCGGGCAATCGGCGGCCGTCGACGATGGCGAGCCGAGCGGCACGGCCGGGCGACCCATGCTCGACGTGTTGCGCCACCAGGACCTGGAAGGCGTGCTGGCCACCGTCGTGCGCTACTTCGGTGGCATCAAGCTGGGCGCGGGCGGACTGGTGCGGGCCTATACGGACAGCGTGGCGCAAGCGCTGCTGCAGGCGGAAAAGACGGCCATCGTGCGCCAGAAAACCCTGCGCTGCACGCTGCCGTACGCAATGGAGGGCATGCTGCGCCGCGAACTGGACGCGGCCGGCGCCACCTTGCTGCAGGTGCAGCATGGCGAGCATGTGCTATTCGACTTCAGCCTGCCTGAAACGGCAGCCGGCACCCTGCTGGCCCGCCTGGACGAAGCGGGCAATGGGCGCATCGACTGGCAGCACGACGAGGACTGAAGCGGCCCGTACGCGTCCTGCGGCGCATGAAATTACTGTACGCGGCGCACTTTCGGCGAATTGTTGGTGCCGTCGATCTTCAGGAAGAAGGTACCGACGAAATTGCGCTCGACCCTGACCTTGGCATTGGTCGCTGGAGGCAGCACGGCAGAACTGCCGTCGACGATGCGCCACACCTGGCCATTGCTCAATTTGATCAATTCATTGCCGCTCCAGCCATCGAACTTGCCCACGATGGTGCTGCTGATCGAGTTGCTTTCTTCCGGCACGGCGACCTTGACCGGCTTGACCGATTCCATGCCAAAGCTTTGCTCGCGCTGCTGTGTGGTGGGCATGGTAGCGACGGCGGCGACGGCGGCAACAGACGCAACAGGTGCGGCAGGTGCGGCACTACCCAAAGGAATGGCGTCGTAGCATTTCACGCGGCTGGAGACATCGGCCATGGAACGGCATTGCAACATGGCAGCATCATCGGCCAGGGCCGCGCCCGATACGAACAGCAAAAAAAAGAGAGCTTTCATCGAAATTCTTTCAAAATTAAGGAGTTGCGCCAGGCATGCCGTTTGGCCATGCGTATGGAAGATGATTATATAGATAGCCAGAGGCCATGGCATGGGAAGCTTGCCACGGCCTGCATGGCTTGCCAGCAATTCAGGTGCCGCGCGGGCGCTTGATCTGCAACAAGATGAAATGTGTCCATGCCAGCGCAGGCAGCACCGCCAGCACCAGCGCCAGCCCGGCAGGCATGTCGGGCACGAAGCGCACGAAACAGGCGAGGAAGCCGGCGATGGCCAGCCAGAAGCGCCAGTTGAATGCATACGCCTTGCGCGCCACGGTGGCCAGCGCGATGCGCCAGAATTCTGCCAAGGCCCACAGGCCGCCCGTCAGCAGCAATGCAGCCAGCGCGTTGGCGCCGGGCGCCTCGGCGTAGGTGCGCACCAGCTGGTACAGCAGCACGGGATAGCCGGCCGTCATGGCCAGGGTGGCGGGGCCGGCGGCGATGACAGCTTCGACCAGCTGCCCTTTGGAACGATGATCCACTAAATATTACTCCTTAGGCCACCACGCCCGAATGGGCGGCAATCACTTGCAGCGCGCCGGCCGCATTGTGCGCCCAGACGCGCGTAAAACGGAAGTCGCCATGCGTTTCCACGTCGTGATAGTTGCCCGTCAGCTGCATGCGCACAGAGACCACGGCCACGCTACCGTTGATGCGCACATGGCGCTCGGAAGCACGCAAGTCGGTAATGATCAGCAAGCGCTGCTCGTGCGCGGCCAGGTCGGCATGTTTGCTCAGCAAATGGCCCAGGTGATTCGTAAATAGCAACTCATCGGCCAGCAACTCATTCAGTGCGGCAACATCGGACGCCATCATGGCCAGGCGCAAGCGCTCTTCCGCGTCCAGCACGTGCACTTCCGTTAAAACATGCATCTTTTTCCTTCCTGTTAAATAATTCGCGGCACATTGGTCAATGTATAAACGTGTCATGCTGGCACGAAATAGCCCATTTCACAATCATCCGGAAGACTTATGCCTGTGGAGCATATTCATATAGCGTAATATTCGCAGCGGTATTATGCAGAACGCCAGCATAGTACTGTACAGTGCTTGCCCTTCCGCCCCGGGCTGGGGCAGCTGTTACCTGTAGCAAAGTTGCATGTGCACACTGCAGTGTCGAATAAAACCAAGATAAGGCCCACTTATGGCAATTAACATCATCCTGAACCTGCTCGTTGCGCTGATCGTCTTCGCCTTCATGTTCCACCAGCAACGCAACCACGCGACGTTTACCGTGCGCGTCTTCACGGGCCTGGGCCTGGGCGTGCTGCTGGGCGCGGCCGTGCAAGCGCTGTACGGCGCCGGCTCGCCCATCATCGCTGGCACCAATGAATACATCGACATCGTCGGCAGCGGCTATGTAAAACTGCTGCAAATGATCATCATGCCGCTGATCATGGTGTCCATCATTTCCGCCATTTTAAAACTCAAGGATGCCAGTTCGCTGGGCAAGATCAGCGCGCTGACCATCGGCACCCTGCTCATTACCACCACGATCGCCGCCGCGCTGGGCATCCTGATGGCCAAACTGTTCGGCCTGACGGCTGTCGGCCTGACGTCCAGCGCCGCCGAAGTGGCGCGCGGCGTGCAGTTGCAAGGTTCGCTGGAAACGGCAAAAGCCCTGTCGCTGCCGAAACTGCTGGTCAGCTTCGTGCCGACCAACCCCTTCCTCGACATGACGGGCGCGCGCAAGACGTCGACCATCGCCGTGGTCGTGTTCTCCATCTTCATCGGCATCTCGGCCACCGGCATCGCCGCCAAGAAGCCGGAAATCTTCGCTTCCTTCGAAAGCTTCATGAAAGTGGCGCACGCCATCGTCATGCGCATGGTGACACTGGTGCTGCGCCTGACGCCATACGGCGTGTTCGCGCTGATGTTTGAAGTGGTTGCCTCATCGAGCTACACGGACATTCTGAAACTGATCAACTTCGTCGTCGCCTCGTACAGCGCGCTGATCCTGATGTTCCTGGTGCACCTGGCCATCATCGCCGGCACGGGCCTGAACCCGCTGCGCTTCATGAAGAAAGTCTTCCCCGTGCTGGCGTTTGCATTCACCTCGCGCACCAGCGCCGGTTCGATCCCGATGAGCGTGCAGACGCAAACCCAGCGCCTGGGCACGCCGGAAGGCATTGCCAACTTCGCCGCCTCGTTCGGCTCGACCATCGGCCAGAATGGCTGCGCCGGCATCTACCCTGCCATGCTGGCCGTGATGATCGCCCCCACCGTGGGCGTCGATCCATTTACCGTCAGCTTCCTGCTGCCGCTGCTGGCCATCATCACCATCGGTTCCGTCGGCGTGGCCGGCGTGGGCGGTGGCGCCACGTTTGCCGCGCTGATCGTGCTGTCGGCGATGGACTTGCCCGTCGCGCTGGCCGGCTTGCTGATCTCGGTCGAACCGCTGATCGACATGGGCCGCACGGCGCTGAACGTCAGCGGATCGATTACGGCCGGCACCGTCACCAGCCGCGTCATGGGCGAGACCGACCTGGCCGTCTACAACAGCGACGACGCACCCGACCTCGACGAAGCGGAACACACGGCGTAATTGCCCATCTGTTTGTTGCATTATTTAGTCATATAAGCACGCCTCCCGGGCGCGCCGCTACAGGCGCGCCCATTCCCGGCCAGCACAAGGGCAAGCCGCCGGTCTGCCTGAACAGCCTGCATGACCTGACCTTCACCAACAGTCAGGATATGCCATGGCCTGCCCCATCTCGCCAGCGTTTCGGCTGTAGGTTTGTTGCAGATCAAACCAGGCTCTCTTTGCACCATCCCAGCGCCGCTGATTTGTAACGCCGGTGAACCTGCGCCCACCCGCCTACTCTAATTTTTGCAAGCAATGCCAGCGTGCTCCAGCTGCCAGTGATGGAGGCGGCTGAGGCGTGCCAGGCGTGCGAGGCATGCGTTCCCACGATAGCCTTTCACCGAAAAGGAACAATCATGACGGCTCCACTCCCAACTACCAGCAAGCTTCTCCTCGCCAGCGCCATCGTCTGCGCGCTGCTGGGCGGCTGCAACAAGCGCAGCGATACCAGCACCACCACGCCAGCGGCCACCGAGCCGGCAACGGCGCCAGCGGCCACCATGCCAAAGACGCCACCAGCCATTACGCCATCGACCACGCCCGGCACCACCACCAGTCCCGAAGGCAGCACCTCGCCGCCACCAGGCGAGCCGCCCGCCAACGCCACCCCACCGGGAGCGGCGACAGGCACGGGCTCGCCGCCGCCGCGCAACAGCTAGCGCAGTGTGCTGGCCACTCTGCAGGCAAAAAAAGAGCCTTCCGCAGAAGGCTCTTGAAATACCACGGCGCAGCGCAAGCTGGCCCTGGCCCGGTTTTACTTTTGCAGGCTGACCGAAGCGGCCTTCAGGGTGCGGCGGCCCATCAGGAACTGCACCGCCATCTTCAGCATGCGGTAGACGAAGCGCAGCATCAGCAAGGTCAGCACGCATTCGAGCAGGGTCAGGATCATGGCTACAGCCACGGGCATGCGTTCGGCACGGCGGTGGAACTTGGCCACGGCGCCATCGCGGGCGATCTCGATGCTGTCATAGAAGGTCGGCACCACCAGCAGGGTCAAAATCGTCGAGGTGATCGTGCCGCCGATGATGGCGATCGCCAGTGGGCGGTAGAACTCGCCGCCCTCGCCCAGGCCCAGCGCCACGGGGAACATGCCGGCGATCAGCGCAAACGTCGTCATCAGGATGGGGCGCAGACGCATGCGGCCCGCATACATCAGTGCGTCTTCGCGGCCATAGCCTTCTTCCTCGCGCTTGCGCGCCGCGTCCAGCAGCAAGATGGCGTTCTTGGCCACCAGGCCCATCAGCATGATGATGCCGATAAAACTCATCAGGTTGAGGGTGTTATTCGTGATCACCAGGGCCACCACCACGCCGATCAGGCTCAGCGGCAAGGACATCATCACGGCCACCGGCGCCGTGAAGGAACCAAACTGCATGACCAGGATCAAATACATCAGGCCGATACCCATCACCAGGGCGATCAGCATTTCCGTGAACAGCTCTTGCTGGTCCTGGCCGGCACCGCCCAGCGCCAGGCCATAACCGGGAGGAAAATCGATGGCCTTGGCCAGATTCATGGCGTCGGTAGTCACTTCGCCGTTCGAACGGCCCTGCGCATTGGCCGACACGGTAATCGTGCGCTTGCCATTCTTGTGCTCGATACCGGACGGGCCCTTGCCCATGGTAATGGTGGCGATCTGGTCCAGTGGCACCATTTGCGAGGTACCCGTCACGCTGATCGGCAGGCGCTCGATGTTTTCGGACGCCACGCGGTCGTCGGGATGCAGGCGCACGGCCACGTCGCGCGTCTCGCCCGTCGGATCGACCCAGTCGCCCACTTCCACGCCGGCAAACGCCACGCGCAACGATTGCGCTGCATCATTGACGGAAATACCCATCGAGTTGGCCAGGCCACGGTTGAGTTCAATCTGCAACTCGTTCTTCGGGTCTTGCTCGGACAGCCCGACGTCGACGGCGCCAGGGATCAGGCGCATCTTGTCCATGTAGGCATTCGTTATTTCCATCAGCTTGCGCGAGTCCGGCCCTGTGAATTCCACCTGGACCGGTTTTTGCGAACCGTTGCTCAAGTCGTCCTGCACCACGTATTCGGCGCCCACCAGGCGCGACATCTTTTCGCGCAGCTCGACTGCGATTTCCTTGGCAGAACGCTTGCGGGTGTTGCGCTTGCCGATATCGACATACACGCGCCCGCCGTTCGCATTGACGGAGCTGTTGGTATCCTTGGTTTCAGGCAAGGAGCGCGCCAGGACGGCCGCCGCTTCCAGTTTCAGGCGCGAATACTCGATGCTGCTCGACGATGGCGTGCGCACATTGATCATCAGGTTGCCCGAATCGGATGCTGGCAGGAAACTGGTGCCACCGTGCGTGGCGTGCAGCGCGATGGCGCCCACCAGGCTGCCAAAGGCGATCACGGCCATCCAGCGGCGGTGATGCAGGGCCCAGGCGATGACGTTGCCGTAGCGGTCGGCCTGGTGGTCGAACCAGTGATTGAATTTCTCCAGCACGCGACCGATGCCTTTTTTCGGCGCCGCATGTTCCTCGACCGGGTCGCCCCAGAAGGCCGACAGCATCGGATCGAGCGTAAACGAGATGCCCAGGCTGACCAGCACCGAGCACGTCACCGTCAGGGCGAACGGACGGAACCATTCGCCCGAGATGCCGGGCATGAAAGCCACGGGAATGAAGACGGCAATGATCGAGAAGGTCGTGGCAGCCACGGCCATGCCGATCTCGGCTGTACCTTCCAGCGCCGCCGTGCGGCGATCCTTGCCCATCTGCATGTGGCGCACGATGTTTTCGCGCACCACGATGGCGTCATCGATCAGCACGCCAATGGCCAGCGACAAGCCCAGCAGGGTCATGAAGTTCAGGGTAAAGCCGCACAGCCACACGGCAATGAAGGCGGCAATCACGGAAGTCGGCAGGCTCAGCGCCGTAATCAGGGTCGAGCGCCAGGAGTTCAGGAAGGCGTAGACGACGAAAATGGTCAGCACGGCGCCCAGCACCAGCGATTCGATCACATTGTTCAGGCTATGCTGGGCGTTCTCGCCGCCATCGCGCGTTACTTGCAACTGCGTGCCTTTCGGCAAGGTCTTGTTGATTTCCCCGATCATGTCGCGGATCTTGTTGGCCACGCTGACGGTGGAGGCATCGCGCACGCGGGTAATCGATATGCCCACGTTGGGCTTGCCGCTGCGCACGCTCAAGCTGTTGATTTCGGCAAAGCCATCCTGGATGGTCGCCACTTGCGCCAGGCGCACGATTTCCTCGCCGCGGCGCTTGATCACCACCTGTTCGAAATCGCTTGGGGACTCGATGCGGCCCACCAGGCGGATACTTTTCTCGTCCAGGGTGCCGCGCACCTTGCCGACCGGCGCGTTGGTATTCTGGTTGCGCAAGGCGGTGACCACATCGCTGACGGAAACATTGTATTCACGCAACTTTTCCGCGCGCAGCAGGACAGACAGTTCGCGTTTCAGCGAACCGCCCACATTCACCAGCGCCACGCCATCGACGGCGCGGAAACGGTCCGACAGCACGTCTTCGGCCAGGCGCGAGATTTCCGCATGGCTTTGCGTGCTCGACGACAAGGCCAGCTGCATGATCGGTTCGGCCGAAGGGTTGATGCGCTGCAGGATCGGTTCGCGCATTTCCGTCGGCAGCTTGTAGCGCACGGCGGCAATGGCGTTGCGGATATCGTCGGAGGCCTCGATCAGGTTGGTCTTGAACGAAAACTGCAGGAAGATGCTGGCCGAGCCTTCGTTGGCGCTGCTATTGACCTCGGTCACGCCGGAAATGCTTTGCAGCGACTTTTCCAAGCGGTTGACCACTTCGCGCTCGACCGTATCGGGCGATGCGCCAGGGTAAGGAATGCTGACGACGATGAACGGCACTTCGACGTCCGGATTCTGGTTGACGCGCAGTTTCTTGAGCGCCAGCAAGCCGACGCACATCATCGCCAGGATCAGGACGATGGTGGCGGTGGGCCGCTTGATACTGAAATCGGAAAGGAACATGGCTTAGTTTCCTTTACCGGCAACGGCGGTGCTGCTGCTGGCCATGGCGGCCGCTGGCACGGCCTTGGCGGCAGTCAGTTCGACTTTCTGGCCATCCTTGAAGGTCGAGCCCGGCGTGCGCAGCACGGTGTCGCCACTGGCCAGGCCGCTTTGCACTTCCCACTGGCCCGTGCGCACATCGCGCGCGCCGATGCGCAAGACGGCCTTCTGCAAGGCCTTGTCCTTGACTTTCCAGGTATAGGTCTGGTCGCCAGCCTTCACCAGGGCCGAATCGGGGATCATCAGCGCGCTGACGGTGGCCGCTTCGATGCGTCCTTCCGCATACAGGCCCGCCACCCTCGGTTGCTCCTTGTCATTGAAATCGACCAGCACGGCCACCTGGCGCGTGATGGCGTTGGCGGCAGGGTCGACCCGGCGCACCTTGCCCGCAAAATCCTGTCCCGGATAACCATTGATGCGGAACAACACCGGCTGGCCCACCTTGACGACGCCGATCTTGTCGGCCGAGACCAGACCCTCCAGGCGCATGCTGGTCGGATCGATGACCTTGATCAATTCCTTGCCGATTTGCGCCGTATCGCCATTCGATACCTTGCGCTCGCTGACGATACCGTCGAACGGTGCGCGCACGAGGGTGCGCTGCAACTGCTGGCGGGCCTGCACGGCGCGGCTCTTCGCGGCCGACAGGTCGCTCTGCGCATTGTTGCGGCGGATTTCCGCGTCTTCCAGCGCCTGCGTCGAAGTCATGCCCGAGGCGCGCAGGGTTTTCATGCGCTGGAACATGCGTTCGGACTGCTCCAGCACCTGGCTGGCGGCGCGGCTCGCTTCCTCGGCCGAATTGAGGCTGTCGCGGATCGACGTTTCGTCCAGGCGCACCAGCACGTCGCCCCGTTTGACAGCTTCGCCATTCTCTTTCAGTACCTGGATCACCACGGCCGACACTTCGGCGCGCAGGTCGGCGTTGCGCTCAGGCTGCACCGAGCCGGTGATGACGGGACCGGACGCCAGCGCATTGCCTTGAATGGTCAGCAAGTCTTCCGGCGATACCAGTAAATTGACGGCGGCGCTGGCCTTCTCGTCCTTGCCGTCCTTGCCAGTGCCTTTGCCAGGATCTTTAGACTCTTTGCCACAGGCGGCCAAGGCAGAAGCGATTGCCAGAACAAACAGGGTTTTGCGCAACATGGATAACTCTCCGGATAGATTGGACCGCTATCAGCCCGGCGGCCCGGATAGGGCAGGCAAGCGATAGGCAGGTATTTATTGTTTTATTAAAACCACAAGCGCCAAAGTATCCATGAGCGTGTCTGGCCATGTCAATCGGCGGTTTCCTGTAATGCTTTAATCAATGGATGAAACGTAGTTTTTACGCCCTGAAACGCAAAACCCCGCCTTCAGGCGGGGTTTTGCAGGGGGGGGCAATGACGCCTAGCGGCCGAACACGACATTGACCAGGAAACCGATCACCACGCCCGTGCACAGGCCGCCAGTGATTTCCACCAGCGTGTGGCCCATGCGCTCGCGCAGCGTCGTGTGCGCCGCACTGCCCGCCTCCCTGGCCAGGCGGTTGATGGCCGCCGCCTGCTTGCCCACGTGCTGGCGCAGGCTGTTGGCGTCGATGATGACGATGAAAGCCAGGGTGACGGCCACGCCGAAGGCGGGATGGCCGATGCCTTCGCGCAAGGCAATCAGGGTCGCCATGCTGGAAACGACGGCGCTGTGGTTGCTGGGAAAGCCGCCATTGCCGACCAGGCCGAACGCCCATTGGCGCGTGCGGGCACTGTTGATCAGGAATTTGATCGGTCCGACCAGGATCCAGGTGATCAGGGGCGTGACGAGGTAAGCGATATCCACGGGGTATTCCTTCTTCTATATATATGTAGTGTGTGTCAGGGGCTGCGGCAGCCAGGCAGGCGCGCCGCAATTATCGCAGATCAAGCGCACCAGCAGAACTGTCTGTCGACACCGACAAAACGCCGCGCGCAGCGGCAATAATATAAAATCATGGCGTATACAACAATTGACGTATATCAACACTGGGTGCGGCGCGATGCGCGGCGCTGATAATCAAACGTCTTTCACACTTGCAACGGGGTCCCCATGCGGCATTTCAGAATTTCTTTTTTAGTTACCTTCATCCTGATGGCGGTGTCCGGCTGGTGGGGCTACAGCCACGGCGGCACGAGCGGGATGATCAATGCCCTGTGGATCACAGGCGTGCTGGGCATCATGGAAGTGTCGTTGTCGTTCGACAATGCGGTGGTGAATGCCTCGGTCTTGCGCCACTGGAATGAATTCTGGCAAAAACTGTTCCTGACGGTAGGTATCCTCGTGGCCGTCTTCGGCATGCGGCTGCTGTTCCCGCTGGTCATCGTTTCCGTTGCCACGGGCCTGGGCCTGGTCGATGTGTGGACCATGGCCACCACCACGCCGGAAGTGTATGCCAAGCACCTGACGGACAACCACGCGCAAGTGGCGGCCTTCGGCGGCGCCTTCTTGCTGCTGGTGTTCCTGAACTTCATGTTCGACGATGAAAAAGAATTGCACTGGCTGGGCTGGGCCGAGGAAAAGGTCAACGCCCTGGGCACCGAGGGCCTGGCCATCCTGATCACCATGGGCGCCGTGGCCGCCTGCGTGGCCATGGGCCCAGTCGATGAAAAATACAGCGTGCTGGCAGCCGGTATCGTCGGCATCGCCGTCTACATCGGCGTGAACTGGATCAGCGGCTTGCTGGAGGAAGGCGAACCGGACCTGCAGAACGACGAGGAAGACGCTGCGCCAGCGAAGAGCGGCAATGGCGACCTGGTGAAAACGGTGGCGCGCGGCAGCATCGGCGGCTTCCTGTACCTGGAAGTGCTGGACGCCTCGTTCAGCTTTGACGGCGTGATCGGCGCCTTTGCCATCACCAACGATGTCGTCATCATCATGCTGGGCCTGGCCATCGGCGCCATGTTCGTGCGTTCGATGACGGTATTCCTGGTCCACAAGGGCACCCTGGACGAATTCGTCTACCTCGAACACGGCGCCCATTATGCGATCGGCATCCTGGCCTTGATCATGCTGGCATCCGTCAAGTACCATATTCCGGAGTGGTTCACGGGCCTGTCGGGCGTGGCCTTCATCCTCGTCTCGCTGTGGTCGTCCTTGCGTTATCGCAAGCGGCACGCGGCACAAACTTGAAATCGGGGGTTCCGCCCCCAATTGAGAGAGTAATGGCACGAGCGCCCTGGCGCTCATCCCATGAAGGCATAATTGAGTTTAATTACTGAAAAGGAGCACCACATGGCAATCAGTTTGCAAAAAGGCGGCAACGTCAACCTGAGCAAGGAAGCACCGAACCTGAAGAAGATCATCGTCGGCCTCGGCTGGGATCCTCGTTCGACCGACGGCGCCACCTTCGACCTTGACGGCAGCGCTTTCCTTCTGAAAAGCGACGGCAAAGTCCGTGGCGACTCTGACTTTATCTTCTACAACAACCTGAAGTCGACCGACGGCTCCGTCGTCCACACGGGCGACAACACCACCGGCGAAGGCGAAGGCGACGATGAGCGCATCGAAATCGACCTGTCGCGCGTGCCAGCCGAGATCGACCGCGTCAGCATCACCGTGACGATCCATGACGCCGACGCGCGCCGCCAGAACTTCGGCATGGTCTCGAAAGCCTTCATCCGCTGCCTGAACGCGGAAGGCGAAAAAGAAATCGCCCGCTACGACCTGTCAGAAGACAGCTCGACCGAAACGGCGATGATCTTTGGCGAGATCTACCGCTACAACGGCGAATGGAAGTTCAAGGCCATCGGCCAGGGCTTCAACGGCGGCCTCGGCCCCCTCGCACGCTCGTTCGGTGTGAATGCTTAAACGTCATATGCGCTAAACACAGCCGCCTGGACGTTTTCAGGCGGCTTTTTTTTGGAGATTACCATGCCAGTATTTAGTGTCACCGGCGACGTCGATCCTTTCCTCCACGTCAGCATGAAGCAGGGCGAAACCATCTATTGCGAATCGGATGCGATGGTGATGATGGAGACGGCGCTGGACTTGAAAGGCAAGATGACGGGTGGCCTGGGCAGCGCCATCATGCGCCGCTTCGCCAATGGCGAATCGTTCTTCCAGCAGCATATCGAAGCGGTGCGCGGCAGCGGCGATTGCCTGCTCTCGCCGACCTTGCCGGGCGCCATCGAAGTAGTCGACGTGGGTGCCCGCCAATACCTGCTCAATGACGGCGCCTTCGTCGCCGCCACCTCGGGCACGGAAATGAAGGTGCGCACGCAAAGCATCGGCAACGCGCTGTTCGCCCAGTCGGGCGGCTTCTTCGTCATGGAGACGGCCGGCACGGGACAAGTGGTGGTGTCCGGTTTCGGCTCCATGTTCCAGCTCGACGTCGAGCCGGGCAAGGATGTCGTCATCGACAATTCCCACGTGGTGTGCTGGGACAATAGCCTGAAATACGACATTTCCGTGACCACGGGCGGCGGTGCAGGCAGCGGCGGCGGCATCGGCGGCTTCCTCGGCAATATCGTCAACAGCGTCACCAGCGGCGAAGGCATCGTGCTGCGCTTTTCCGGCTCGGGCAAGGTCTTCATCTGCTCGCGCAACCGCGACGCCTTCCTGAAGTGGACAGCTACGGGCAAGGCTAGCTAAGAAAGCTGGCCAAATTGCGCTGCTAGTTTGTAGTTCAAAAAAATCTACTAAGGCCAGGTTAAGTCTGGCCACTTAGAATTCCCGCGCGCGCACCTGCGCGCGGCTTTCCCTTTCTTTACCCGGTCACCGTACATGCAAAGAGTCTGGTTCAACAAAACATTTTCCTCGGTCGGCACGGCCATGCGCCTGATCCGCGAGGCCGACCTGGCCGCCACTGGCGGCAAGCCGCGCTACCATATCGTGTGCAGCAATACGAACGCGCACGCGGCGGCTTTTTTGTCGGCCCACGAATACGCCGTCGAGCCATCGGGGCTGACGGGCCTCAATTATGTGGAGTGGTGCCTGGAGTTTTGCCGCGACCGCAACATCACGATTTTCTGGCCCGGCAAGGAAGCGGGCCTGATCGGCAGCGCCAGTGCGCGCTTCGCCGCCATCGGCACACGCGTGCTCAGCGTGGCCAGTGAAGATACCCTGGCCTTGATGCACGACAAGGCGCGCTTCTGCGACGGCCTCGACTTGGCCCTGGCGCGCCCGGCCGACTATCGCGCCGTCACCAGCATCGAAGAATACGACGCCGCCTATGCCGAGCTGCGTCCTTTGCACCGCAAGCTGTGCATCAAGCCGTCCGAATCCGTGTATGGCCTGGGCTTTGCCGTGCTCGATGAAGAGCGTTCCAGCGCCCAGTTGCTGCTGGCCGGCGCCGCCTACCAGATCAATGCGCAGGAATTGCGCAGCGGCCTGGCGCAGTTGAAAACCTTCAAGACCCTGCTGCTGATGGAATACCTCGATGGCTACGAATACAGCGCCGACTGCGTCGCCAACCAGGGCGCGCTGGTGTGCGCCGTGCCGCGCAAGAAGCTGCACGCGGGCGGCAGCGGCCAGCTGATCGAACTGCGCGAAGACCTGCTGGCGGCCTGCGCAAAACTGGCACGCGACTACCGCCTGAACGGCGTGTTCAACATCCAGTTCCGCGAGGGCGCGAATGGCCTGGCTTTGTTGGAAATCAACCCGCGCATGTCGGGCGGCATCGGCATGGCCTGCGCGGCAGGCCCGAATCTGCCCTACCTGGCGCTGGCAGGTTTCGACCAGGGCTTTGACAAGCTCAGCGTGCCCGCCATCCGCGAGGGCATGCGCGTGGGCGAATCCGCCTACGCCGTGGAACTGCCATGAAGCTCGTCAAGCAACAGATGCCCACGGGCGAACTGACCCTCAAGGTGGACGAGGCGCGCTTTCCGCTGGACTCGCTGATCGGCTTTGCCGCGCGCGCCAACGCCAAGCGCGGTTTTCTTTTCCTCTCCAAGGTACTGGGCAAGCACTGGCCCGTCACGCCGCGCGCCATGGAAGCCATCCACGATGACCTGGCGGCGCAAATTCCGCCCAGCCTGCCCGGCCCCGTGGTCTTCATCGCCATGGCCGAAACGGCCGTCGGCCTGGGCCAGGGCGTGTTCGAAGCCTGGCTGCGCGCCAATCCTGGCTATTCCTGCAAGGCGCTGTTCCTGCACAGTTCGCGCTACCGCGTCGGCACGGTGCCCTTCTTCGAATTCGAAGAGTCGCACAGCCATGCGCCGCGCCAGTTCCTGCATTTATCGGACGCGGCCAGCGCCTTCTTTTCGACGGCGCGCAGCCTGGTGCTGATCGACGACGAAGCGTCGACCGGCAATACCTTCGGCAACCTGGTGCAAGTGTGCCGCGCGCGCTATCCGCAGCTGGAAAAGCTGCACCTGGGCGTCATCACCAATTTCATGGGCAAGGCCGCCAACGCGGGCCTCACGCAGCGTTTCGGCCTGCCCACCAGCATCGGCGCGGCGCTTTCCGGCCACTACGAATTCCAGGCCAGTGATGCACCGGCTCCGGTGGCCGGCAGCGCGCAGCGCTTCGAGGCCAACGAGGAACGCGGCGCCAGCCCAGCGTTCGGGCGCATCGGCGTAGGCCGCGCCTTGACGCCACCGCAGGGCCTGGCAGTGCAGCTGGCGCAGGAAATCGCCACCGGCGACTCCGTGCTGGTGCTGGGCACGGGCGAATTCATGCACCCGTCGTTCCTGCTGGCGCGCGAACTGGAAACGCTGGGCAAGAGCGTGGTGGTGCAGTCCACCACGCGCTCGCCGATTCTGTCGTGGGGCTCCGTCGGCCATATCGTCTCCTGCGACGACAATTACGGCGAAGGCATCGCCAACTATTTGTACAACGTGGCGCCTGGCCAGTACCAGCACGTATTTATCTGCCATGAAACCCCGGCCAGCCCGGCCCTCATGCAACTCGCCGGCCAGTTGAACGGCCGCCTGTTCCACTTTCAGTCAGAGACCAAAATTGAAGAAATTCCTGTTTGTTGACCTGGACGACACACTGTTCCAGACCCCGAAAAAATGCCCCGGCGAGACCGATCTGCAGCCGGCTGCCTATTTGAAAAATGGCGAAGCCTGCTCATATACGACGGCGCGCCAGCGCGCCTTCTTTGACTTTGCGCAAAGCGGCATGACCCTGATTCCCGCCACGGCGAGAAATGGCGACGCGTTTCGCCGCGTCGACCTGCCATTTACCAGCTACAGCGTGCTCGATTACGGCGGCATCGTGCTGCAGCCGGGCGGCGCGCTCGACGCGGGCTGGCTGGCGCTGATGCAAAGCGACATGCAGACGGCGCTGCCCGGTCTGCAGGACGCCATGCGCATCATCGACGATTTCCAGCTCAAGGCAGGCATGCCCTCGCGTGCGCGCCTGATCGAGGATTACAACACGCCGTTCTACATCGTCGTCAAGGACCATGAAGCGCGCGGCGAACGCCTGGCCGACATCGAAGAGCAAGTGCTGCAGCAGTGGATCGCGACAGAAGGCGCCGACTACTTCATCCACCGCAACGGCAACAACCTGGCCGTGCTGCCAAAAACGCTGAACAAGGCGCGTGCGGTGGCTTATCTGCGCGCGGAGCTGGAAGCCGAACATGGCCCCATCCTGAGCTTCGGCATGGGCGACAGCCGTTCGGATGCGCGCTTCATGGCCGCCTGCGACTACGCCATCATCCCCAACGGCACCCAGCTGGCGGCCCTCACCGTGGCGGCGCTATGAATGCACAGGTTCAGGGCACGCAGCATTTCAGCGGCAGCTACCGTCAGGAAGACGTCGAGGTCCTCCTCACGCCGATGGCGCTCGAACCGATCCGCGACCTGGCCGAAAAGGAACGTTTGATCCAGTCAGGCCTGCGCCACTACAGCGAGATGCTGTCGCCCGAGTCCCTGCCCTCGCCTGCCTACCTGGCGCTGTTCCAGAGTGCGTTTGCCGCCAACCGCCTGCAAATGGCGCGCGACTGCCTGCGCCTGGCCGCCCTGATCGCGGCGCGCCGCGCGGGGCCCATCACCCTGGTCTCGCTGGCGCGCGCCGGCACGCCCGTGGGCGTCATCCTGGGGCATTTGCTGCGCCAGGTCTTCCAGCGCGCATGCAGCCATTACTCCGTCTCCATCATCCGCGACCGCGGCATCGACGCCAATGCCCTCAAACATATCCTGGCGCAGGACCACGCGGCTGACTCCATCGTCTTCGTCGATGGCTGGACCGGCAAGGGCGTGATTTCGCGCGAACTGCGCCAGACGGTCAATGATTACAATGCCGCGCATGGCATGGCCATTGACGGCGGCCTGTTCGTGCTGTCCGACCTGGCCGGCACGGCCGCCTGCGCCGCCTCATCGAGCGACTACCTGATCCCATCGAGCATTTTGAATGCCACCGTGTCAGGCCTGGTCAGCCGCTCCGTGCTCAACGATGCCATCGGCCCCGACGATTTCCATGGCTGCGTGTACTACGCGCAGTTCGAGGCGCACGACCAGTCGCGCGATTTCGCCGACGGCCTGGTGGCTGACGCCATGGCGATCGCCGCCAGCAGCGGCATTCCGCTGGCCGAAGCAACCGATGCGCCGGCGATGGCGGCCCGTTCGCAAGCCTATATGGCCCAGGCACAGCAGGAATACGGCATCAGCGACATCAACCTGATCAAACCGGGCATCGGCGAGGCAACGCGCGTGCTGCTGCGCCGCGTTCCCGAGCGCCTGATCGTGCGCGACACGAATGCACCGGACGTGGCACATTTGCTGCTTCTAGCGCAGGAAAAAGCCATACCCGTCACCGTAGAACCGGCGCTGCCCTATCAGGCGGTCGCCCTCATCAGGAGCGCAGTCGATGGATAACAACGCCCTACATCCGCAAAGTGAACACAAGGCGGCGCTGGGCGCCTCCATGTATGTGCCGACCACGCACAAGGACTTGCTGGCCATTGCCAATGGCGACAAATTGAGCCATTTGCGTTCGGTGATTCTGTGCACCGAAGACGCCATCGCCGAACGCGATCTTAGTTACGCGCTGTTCAACCTGTCGCTGACGCTGCAAAACATGTGCGACGCGTCGGACACTTTGCGCTTCGTGCGCGTGCGCAATGTCGAGGTGCTGGCGCGCGTGCTGGGCATGCCGGGCGCCGACAAATTGAGTGGCTTCGTGCTGCCCAAGTCCACGCGCCACAATTTTTTCGCCTACTTCGAACTGGTGCGCCATACGCATCATTTGCTGATGCCGACGCTGGAAACGGCGGAAGTGTTCGACGATGAGGAAATGAAGCAGTTCCGCCTCGCCCTGTCCGCGCCGGAAGTGCGGCGCCGCATCCTGGCACTGCGCATCGGCGGCAACGATTTGCTGGCGTTGCTGGGCTTGCGCCGCCCCACCAGCGGCACCATCTATCAGACGCCGCTGGGCCAGGTCATCGGCCGCCTGGTGACGATCTTCAAGCCGCACGGCTTCCAGCTGACGGCGCCCGTCTTCGAGCACCTGTCGCAGGGCAGCTGGCTGGACGCCGAAGTGGCGCAGGACATGGCGCACGGCATGATCGCCAAGACCGCCATCCACCCGGATCAGGTGCCGCAGATCGAGCGCCACTACCAGGTGGCGCAGTCGGATATCGAACTGGCGCTGCGCATCATCGACCCGGACAGCCCGGCCGTGTTCCGCATGCAGGAATCGATGTGCGAAGTGGCGACCCACTCAAGCTGGGCGCTGCGCATCATCGAGCAGGCGCGCCTGTTCGGCATCCGCCATGCCGGCGACGGCACCACGGCATCCAATTCAAATCACGCATTGATTAAATCCACCAGCGACGAAGGGACGGCACGACCATGACCAATTTCACACGCGGACAAAAAGGCAAACTGGCTGACCTGGGCTTGAATGGTCCCTTTGCCGTCACTCTCGATATCGCATCGGGCTCGATGGAAGTAGACGTCAGCTGCTTCGGCGTCGATGCCGCCGGCAAGCTGTCGGACGACCGCTACATGGTGTTCTTCAACCAGAAAAGCGCGCCGGACAACGCCATCACGGTGGACTTGAACGGCCCCCGTTCGGTCTTCCAGGTGGATCTTTCCCGCCTGCCCGCCTCGATCGACAAACTGGTATTTACGGCGGCGACGGAGCAAGGCAGCATGCGCGCGCTGGGGGCGTCAAACATGGCGCTGGGCCAGGCGGCCACGTTTGCCTTTTCAGGCGCCGACTTCCAGGATGAAAAAGCCGTCATCATCGGCGAGCTGTATCGCCGCGACGGCAGTTGGCGCTTCGGCGCCGTGGGCCAGGGCTTTGCCGGCGGCCTGGCAGCGCTGTTGACGCACTTTGGCGGCAGCGAGGCTGGCGCATCTTCACCGGCGCCGGCACCGACGCAGGCCCCTGCTGCCGTGCCCACGCCGGCGGCGCCGCCAGCGGCGAAAAAGATCTCGCTGTCGAAGATCCGCCTGGAAAAGCGCGGCGACAAGATCTCGCTCGACAAGCGCGACAGCGGTGGCTATGGCCGCATCCGTGTCAACCTGAACTGGAACCAGAACGCCGCGCAAGGCCAGGCACCTGCCTCGAAGCTCGACACGGGCTTCCTCGGCAAACTGTTCAACAAGCCGGCCAGCCGTTCGGGCGGCATCGACCTCGATATCGGCTGCCTGTTCGAAATGGGCAATGGGACAAAAAGTGCGGTACAGGCGCTGGGCAACAGCTGGGGCGCGTATGACAAGCCGCCCTACATCCATCTGGAAGGCGACGACCGCACGGGCAGCGTCAGCAGCGGCGAAAACATCTTCATCAACGGTACCCACTTCGACCAGATCAAGCGCGTGCTGGTGTATGCCTTCATCTACGAAGGCGTGCCGAATTGGGCCGCCACCGATGGCATGGTGACGATCGAAATTCCCGGCCAGCCTACCGTCGAAGTACGCCTCGATACAGACAGCCAGCACGCCATGTGCGCCATCGCCATGCTGGAAAACCACGGCGGCAACCTGCAGGTGACAAAATTGGTGGAATACTTCGGTGGCCAAGGTAAAATCACGGCGCACCAGGCCATGGACGAACGATACAACTTTGGCCTCAATTGGAAAGCCGGCCGCAAGGACTGATTCTTTAACCTGATAACCCTACCATGACCCCTACGACCAAAAAAGTCACCTTCGCCTTCGTCATCTTCCTCGTGGCCGGCTTCCTGCTGCTCGCTGCCTATGCCTGGACGACCCTCAGCTTCTCGTACTCGGAAGGCGAACGGGCGGGCTACCTGCAAAAGTTCTCCAAACGGGGCTGGATTTGCAAGACTTGGGAAGGTGAACTGCTGCTGACGGCGCTGCCGGGCACCATCCCGGAAAAATTCCAGTTCAGCGTGCGCGATGAAGACGTGGCCAAGCAGCTGACGGCGGCATCCGGCAAGCGCATCCTCGTCACCTACAGCCAGCACAAGGGCGTGCCGTCACAATGCTTCGGCGAGACGGAATACTATGCCAGCAAGGTCGTGCTGAGCCAGTAACACAGCAGTCCAGCAGTCCGGCGCCGGCCAGCCATTCTCGTGCCGGCGCCCCCTTCCCCTGTCTTCCGCAATAATTTCTTTCCAGCAATAACCTTCAGCAATAAATTGCTCGCGCGCCTCACACATTCTCACTTTCTTATACACTCGTCATTAGTTCTGACTGAGAAGTTTTACGCATGCAGTCAAGGTGCGTGATTATTGCGCTAGTGCAAGACGCTCAGCCAGCCGACCTTCAGCATGTATCACCATCACTGGAAACACCATGCGCCTACGCCTTGCCGCCCTGACCCTGCTGGCCGCCACACTTCCCTTGTCCGCCCAGGCACAGGATCTGTCGGGCATGGCCGGCGCCCTGAAAGTCAACGCTAGCAATGAGCGCACCTTTGTCGCCGCCATCAGCTACACGCAGCCGGTGGGCAATTACAATGCCATGAGTTTGTCGTACATCAATGAAGGGCACCCGGAAGACCATCACCGCGACGGCATGGCCGGCCAAGTCTGGCTGCGCACCAAAAACGTGGAGCAGGGCCTGATGCTCGGCGCCGGCGTGGGCCGCTACTTTTTCTTCGACACGGCCAAGACCGACGACGCTCCCCACAATTTTGACAATGACCACGGCTGGGGCTCCATCTTCAGCCTGCAGGCGCGCTGGCAATTCGACAACCGCTGGTATGCGCAAGCGCAAGTGAACCGCATCTTGCCCAATGGCAAGGACGCCACCACGCATCTGCTGGTCGGTGCGGGCTACCGCTACGACGGCGTGCCGGGCGCCAAGCTGCACTTGCAGAACTGGGCGCACGACGACACTTTCACCATGTCGACGGGCCAGACCATCATCAACAGCTTCCGCTCGGAGACTTCGCGCCCGTTCACCCTGGAATATCGGCGCGCGGCGGGAAAATATGTGGACTGGACCGCCACCGTCGTCGACGAAGGCAGCACCGACCTGGCGCACCGGCGCGGCGCTGCCGCTCAGCTATGGCTGGTCCGTTCGCTCAATGAAAAGGTGGAATTCGGCATGGGCGCCGGCCCTTACCTTGCCTGGGATGGGCGCGACATACAGGGCCACGGTACGCGCCTGACAGGCCTGTTGTCGGCCGCCAGCCGCTACCACTTCAACCGCCGCTGGGTGGCGCAAGTGGCGTGGAACCGCGTCATCACGGATTATCACCGCGATGCCGATGTGATACTGGTGGGGGTGGGACGGAAGTTTTGATGGCTTGGGTCAGTCCCGGCGGGACTGACCCAAGAGCGGATTAACGCGAACGCCAGACGGCACCAGCCGACTCATTCGGCTGCGTCAAGCGCTCGATCACTTCACGCGTCAGGCTGGCCGAACTGGCTTGTTCGGCCTTGGCGCGGGCGGCGGCCAAGGAACTGGAAAACGTGCTTTGCTGCTGTTCCAGGCGGGCGCGCATGGCGGCCAGGTCGCGCTCCTGCTGCTGCGCGCGGGCCATGTCCAGTTCCAGCAATTGCTGGCGGGCCTCGGCCATGGCGCGCGTGGTGTCGGCAGCCTTGCGCTGCAGGGCCGCGTGGGCCTGGGCGCTGGCCAGCAAGGCTTGCTGCGCCGCGAGCTTGTCGCTGGCGGCCTGCTGCGCGCCCAGTTCCATCTGTTCGCGCTGGCGCGTGGCGTCCAGCGCCTGCTGTTCCATGGCGGCGCGCGCTTCAGCGGCTGCCGTCGCCTGCTTTTCCGCTTCCAGGCGGCCGGCGATGGCGTTCGAAGCGCGTTCTTCGGCAGCGCTCGTCTGGCGCTGCTGCACCAGTTTTTGCGCGATCAGCGCCAGCGATTCGCGTTCGGCCGCCACGAAATCACGCTCGGACGCCAGCAGCGCATCGGCTGCCTGGGCTTTTTCTTCTTCCACGCGGGCGCGCTCGCTGTGCACCTGCCCCAGCTCCACGGCCAGGCGCGCCTGCGCCTGCACCGCTTGCGCGGCAGCCGCCTTCTGCTCACCCTCGACCAGCGCCTGGTCCATCAGGATGCGGATGGCATTGGCTTCTTTTTCGGACGCTTGCTGCAAGGCCTGTTCGGCAGCATGCTGGCCGCGCAGCAGTTCGGCTTGCGCCTGCTCGGCGGCGACGCGCTCCTGCGCTGCGGCAAACGCCAGCGCTTCCGCTTCCAGCCTGGTCTTCAGCGCGGCGATGGCCGTTTGTTCCGCATCAAGACGCTGCTGCTCGGCCTGCAGCAAGTGCGCTGCCTGCTGCGCTTTTTCCTGCGCCAGTTGCGACGTTTGCGCCTGCACCGCCAGTTGCGCTGTGCAAGCGTCTACCTCGGCCTGCTCGGCCGCATTCTTATTGGTGGCCAGTTGCGCCGCCTGGCGCGCCAGTTCCGCGCGTTCATGCGCCAGGCTGGCGGCACGCTGCTGCTCATCGAGTTCCAGCGCGGCGGCAGCGGCGGCTGCCTGTTCGGCCGCTTTACACGCCCTGGTTTGTTCGAGCGCGGCCGTTTCCGCTTCCAGCCTGGCGTGGCCGGCGATTTCCGCATCCTGTTCGGCGGCGACCCGGGCCAGCGCCACGGCGCGCAACTGGCGGTCCACTTCGATGCGCGCTTCGGTGGCAGCGAAGATACGCACATCGGCGTCGCGGCGCGCCTGGGCGCTGGCGACGGCCACCATCTCCAGGCGCTCGCGGTGGATGGCCGCGTCGCGCAACTCCTTTTCCGTTTGCAGGCGCAAATGCAGCGACTGCGCCGCGTGGCGTTCCGATTCCGCCTGCGCCAGGGCGATGGCTTCGCGTTCCTGCTCCAGGTGCGCCAGCGCGCGTGCTTCTTCCAGTGCGCGCACTTCGGCGGCGGCACGATTAAATGCCGAGGCCAAAGCGATCTGGTCGGCGCGCTCGCGCTGCACCGTCAATTCCAGCGCTTCGCTTTCCGCTTCGGCCAGCATCTGCGCCGTCTGGCGCGCACCGTGGGCATGGCGCTCGCGCTCGCGGGCCAGCACGGCGACACGCGCGTCCGCCGAGGCGATGCCCACCATTTCATCCTTGGCCGCCTGCACGGCAGCGACGCGCTCGACGGCCTGCAGGCGCGCCTGCTCCGTGTGCACCTGCAATTCTTCGGCGGCGCGGGCCGCCTGCTCGGCCAGTTCCGACTGCACGGCTACCTGTTCGCTGGCGCGCAAACGGCTTTCCTGCTCGGCCCGAGAACGCTGTTCGGCGGCCAGGCGGATGGCATTGTCGGATTCCACGCGGGCCCGCAGTTCGGCCGTTTCCTGCCTGACCGCTTCCAGGCGCGCCACGCTCGCTTGCGCGGCGGCGCGCATGGTATCGAGGCGGTCGCGGTTGGCGGCAATCGATTCTTCGGCAGCTTGCGCGTTCTCCTGCGCGGCGGCGGCGGCGGCGACATCGATGGCGGCGCGGTCCTCGGCCAGCGAGCGCACGCGCGCGTCAGCCAGGGCGCGGCTCTCGGCGGCGCAGGTGGCTTTCGCTTCCGCTTCGACGCGGGCGATGGCTTCGTGGATGGCTTTCAGTTCCATTTGCTGGCGGCCGCTGGCCGGCGCCTTGAAATCAGCTTCCTGCTCGGCTTCTGGCTCGGCCTGCACGAGCGGCAGGGGCATGCTGGCGGCAGCTGGCGCCTTGCGCTCCAGGTCCTTGAAATCATGCAGCGAGACGATGCTGTCCTGGTCGAACTCGTCGTCGGCGCAATAGGCGACGGTGAGGGTAGCGGCCTGGCGCTGATTTTGCTGTGCTTGCATGATTTCTCGCTTATTCGGGTGAACCCCGCTGCTGATGGGGTTGTAAGCACCATTATCGAGCAATCATGCGCAAATCAGCGCGGCAAGAAGAGGGCCTTTTACCACCCTTTTCGCTATTTAACTTAAATGGGCCACAAAGGCGCTTCATCCATCAGCGCCACCTGCTCGCGCAATTCCAGGATGCGGTCCTGCCAATAGCGCTGCGTGTTAAACCACGGGAAGGCGACGGGGAAGGCAGGGTCGTCCCAACGGCGCGCCAGCCAGGCCGAGTAGTGAATCAGGCGCAGGGTGCGCAGCGCCTCGACCAGGTACAGCTGGCGCGGGTCGAAATCGCAAAAATCTTCATAGCCGGCCAGGATGTCGCTCATCTGGCGCACCATGTCGCCGCGCTCGCCCGACAGCATCATCCACAGGTCCTGGATGGCCGGTCCCATGCGGCTGTCATCGAAGTCGACGAAATGCGGGCCGGCGTCCGTCCACAGCACATTGCCGCCATGGCAGTCGCCGTGCAGGCGCAGCATGCCAACGTCGCCGGCGCGGTCATAGCAGCGCTTGACGCCGTCGAGCGCCTGCGCCGCCACGCTGGAATAGGCGGCCAGTAGTTCAGGTGGCAGAAAATTGTTCGCCAGCAGGAAGTCGCGCGGCTCGACGCCGAAGGTGGCCGGATCGAGCGCCGGACGCTCCTTGTACGCAGACAGGGCGCCAACGGCGTGAATGCGGCCGATGAAACGCCCCAGCCATTCCAGCGTGCGCGGGTCGTCCAGTTCGGGCGCGCGGCCGCCGTGGCGGGGAAAGACGGCAAAACGGAAGCCCTGGAACTGGTGCAGGGTGCTGCCACCCAGGGCCATGGCCGGCACGACGGGGATTTCGCGCTCGACCAGTTCGGCCACGAACGCGTGTTCTTCCAGAATGGCGGCGTCGCTCCAGCGCTCGGGGCGGTAAAACTTGGCCACCAGCGGTGCGCTGTCTTCGATGCCCACCTGGTAGACGCGGTTTTCATAGCTATTTAACGCCAGCAGGCGGCCATCGCCGCGCAAGCCCACGCTATCGAGGGCGTCGAGCACGCAATCGGGGCTCAGTGCCGAAAATGGATGGACGGGCCGGTCGTCCTCGTGCGGCGAGTTTTCATTGTGCATAAGCACCATTGTAAGGCGCGCACGGCGTCCAGCGCATAAACAATCGGGCGAGTTGGGGCCGCTAGGCGTATACTGGCACCTTACATTCAATCAAAGAGCAAGCCATGCAACTCGAACAGCCATTATCAGAAAAAGAATTCGAAGAACTAGACCAATTCCTGTTGTCGGAGCGCTGCTCCGAGGACGCGATGACCATGGATATGCTGCACGGCTATCTGACGGCCGTCGCCATCGGTCCGGAACCGATCATGCCGGCCGAGTGGTTGCCGCGCGTCTGGGGCGAAGATGCCAAAGATGCACCAAAATTCAAGACCAGCAAGGAAGAAGAGCGCATCGTCAACCTGATCATGCGCTTCATGAACGAAGTGTTGGTGACGTTTGAAGTCGCCCCCAAGGAATTCGAGCCGCTGTTCGTCGAACACGACTACGAAGGTCAGACCCTGATCGACGCCGAAGCCTGGTGCTGGGGCTTCTGGGACGGAATGGAACTGCGTCCTGGCTCGTGGAACGAAATCTGGGATTCCGAAGTGGCGGACCTGATGCAGCCAATCTACCTGCTGGGCGCCGACGAGATCGAGGAAGCAGAACTGAAACTGGTGGAAGATCCGGTCAAGGCGCACAAGCTGGGGCAAGACCTGGAAGCGAACCTGCCGGCCATCCACCGTTTCTGGGTACCGCGCCGCAAGGCGCCCGTGCAAACGCTCAAGCGCGAAGAGCCGAAAGTGGGCCGCAACGACGATTGCCCTTGCGGCAGCGGCAAAAAGTTCAAGAAATGCTGCGGCGCCGAGCCGGCAGCCGAGTAATCAGCACATCAACGCCGGGCACTGTCCCGGCGTTTTTACATTCCTCCCGGCTTTTTTCGCGCGGCGCGCCCACCCCCATTTTTTTCAGCGCGATGCGGCGTGCCACGCTGGCGGCGATCATGCGGCGCATAGTTCGCCCTCCTGTACCACGCGCTCGACGACGTTGCGCCATTCGCACAGTTCATGCATGCCCGGTTGGCGCTCGCCGAAGAACATGGCGATGGTCTCGCCACTGGCGTCGAACAGTTCGACGGACGTCACCAGGCCATCGACGGTGGGCTTTTTTACCACCCAGGCGCTGGCGATATGCTCTTCGCGCAGATGCAGGTTGAAGCGCACATCGAGGATATTGATCCATGGCCCCATCACGGCGATCTTGTGCACGGGCCCCGCATGGATCTGGAGCATGCCGGCATTGCCGACGAAGGCCATGATGGCGACTTTTTCGCGGGCAGCGTCGTTGAGCAGGTCGAGCACGCAGGATTTATCCAGCGGCTGCACGAAGCGCGGCTCGGCCAGGCGCAGGCCCTGCAGGCGCGAGACCGAATATTTTTTCAGCAAAGTGAAAAACGCGTGCGTGTCGCGCAAATCGGCCCAGGCGGCGCGAAAGCCCGCCACGTCGATCTGCGCGTCGGGCAGTTCGGCCGGCGCCGGCGCCACGGCGGCCACGGCGATGCCTGCCGCCTGGTCGGCGTCGGCAAAGCGCGCCACCAGCGCATCATAGGCCGCCCGCTCGCTTTGCGGCTTGAGAAATATCTTGTGTACGGCGTTGCCGGCAGCATCAAAGAATTGCAGGCTGCGCTGCACTTCTTGTTCGCCCCCTTTTTCGTTCACCTCGCGCACGGCAAAGCCATGCGCCCAGTGGCGGTAAAACACGCGCAGGTCGATCTCGCCACCCTGCACCAGGCCGACATGGTTGTTGTGGCTGGCTTTCCGGTAGACACCCGTTTTTTCATGCACGCACGAGGCGTTGCGCGTCAGCGCCATGACTTCGCCCAGCGGCTCTAAGGCGGCAATGATGGCGGGCCAGTCGGCCTGCAAGCGCTCGGCGCCCAGCAAGGCACCGTCGGCCAGCGACAGGCCGGCGTGCGCGGCGATCAGCTCGCCTTCGGAGATGGCCAGTTCCTCGGCGATGTCGCGGTGGCGGGCTTTCTTTTCGCGGCGCAGGCGGGCAAATTCGCCGGCGATCAACTCGGTATGGCAAACAGGGGCAGCGGGGGACGTGGTCAACACGGTGTCTCCTTTCAAGGCGAACACTGGCTGGCGTGGGCTGGCTGGTGGTGGGGCGATCGTGCAATCAATTATAAATGAGAATAATTCCCAATCAAGAGTTATTTGTGCGTGCGCGCCTGGAACCGGGATGACATAGCCGGGACGAAAAAAAAACGCCGCGACAGGAAACCCGTCGCGGCGCCAAAGGAGACCGATCGACATAGCCGATCAGATCAGGAAAGCTGAGCTCAGGCGCTGGCCTGCACGGCCAGCATGGCAGCCGGCTTGGGGCTGGAACGCTGCGCCAGCAAGACCACGGCGGTCAGCACCATGGCGCCGCCCAGCAATTGCGTGCCACTGACCGATTCTTTCAGCAAGGTCACGCCGAAGGCCATCGTGATGACAGGCTCGAAGGTAGAAATGATGGACGCCTTGGCTGCGCCAATTTGCGCCACGCCGGCAAAGAAGGCGGCAATCGCGATCGCCGTCGAGAACAGGGCGATGGCGCTGACGGCCAGCCAGCCCGTCGCCGTACCCGGCAAGGACACACCTTGCCACAAAGCAATCGCACTGTTCGACAGGCCCGCCGTGCCCATGATCACCACGCAAGCCGCCAAAGGGTGAATATTCTCGCGGCTTTTCGCCAGACTGTTGCCAAACAGGATATATACGGCGTACACACCGGCCGCCATCAGCGCCAGCGCGATGCCGATCGGCTGGCCCTGCAGCTTGCCGCCCAGGGTGGTGGCCATGCCGGCGATGGCCAGCGCCAGCAGCACCAGCATGCGCCGGTCGAGCTTTTCCCAGCCCAGCGCCAGCGCCAGGATGGTCACCAGCACCGGATACACATACAGCAACATGGCGCACAGGCCGCTACTGGCATACAGCAAGGCATTGAAATAGCCTTGCGACTGGACCGTGTACATCAGGCCCATCAGCATGTAGCCAGCCAGCAGGCGGCCACGCGGCAAACGCCAGCCACCCAGCCACACCAGCGGCAACAGCAGCATGGCGGCGATGACAAAACGCAAGGCCAGCATGGTCGACGGGTTGACCCCGGACGCATATGCCGCCTTGGCAAACACTGCGGAACTGCCGAAACCGGCGGCCGACAGCAACACCAGCGCAACAGCGCGGCGATCAGACATGACTAACCTCTTCAAATAAATCGGGACAAAACGGTGAGCAAGATCGAGATAGGCGGAACGCCTCTGCGGGCGACATCGTTACCTGATCTGGGTTACTTATAGCAATCAGTTCATGCATAAATCATATTGCGGGTAGATTTACGCATAGCCGCATCATATTCGCTTGCGCAAAATGAAACAAACCAATATTCTTCACGGATAGGCTCAATAAAATTCAGGCTTAATACCAAGGCTCAACAGCGAGGCTAAAAGATAAGGCTCCACCATGTCACGCCCGTTACCACCGCTCGCCGCCCTGCACGCCTTCGAGGCGGCCGCCCGCCATGAAGGCTTCCAGCGTGCGGGCGAAGAATTGCACGTCTCGGCCGGCGCCATCGGCCACCATGTGAAACAGCTGGAAGCATGGCTGGGCATCGTGCTGTTCCAGCGCCTGCCACGCGGCGTGGTGCTCACCAGCGCCGGGCAGCGCTATGCGGCTACGCTGGGGCCGATACTCAAGCAGCTGGCCGACGTGTCCGAGCAGGCGCGGCGCCAGGGCGATGACAAGGTGGTGACGGTGACGGCCACCAGCTCGCTCGTCTCGCGCTGGCTGATGCCGCGCCTGGGCCGTTTGCGCGACCGCCATCCGCAGATCGAACTGCGCGTGCTGGCCTCGATGCACCCGGTCGACCTGGCGCGCGATGGCGTGGACGTCGCCATCCGCTTAGGTCCGGGCCGCTATCCTGGCCTGAAAGTGGATTTACTCATGGAAGAATGGTTTTCCGCCGTCTGCAGCCCCGGATTTCGCGCCAGCGCCGCCAAGCTGCGCCAGCCCGCCGACCTGCTGCGCTATCCGCTGCTGCACGACGAGCCGGAAGTGCACCTGCCCGGCAAAATCGACTGGGCGCGCTGGCTGCACAGCTGCGGCGTGCATTACAGTGGCAATAGCGGCAGCACGCGCTTCTCGCACACCTACCTGTGCCTGGACGCGGCCGCCAGCGGCCAGGGCGTGGCGATTGCCGCCAGCCCCCTGATCGGCGACGACTTGCGCGCGGGCAGGCTGGTGCGCGTGTTCGAGCACGCGGTGCGCGGCCCCCACTGCTATCACCTGCTGCGCTCACCCCAGGCGGAAACGCGCCCGCTCGTGCACGCTTTTTGCGAATGGCTGATCGCCGAGGCGCGCGCCGACCAGGAAACTACCTGGCCAGCCGTGGAGGCAGCATGAGTCGCCAGGAACTGGCGCGCAGCACCCACTATGTTGTCACGCACGAATATGAGTGCGCCAGCATGACGGCTGCCGATGGCCGGCAAGCCAGCCTGGGCGATTTCTATGGCGACCCGGCCGCAGCCTTGATCGATGTCTATGAGCAATGGTGCGCGGTGGCGGGAGAAGGACTGATACTGTGCTGGCTGGAACAGCCGTTCGGGCAGTGTGTGGCGTATTTCCGCCAGACAGGCGAAATACTCTGGATCACGACTTTACGGCAAACGGGGCCGTTTGCGCTGGAATGGCAAGGCAAGGATGGCACTTGGTCCGGCCTCACCTTTTAGTGTAATGGGACCTTCACAACGCCTCACAAAACCGTAGCGAGCGGAAGGGAGAGGTGGCTAAGAAGCGCAACCGTACTCTAGTACGGTGAGCATCGCAGGCCGCCTATACCGACGCGCAGTAGGTTTTGTGAGGCGTCATCAGATTACAGCTTGATGAAGTGCTCGCGGTAGTACTTCAGCTCTTCGATCGATTCCAGGATGTCGGCCAGGGCCGTGTGCTTCTGGTGCTTCTTGAAACCGGTGGCGATTTCCGGCTTCCAGCGCTTGCACAGCTCTTTCAGTGTCGATACATCAACGTTTCGATAGTGGAAGAATGCTTCCAGTTTCGGCATGCCGCGCACCATGAAGCGGCGGTCCTGGCCGATGGTGTTGCCGCACATGGGCGACTTGCCTGCCGGCACGTATTTCTTCAGGAAGGCGATCAGTTCCGCTTCCGCCTGCGCTTCCGTCACGGTCGACGCCTTCACCTTGTCGATCAGACCCGAGCGGCCATGCGTGCCCTTGTTCCAGGCATCCATCTTGTTCAGCGTTTCATCCGACTGGTGGATCACGAACACGGGGCCTTCGGCCAGCAGGTTCAAATGCATGTCCGTCACCACTACCGCTACCTCGATGATGCGGTCGGTATCGGGCTCCAGGCCCGTCATTTCCATGTCGACCCAGACCAGGTTCATCTCATTTGGACGTGGCAGGACGGCGGGTGCGGGGGTGGATGCAGCTAAGTCGGTCGCTTGTGACATAATTCTCTCTTGGCCTAATCAAACTAAATAATCAGCCATTTTCTCACAGGCACAGAATGTATTCACTCGCGTTTTCGATTTTGTTTGTATCCGTCCTCGTTTTGACCCTCGCCGTGCGCTTCTGGCTCGCCTCGCGGCAGATCCGCCACGTGCTGGCGCACCGCGCCTTTGTCCCCGCCGAATTCGCGGAAAAAATCCCCCTCGCCGCGCACCAGAAAGCGGCCGACTATACGGTGGCGAAAACCAAGTTCGGCTTGCTGACTCTGCTGGTCAACTATGCCGTGCTGATCGGCTTTACCCTGTTGGGCGGCCTGCAATGGCTGGCGCAGCACTTGCAGGAATTGACGGGCCCGGGAATGTGGTATCAGATCGGCCTCATCGTCGCCTTTGCCGCCATCTCTGGTCTGATCGACCTGCCCTTCGATTACTACCGCCAGTTTGTGCTGGAACAACGTTTCGGCTTCAACACCATGCCGCGCAAGCTGTTCTTTACCGACATGCTCAAGGGCGTGCTGCTGGGCGCGGCCATCGGCTTGCCCTTGATCTGGGTGGTGCTGACCCTGATGGCCAAGTCGGGCGGCCTGTGGTGGCTGTATGCATGGTGCGTCTGGAGCGGCTTCCAGTTGCTGATGATGGTACTGTTTCCTACCGTCATCGCCCCGCTGTTCAATACATTCACGCCGCTGGCCGACGAGGCATTGAAAAGCCGTATCGAAGGCTTGATGCAGCGCGTGGGCTTCGCCTCGAAAGGCTTGTTCGTCATGGATGGTTCGAAGCGCAGCGCCCACGGCAACGCGTATTTCTCGGGCTTTGGCGCCAACAAGCGCATCGTTTTCTTCGACACCCTGCTGTCGCGCCTGGCGCCGCAGGAAATCGAAGCCGTGCTGGCGCATGAACTGGGCCACTTCAAGCTCAAGCACATCGTCAAGCGCATCGGCATGATGTTTCTCATCTCGCTGGGCTTTTTGGCGCTGCTGGGTTTCCTGAAGACGCAGCCGTGGTTCTACGCGGGTCTCGGCGTGGACCCTGTCGCCCTGGCGCTGACTGGCCAGCCGACCGATGCGCTGGCCTTGCTGCTGTTCATGCTGGTATTGCCCGTCTTCACTTTCCTGCTGGGACCGTTGACCTCGCTCAGCTCGCGCAAGCATGAATTCGAGGCCGACGCCTTTGCCGCCACGCACACGCAGGCCGACGATTTGGTCTCGGCACTGGTAAAAATGTACGAAGACAATGCCTCGACCCTGACGCCCGATCCGCTGCATTCGGCCTTCTATGACTCGCACCCACCGGCCAGCGTGCGCATCCGCCACCTGAAAGGGGCCGCCGCATGAACCTCCCCGCCACCACGCAAGAACTGGCCCAGCTGGCCTGCGCGCCGCGCCAGCTGGCCATAAATGACGCCGACCTCGGCGCCTGGCTAGCCCTGTTGCCGCAATGGACATTGCAAAACGGCAAGCTGTGCCGCGATTTCGGCTTCAAGAATTACTACCAGACCCTGGCATTCGTGAATGCCCTGGCCTACATGACCCATACACAAGATCACCATCCGGAGCTCATCATTACTTACACAACCTGCGCCGCGCGCTACGACACGCACTCGGTCAACCTGGGCGCCGGCGGCCTGTCCGAAAACGACTTCATCTGCGCCGCCAAGGCAGACCTCATCTATCAAAGCAGCCAGGTAGCCCCATGAGCGACGCGAAGTTGGAAAACAAGCTGACCGGCGTCATCATCGCCGCCCACGGCCGCCATTACCTGGCCGACGTGGATGGCGCCAAGCTGCAATGCGTGACGCGCGGCAAGAAAACCAATGTGGCCGTGGGCGACATCGTGCACCTGACGCGCACCTCCAACGACCAGGCCGTCATCGACCGCATCGAAGAGCGCAAGACCCTGCTGTACCGCTCGGACCAGTACAAATCGAAATTGCTGGCGGCCAACCTGACGCAGCTGTTCATCGTCGTGGCGACGGAACCGGGCTTTGCCGATGACCTGATCTCGCGCTCGCTGGTGGCGGCCGACGCGGCCGGCATCGAGGCGCACATCATCCTCAACAAGACCGATGTGACGGCCTCGCTGGAGCGCACCCGCGAACGCCTGCTGCCGTATTCCTCGCTCGGCTACCCTGTGCATGAAGTGTCGGCGCGCGCCGACCCCGAGCACGCGGTGGCCACCCTGGCGCCCCTGCTGGCGGGCCAGTCGTCGATCCTCATCGGCCAGTCGGGCATGGGCAAGTCCTCCTTGATCAACCTGCTGGTGCCGGACGCCGACATCGCCGTGCGCGAAATTTCGGCTGCGCTCGACACGGGCAAGCACACGACGACCTTCACGCGCCTGTACAAGCTCGACGGGCTGGGCGAGAACAGCTCCATCATCGATTCGCCCGGCTTCCAGGAATTCGGCCTGTACCACCTCTCCGAAGGCATGCTGGAGCGCGCTTTCCGCGAATTCCAGCCGTATCTGGGCGGCTGCAAGTTTTACAACTGCCGCCACCTGATCGAGCCGCAATGCGCGATATTGCAAGCCATGTCCGAAGGCAAGATCGCCAGGATGCGCCATACCCTGTATGGCCAGCTGCTGCACGAATCGGCGCAGACGCTGTACTGACCAGCCCCCCGGGCACAGCCCCGATTTCGAATTTCACGATAGCAACAGGCAGACAGGCGAAATTTAATTTTGTTGCCGAGGCTGCTTTCCACGTTTAATCCCAAAACCATTCAACACCGGTTTTATGCATTCCAGCGCATGAAACCGGCCGTTCATCGCCTGTCGCTGGCGATGGCGCAGGGCGTTTGCTACCTTGACATCAGTCGCTGCAGGAAACCTCGCAGTGACGCCACGCTCTATCTCCTGTCCTCAACCCTGATTGAAGGTGAATGTCATGCAAAGCTCACGTCTCTTCCCGATTGCCGCCGTACTGTTGTCTCTTGCCAGCGCTGGCGCCCTGGCGCAAAGCGCCCCACCGGCTCCCGACAGCGTACACGTCAGCGTCAGCTCGCCCTACCACGTCACTGCAGAGGAAGCGCAGCAGATCGAACAGCAGTATTTGCTGTCGAACGAGCAAATACTGATCGTGCGCGAACAGAATCGGCATTTCTATGGCCGCCTGAGCGACAAGAACGAACGCCGCGAAAAAACAGAAGTGGAACTGTTCCCGCAGGCGTCCGGCGTGTTCCTCACCCGGCGCGGCGCCGCCTTCGCCTTCAGCGACGCCGGTGAGCATGTGGCCATCGATGATGCCCAGGCATTGCCAGGTTTGCGCATGCCCGCCGACAGCCGCAATGCCATGCGCGTCGAAGGCTCGCATTCCGTGCGCCTCGTCTCTCGCTAGGCGAACCCGCATGCGCAGGGAGCCGATGCTGGCCCTGCGCGCAAAATCTGTCCGATGCGCTGAACAATTGCCCCGTTTGCAGCTTACAATGCGATGGAGTACGGCCTGATCCCTTGCAGGCTGGCGCAGTGGGGAGATTTGTCGAATGGAAATGTTCGCGCTCGGGCATGAAATAACGCAGTGGGAAGACGCATTGCTGCCCTTGCGCGGGGCCGAACGCATCCCACTGCTGCTGTTGCTGTCCTGGCATCTGCGCCAGCGCGATTGTGCACGCGCCATCCACCTGGTCGACGAAACGCGTTTGCTGCTGCCACTGGCCGGCCTGGAGCCTGCCGCGCTGGAACAGGCGCAGGCGCGCCTGCAGTTGGTGCAGGCAGAGGTGGCGTGGCTGCAAGGCGCGCTGAACGAGGCCGAGAGCTTGGCCATGGCGGCGCACGCCACCTTGTGCGCGCACAACGATGGCGCCGGCTGCGCCGACGTCCACTGGCTGCTGTCCTCGATCGCCGTCGACCGGGGCGACCATGCGCGCTGCGATGCCGAGCTGCAAGCGGCAGGCGAACAGGCGCGCAGCGCTGGCGACAGCATGCGCGCCAGCCTGGCCGATGCGGCCACGGCGCGCTGGGCCGTGCTGCGCGACGCGCCGGCCGCCCAGGCCCGCTGGGGCAGCCACTTCCCGGGCGACAGCGGCAAGCTGCCCGCGCCGCTGGCCACCTGGGTGCATGACTTCCACGGCTTGCAAGCGCACCATTCGCGCAACTTGGGCGCGGCCGCAGGCCACTACATGCAAAGCTACGAAGCGGCACTGGAAAGCGGCCAGGTACGCGGCGCCATCACGGCCGCCATCAATATCGGCGATTGCTTTGCCACCCTGAACGACCATGAGTCGGCGCTGGAATGGATGCAGTGCGCGGTGGACCTGGCGCGCCCGACGCTCTGGCCGCGCAGCATCGGCGCCTGCCAGACGCATACGGCCGAAACCCTGCGCAAGCTGGGCCGCCTTGCCACGGCCGAGGAAATGCTGCACGCAGCGCTGCACATCCTGGCGCCCGTGGCCGGCGCGCGTACGTATGCCAACGCCCTCTTCCACCTCGGCGAATTGAGCCTGGACAAGGGCGATTACGACATGGCGCTCGATGCCTTCAGCCGGCTGGCGCAGCGGGCCGAAGCGCTGGGCCAGGCCGATTTCCGCAGCATGGCGCAGCGCGGCAGCGCGCATGCGCTATCCTACCTGGACCGTCCGGACGAAGCGCTGCAGGCGGCCGAACGGGCTTGCCAGCTGGCCACCGCGCAAGGCGACGCCATGCACCAGGTAGCGGCGCTGCGCGTGCTGGCCATGCTGCATGCGCGCCACGAACTGCCGCCGCCGCCCGGCATGCTTGAACGCAATCCGGCCCTGCATTTCCTGCACCAGGCGCTGCAGGTGGCGGCCTCCATCGATGGCTATGTGCCGCCCGGTGAACTGCTCGATGCGCTGGCGCGCGAATACGCGCATGCGGGCGACTATGCGCGCGCCTACGACATCGCCCTCGACGCGGGCGTAGCGCGTGAAAAAAGCCACACCCAGCAAGCAAGCAACCGCGCTACCGCCATGCAGGTCTACCATCAGACGGAACATGCGCGTTCGGAAGGCTATCATCACCGCGAACTGGCCGCCTCAGAAGCGCGCCGCGCCGAAGTTCTGCAGCAGACCAGCGACACCCTGGAGCGCCTGTCGGCCATCGGCCAGGAAATCACCACCCACCTGGACGCCAACGCCGTGTTCCAGGTACTCGACCGGCATGTGCATGCCTTGCTCCCCGTCAACACCTTCGCCGTCTACATGCTCGACGCCTCCGGCATGGCGCTGCGCCGTGCGCACGGCATGGAAGCGGGCCGGCCCCTGCCCGACAATGCTATTGCGCTGAGCAATCTGCGCGCCTACTCCGTGCGCTGCCTGCTGGGCCGGCGCGAAGTGTATATCGCCCAAGTTCCCCCGCGGCGCCACGCCTACACCGTGCCCGGCACGCTGCATAACCAAAGCGTGCTGTATGTGCCTTTGATGGTGGGCGAGCGCGTGCTGGGCGTGATGACGGTGCAGGCATGCCATGCCAATGCGTATGGCAAACGCGAGCGGCTGATTTTTCGCACCCTGTGCGCGTATGGCGCCATCGCGCTCGACAACGCCAGCGCCTACCGCCAGTTGCAAGATGCCCAGGCGCAACTGGTGTCGCAGGAAAAACTGGCCGCCTTAGGTTCGCTGATGGCGGGCGTGGCGCATGAACTCAATACGCCGATCGGCAACAGCTTGTTGATCGCCAGCACCATGCAGCAGAAAACGGAAGACGTGGAACGCCTGATGAATGGTCCCGGCCTGCGCCGCTCGGACCTGGCCAGCTATATCGAGGATGCGGGCAAGGCGTCGGCGCTGGTGATGCGCGGCCTGCACAGCGCAGCCGGCCTGGTCAACAGCTTCAAGCAGGTGGCCGTCGACCGCACTACCGAGCAGCGGCGCCAGTTTGACTTGCAGCAAGTGAGCAATGAAATCATCGCCACCGTCATGA
Organism: Janthinobacterium woesei; assembly: GCF_051380875.1. Lineage (NCBI taxonomy): Bacteria > Pseudomonadati > Pseudomonadota > Betaproteobacteria > Burkholderiales > Oxalobacteraceae > Janthinobacterium > Janthinobacterium woesei. The sequence goes on from NZ_JBNYXW010000022.1 coordinate 87,529, forward strand.
ACCGCATCCGCAGCTCGGGCCACCGCATCGACATGGAGATCGCATTCGGCATCGCCATGGACAGCTATCCCGGTCCGTTCGGCCAAGTGCTCACCAATTTGATCAACAATGCCCTGCTGCACGCCTTCGATCAGGCGCCCAACGACGGCAGCGCCAGCATGGGCTACATGCGCCTCTGCGCCACGGCTGACGCGGCGCGCGTGCAGATCGTGTTTGCCGATAATGGCGGCGGCATTGCTGAAGAGTATTTGTCGCGCATCTTCGACCCTTTCTTTACCACCAAGCTGGGCCAGGGCGGCAGCGGCCTGGGTTTGTCGATCAGCTACAACATCGTCACGGCCCTCCTGGGCGGCACCATCCAGGTCAGCAGCAGCCCCGCCGGCACGCGCTTCACACTGGATCTGCCACTGGCGGCGCCCCAGCTCGATGCAAGCGGCCCGGCCAGCATCTATTGAGCGCTGGCCGGACGCGGGTACTTGTCTACACAAGTACCCGTCCAGCCAGTCTTTCCAATCTAAAAGCAAAACCCTTATAATTGAATGGCTGAAGTCCCTGCCATTGCATGATTTACAACTTGGCAAACTGCATCGCTCCACGCAACAAGCTTGCGCGGACGACGCTCAACACAGCAGCGCGCCGGGCGAGGCAACCATCAGCATGCAGTTTTACTGCTGATGCAACCCGGCGGGAAAGGCACGCCGCCGGCGGCCTGCGCATCTTCAAGTGGTCATTATGTCGACAAAAAAACCGATCAAGCACTACCTCCAGTTCTCCGATTTCACGTTGGAAGAGTACGAATATGTGATCGAACGCGCCCATCTGATCAAGCGCAAGTTCAAGAATTACGAAATCTACCATCCGCTGATCGACCGCACCCTGGTGATGGTCTTTGAAAAGAACTCGACCCGCACCCGCCTCTCGTTCGAGGCCGGCATGCATCAGCTGGGCGGCGCAGCCATCTACCTGAACACGCGCGACTCCCAGTTGGGCCGCGGCGAACCGGTGGAAGACGCGGGCCAGGTCATGTCGCGCATGTGCGACATCATCATGGTGCGCACGTTTGGCCAGGAAATCATCGAGCGCTTCGCCGCCAATTCGCGCGTGCCCGTGATCAATGGCCTGACCAATGAACACCACCCGTGCCAGGTCTTTGCCGACATCTTCACGTATATCGAACACCGCGGCTCGATCGCCGGCAAGGTCGTCGCCTGGATCGGCGACGCCAACAACATGCTGTATTCGTGGCTGCAGGCGGCCGAAGTGTTCGGTTTCCACGTCAACGTGTCGACGCCAAAGGGCTACGACATTGACCTGGCACAAGTCAAGACCGAGCGCTACACCTACTTCGCCAAGCCGTCGGATGCCTGTGAAGGCGCACACCTGGTCAACACGGACGTGTGGACCAGCATGGGCTACGAAGCGGAAAACGCGGCCCGTATTGCCGCCTTCGACGGCTGGATCGTCGATGGCGCGAAGATGGCCCGCGCCGCGCCCGACGCGCTGTTCATGCACTGCCTGCCGGCCCACCGTGGCGAAGAAGTGGCCGCCGAAGTGATCGACGGCCCGCAATCGGTGGTGTGGGACGAGGCAGAAAACCGCCTGCACGTGCAAAAAGCGCTGATCGAATACCTGTTACTCGGTAAAATCAAGTAATTGGCCAGGAAGTGGCATAAAACCTGGCAGTATCGCAACACATACATAGACAACGACAACTGGAAGCAATATGAGCGACATTAAAAAAGTAGTCCTGGCCTATTCGGGCGGACTCGACACCTCCGTCATCCTGAAATGGCTGCAAGATAACTACCAGTGCGAAATCGTCACCTTCACGGCCGACCTGGGCCAGGGCGAAGAACTGGAACCGGCACGCGCCAAGGCGATCAAGTTCGGCATCAAGCCGGAAAACATCCATATCGAAGACGTGCGCGAAGAATTCGTGCGCGATTTCGTCTTCCCGATGTTCCGCGCCAACACCGTGTATGAAGGCGAATACCTGCTCGGCACCTCGATCGCCCGTCCTTTGATCGCCAAGCGCCTGATCGAAATCGCCAACGCCACCGGCGCCGACGCCATCTCGCACGGCGCGACCGGTAAGGGCAACGACCAGGTGCGTTTCGAATTGGGTGCTTACGCGCTGAAACCTGACGTGAAGATCATCGCCCCATGGCGCGAGTGGGATTTGCTGTCGCGCGAAAAACTGCTGCAGTACGCGCAAGACGCCGGCATCGACATCGACATGAAGCACAAGAACGGCGGCGCGCCGTACTCGATGGATGCCAACTTGCTGCACATCAGCTTTGAAGGCCGCCACCTGGAAAACCCGAGTGCCGAAGCCGAAGAAAGCATGTGGCGCTGGACCGTCAGCCCTGAAAATGCGCCAGACGAAGCGCAATATCTGGACATCGAATACGAAAAAGGCGACATCGTCGCCATCAACGGCGTGCGCATGTCGCCCGCCACCGTGCTGGCCGAACTGAACAAAGTTGGCGGCAAGCATGGCGTGGGACGCCTGGACCTGGTGGAAAACCGCTACGTCGGCATGAAGTCGCGCGGCTGCTATGAAACCCCGGGCGGCACCATCATGCTCAAAGCCCACCGCGCCATCGAATCGATCACGCTGGACCGCGAAGTGGCCCATCTGAAAGATGACCTGATGCCGCGCTACGCCTCGATGATCTACAACGGCTACTGGTGGGCGCCTGAGCGCGTCGCCCTGCAAACCCTGATCGACCATACGCAGGAAACCGTGAACGGCTGGGTACGCATCAAGTTGTACAAAGGCAATGTGATCGTCGTGTCGCGCGATTCGAAGACCGACTCGCTGTTCGACATGAACATCGCCACCTTCGACGAAGACGGCGGCGCCTACAACCAGGCCGACGCTGGCGGTTTCATCAAGCTGAACGCCTTGCGCATGCGCATCGCCGCCATCGCCCGCGAAAAGCGCGGCCAGAAATAAGCATAGCCAGGGAGGCTGATCGCCTCTCCTTGACTTGCCACAAGCCGCCTGCGGGCGGCTTTTTTGCGTCTGGAGCGCACTGGGCTGCAATTTACGCAGCCGCACGCCCCCGGATTGTCCCCATTTCGCTGTCGGCGTGGCAAAATGCTACAGTGCAATTATGCTGACCTTCCCGCTTCCGGAGCCCTCCCATGTTCAAAGACCTGCGTATCAAGAATAAACTGTACCTGGGCTTCGGCTCCATCGTGGCCATCATCCTGATCTTGCTCGCTGTTGCCTACAACAGTTTTGCGCGCCTGTCGGAAGCGAATAAATGGGATCGGCATACGATGGAAGTGCAGGTCGAGATCGACAAGATCCACAATTCCATCCTGCAAATCCAGGTGGAAACGCGCGGCTACCTCCTGACCGGCAATGAAGTATCGCTGAACCCGCAAACGGACGAGATGGCGATCCTCGGCCAGCATACGCAAAAAGCCATCAGCATGACGGCCGACAACAAGGAGCAATCGGAGCGTTTCAGGAAAATCGACCAGCTGACGACTACCTGGGTCAAGGACTGGATCAACCCGCTGATCGAAAAGCGCCGCGCGCTGGGCAATGCGCCGGGCGCCACCGAGGCGGTGGCGCGCATCCTGCCGCCCGCCGGCTACCCCGCCATCACGCAGGCCAACAAGCTGCTCAACGAAGCGACCACCGAAGAAACCCGCTTGCTGGCCGAACGCACGGCCACCAGTGCCAAGCTGCAGGAAACCATGCTGCTGACCCTGGCGCTGGGCGGCCTGCTGTGCATCGTGCTGGCACTGGGCATCGCCTACCTGCTGGGCAAATCCATCCTCGGTCCGCTGAACAACCTGACGGACGCCGTCGGACGCATCGCTGGCGGCGAGCAAGGCGCGCGCGCGGCCATCGTTTCGGGCGACGAGCTGGGCAAGGTGACGGAAGAATTCAACCGCATGGCGCAAACTATCCAGGACAACCAGGCCAATGAGCTGGCCGCCACCAACAGCTTGCGCGCCAAGGTCGACTCCTTGCTGGAAGTGGTCTCGAAGGCCGCCTCGGGCGACCTGACGGGCAAGGTCAGCATCACTGGCAGCGACGCCATCGGCCAGCTGGGCAATGGCCTGGCGAAGATGTTCGAGAACCTGCGCAGCTTGCTCAACAATGTGCAAAAGGCCGGCATCCAGGTAACGACCTCGGCCACGGAAATTGCCGCCTCGGCGCGACAGCAGGAAGCCACGGGTATTGAGCAAGCGCAAACCAGCGTGGAAATTCTCAGCACCACCAAGGAAATCTCGGCCAATACCAGCCAGTTGCTGAAAACCATGGAAGACGCCACCGCCGTGGCCGACTACACGACAAACGCCACGGCCGAAGCGCAAAACAACCTCAAGCGCATGGATGCGACCATGCAGCACATGGTCTCGGCCACCGATTCCATCAACGCCAAGCTGGCCGCCCTGTCGGAAAAAGCCAGCAATATCAATAGCGTACTGATCACCATTACCAAGGTGGCCGACCAGACCAACATCCTCTCGCTGAACGCCGCCATCGAGGCTGAAAAAGCCGGCGAAGCGGGGCGCGGCTTCTCCGTGGTGGCTACCGAAATTCGCCGCCTGGCCGACCAGACCTCCGTTTCCACCTGGGATATCGAACAAATGCTCAAGGAAATGCAATCGGCCGTGTCTGCCAGCGTGATGGGCATGGATAAATTCTCGGAGGAAATTCGCCGCAGCGTGGGCGAAGTGCGGCAAGTGGCCGAGCAACTGTCGTCGGTGATGGACCAGGTGCAAAAACTCACGCCGCAATTTGATGTTGTGCTGCAAGGCATGCAATCGCAAGCGATCGGCGCCTCGCAGATTTCCGACACCATGATGCAGCTCAATGATGCCACGCAGCAAACCGTGGAGTCCTTGAAGGCCACCAGCGAAGCGGTGCATCAGCTGCAATATGCGGCGGGCGACCTGCAATCGAGCGTCTCGACCTTCGCCGTGACCATCTGAACCATGAAAGTGCTGCTTTTTCACATCGGACGCGACCGCTACGGCTTGCCGCTGGTCGGCATCGTGCGCGTCTTGCCACTGCTGGAACTGAAGCAGTTGCCGCTCACGCCCGATTATGTGGCCGGCCTGATGGACTTGCACGGCGCGCCCGTGCCCGTGATCGACTTGTCGCGCCTGGCGGGGCTGGCGCCGGCAGCGCATCAATTCGACACGCGCATCGTCGTCGTCGACTACCGCGCCCCTGGCGGCACCACGCATGCGCTGGGGCTGATGGCCTCACAGGTGCGCGGCATCGCCGACATCGACCCGCACAAGCTGGAGGACAGCGGCGTGGCGACGGCGCCCTTCCTGGGCCAGGTAGCGAGCGACGCGGACGGCATTGTGCAACTGGTGGAACTGGAACACTTGCTGGCGCCCGACGTGCGCGCGCTGCTGTTTCAACACGGGAGCGCGGCATGACGGCACAAGCACTGCTGCACCGCGCCACCGGGCTGTCCGTGTCGAAATCGGTAGCCGAGCGGGCCGTCGGCCAGCGCATGGAGCTGACGGGATTTGCCGACAGCGAGGCCTATCTGCAGGCGCTCACGCCGGCCGAAATGACGCAATTGATCGAACTGGTGGTGGTGCCCGAATCGTGGCTGTTCCGCGACCCGCAGGCGTTTTACGCCACCGTGGAACTGGTGCAGGAGCGCTGGGCGCGGGGACGCGCCACGCGCATCCTGTCGATACCGTGCGCCGGCGGCGAAGAGCCGTACTCGATGGCCATGGCGCTGCGCGACGGCGGCGTGCCGAAACAGGCCTTCAGCATCGACGCCTATGACCTCAGTCCCGGCTGCATCGAGCGGGCGCAGGCGGGCGTGTATGGCCGCAACGCCTTCCGCGCGCAAGACGTGGCCTTTCGCGAACGCTATTTCACGCACGTGGCCGACGATGCCTACCGCATCATCGACACCCTGCGCGAGCAGGTCACGTTCAGACAGGGCAATTTGCTGCAGTTCGATAGCGCCGCCTACAGCCGCCACTACGACGTCATCTTTTGCCGCAACCTGTTGATTTATTTCGACAAACCGACCACGCGCGCAGCCATCGCCAAGCTCTCTGCCCTGCTGGCCAACGACGGCATGCTGCTGGCAGGCTATGCGGAAGTGCCGTCGTTTTGCCAGAACGGCTTTGCGACGCTGCAGTTCCGCCAGGCCTTCGCCCTGAAAAAGGAAGCCACGCCACCGGCCGCCGTCATCCAGGTGGCCGCCTTGCCGCCGCTGCGGGCGCGGGCGCTGCATAGCGTGCCGCCGGCCCCACGGCCGGCGCCTGCCCGTACGCCGAGCGCACCGTTGCCAGCACTAACGCGCCCGCGCCCCGTGCCCGTGCCAGCACCATCTGCGCAGGCAGACTTGCTGGCCGAAGCGCGCCTGCTGGCCGACCGTGGCCAGCTGCACGAAGCGGGCGAAAAATGCCATGCCCACCTGGCCCGGGTGTCCGAGGCGGCCGAAGCGTACTTCATGCTCGGCATCATCAACGAACTGGCCGGCAAGATGGACCTGGCCGACGACTACTGGCGCCGCTGCATCTACCTGCAGCCCGACCACTACGAGGCGCTGTGCCATCTGGCCCTGCTGGCCGAACGCAATGGCAACCAGACGGCCGCCGCCACCCTGAAGGCGCGCGCGGCGCGCATCTACCAGCGCCGCCAGGCGTCCAACTAAAGGGTACGCATGACAACCATCACCGGCAGCGAGACCCTGGAAGCCATCAAGGATTGCTGGAAGCATATCGGCGTGGTCGGCGACCAGAGCTGCCCCAAGCTACCGGCCAACATCCATTGCCGCAACTGCGATGTGTATGCCGACGCCGCCCAGCGCAACCTGCAGCGCCCCGTGGACGCGCACTACCAGCAGGACTGGGCCAGCCACTTCCGCCAGCTCGATGCGGGCGGCGCGGTGCGCGACAGCTCGGCGCTGGTGTTTCGCATCGGCCGCGAATGGCTGGCGCTGCCCACCCGCGTGTTCGACTCCGTGGCGCCGCAGGCCAAGCCGCATGCGCTGCCGCACCGCAGCGGGCGTGGCCTGGGCGGCATCGTCAATATCAGCGGCAAGCTGTATCCGTGCATGTCGCTGGCACACCTGCTGGGCATCGATGAACTGAACGCGCCGCTTGCCAAAGGCCGGCATACGTTTGCACGCCTGCTGCTGATGCGCTGGGAAGAGCAAGCCTATGCCCTGCCCGTGGCCGACCTGCATGGCATCGTGCGCTACGCCTCGGCGGCCGTGCAGGCGCCGGCCGCCACCATCAACAAAGGCCTGTCGCGCTTCCTGTCGGGCGTGATCACCGAGGGCGACCTGCGCATCGGCTGCCTCGACGCGGCGCTGATCGGCTTTCAACTTGCGAGATTATTACGATGAGCCAGGACCAGTACGGCGACCTGAGTGCGTTTTCCATGCTGGACTTGTTCCGCATGGAGGCGGACAGCCAGACGCAGATCCTGACCGATGGCCTGCTGGCCATGGAGCGCCAGGCGGGCGACGCGGCCGCCATCGAGGCCATGATGCGCGCAGCGCACTCGATCAAGGGCGCCGCCGCCATCGTCGGCTTGCAGGTGGTGGTGCAGCTGGCGCACGGCATGGAAGACAGTTTTGTTGCCGCCCAGCATGGTCGTCTGAAGCTCACGCCGGAACGGGTCGACGTGCTGCTGTCGGGCGTCGACCTGATCGTACAACTGTCGCGCCTGGATGACGCGGGTGCCGAAACGTGGCTTGCCGCCAACGCGGCGCAGATCGACCAGACCCTGAACGCCATCGCCGGTATCGCCGAGCTGCCGGAATTGCCAGCCCTGCCGTCGGCCCCGCCGCCTGCGGCCGCACCCGCGCCTGTGCAGCCTGACGTCATCGACGTGCTCGCTGGCGACGAAGCGGCTACGGCCGCTGCCGCACCGCGCGCGCTGGCCAAGGCGCCGGCGCAAAATTTCGACAAATTGCTGTCGCTGGCCAGCGAGTCGCGCATCAATGCGCACCAGATGCACCCGTTCATCGGTGCGCTGCAGCGTTTCAAGCGCAACCAGAGCAGCCTGTTTTCTGCCATCGAGCAGCTGCACGAAGCCATTTCCCGCTCGGGCGACGCGGGCCTGATGGAAAAATCCTTGCTGGCGCTGCAAAAGACGCAGCCCCTGAAGCAGTTCATGCTGGAACATATCGCCGACACCGAAACCTATGAACGGCGCTTGCTGGCCGTCTCGCAAGGCATGGTCGACGAAGTGCTGGCGCTGCGCATGCGCCCTTTCCGCGACGGCATCCACGCGTTTCCCCGCATGGTGCGCGACCTGGCGCGCAGCCTGGGCAAGGACGTGCAGCTGGAAATCGACGGCGAAGACACGCTGGTCGACCGCGACATCCTGGCGAAGATCGAAAGCCCGCTGAACCACATGCTGAGAAATGCCGTCGACCACGGCATGGAAGGCCCGTACGAGCGCATCGAGGCGGGCAAGGAGGCGCAGGGCACGATACGCATGGAGGCGCGCCACCGTGCCGGCATGCTGAGCATCGAGATCAGCGACGATGGACGCGGCGTCGACCTGGAGAAAATCCGCCAGTCCGTCATCGCGCGCAAGATGGCCAGCCCTGCCATGGCGGCCGCCTTGTCGCCGGGCGAGCTGCTGGAATTTTTGTTCTTGCCCGCCTTCAGCCTGAAGGCCACGGCCAATCAATTATCCGGACGCGGCGTGGGCCTCGATATCGTGCACGAGACGATACGCCAGCAAAACGGCAGCGTGCGCCTGGAGTCCGAGCCGGGACGGGGGTTTCGCGCCCTGATCACCTTGCCGCTGACGCAATCGATCGTGCGCGCGCTGGTGATCGACATCCAGGGCGAAGCCTACGCCATCCCCATCGTCAAGGTGGAAAGCGTGGTGCGCGTGCCGCAGGCGGCCATCCATACCCTGGAAAACAAGCAGTTCTTTGAACTCAAGGGCGAGCATCTGGGCCTGGTGTCGGCGGCGCAGGTGCTCGAACTGGGCGACACCGCCAGCAGCGCCGAGGATTTGCCGGTGGTGGTGATCGGGCGCGGCAAGCAAAGCTATGCACTGGTGGTGGACGCCATCCGTGGCGAGCAAAGCCTGGCGGTGCAGGCCATCGACCCGATCTTCGGCAAGATGCGCGACATTTCCGCCGCCGCCCTGTTGGATGACGGCGAACCGGTGCTGATCCTCGACGTGCCCGACTTGCTGCTGTCGATCGACAAGCTGCTGCACGAAGGCGGCCTGCACCAGCTGGCGCAGGCCGGCCACGCGCAGCAGCGCCGCGCCAAGCGCATCCTGGTGGTCGACGACTCGCTGACGGTGCGTGAAATGGAGCGCAAGCTGCTGCTGGCGCGCGGCTTCGAGGTCGACGTGGCCATCGATGGCATCGACGGCTGGAATGTGGTGCGCAGCGGCGACTATGACCTGGTGATCACCGATGTCGACATGCCGCGCATGGATGGCATCGAACTGGTCTCGCTGATCAAGAAGGACCTGCACCTGCACAAGCTGCCGGTGATGATCGTCTCGTACAAGGATCGCCCGGAAGACCGCGCGCGCGGGCTGTCCGCCGGCGCCGACTATTATCTGACCAAGGGCAGCTTCCACGACGAGACCCTGCTCGACGCGGTGGCCGACCTGATAGGAGATGCGCGCTTATGAGTTGCACTTCATGAAAATTGCCATTGTCAACGATGTCGCGATGGCTGCCGAGGCCTTGCGCCGGGTGGTGGCCAGCACGCAGGAGCACCAGGTGCTGTGGATAGCCCGCACGGGCCTCGAAGCGGTGCGCATGTGCCAGGGCAACCGCCCCGACCTGATCCTGATGGACCTGAACATGCCGGAGATGGATGGCGTCGAGGCGACGCGATTGATCATGGAGCAAAGCCCGTGCGCCATCCTGGTCGTCACGGGCCGTCCGCAAGACAATGTCAACCAGGTTTTCCGCGCGCTGGGTGCGGGCGCGCTCGACGTCACCGCCACGCCCATGCTGCAAGGCAAGGTCGGCGGCGACAGCGAACTGCTGGCCAAGATCAAGACCATCGGCAAGCTGATACGCCACAGTGCAGAGGCACCGCCGCCGCGCCAGGCACACGGCAATGGCGGCGAACGCGGCGACAGCCAGGCCACCACGCTGGTGGCCATCGGCGCCTCGACGGGCGGCCCCTCGGCCGTGGTCAAGGTGCTCTCCGGCTGGACGGCGCCGCCCGGCTGCGCCATCGTGGTGGTGCAGCACATCGACGAAACTTTCGCCTCGCATTTCGCCAAATGGCTCGATGATCAACTCAGCATGCCGGTACGCGTGATCAGCGAGGGCGACGAACTGGTGGCCGGCACGGTGCTGATCGCCAAGACCAATGATCACCTGCTGCTAGATCAAAATTATCGTTTGGGTTACGATGCAGCACCGCGCGACTATGTGTACCGTCCGTCCGTCGATGTGTTCTTCCATTGCGTGGCGCAGCACTGGCGCGGCGATGCCATCGGTATATTGCTCACTGGCATGGGACGCGATGGCGGCGATGGCTTGCTGGCCATGCGCCGCGCTGGCAAGACGACGATAGCGCAAGACCAGGCCAGCAGTGCCGTGTATGGCATGCCGCGCGCGGCGGCAGAACTTGATGCGGCGCAGCAAATCTTGCCTCTGGATAAGATCGGCGCGAGCCTGCGCAGCCGCCTGGGCGTCAAACCCAACAATGGGTGGGAACCCTCCCCTAACATCTGAAAAGAATGCAATGCCAGAATTTTCCTCCAGTTTCATCCAGCACGAACCGGCATTGACCGAATTCAAGGTCAGCGTCCTGCTGGTGGACGACCAGTTGATCATTGCCGAGGCAATCCGGCGCATGCTGAGTGACCAGCAGGACATCGAGTTTCATTACGTGACCGACGCCAGCTTGGCGCTGGAAACGGCGCTGCGTTTGCAACCGACCGTCATCCTGCAAGACCTGGTGCTGCCGGGCATCGATGGCTTCGCCCTGATCAAGCTGTACCGTGAACACGAAACGCTGGCGCACGTGCCCGTCATCGTGCTGTCGGCCAAGGATGACCCGAAACTCAAGGCGCACAGCTTTGCCGTGGGCGCCAACGATTACGTGGTGAAACTGCCAGACCGCCTGGAATTGCTGGCGCGCATACGCTACCACTCAGCGGCGCACATCAGCCGTTTGCAGCGCAACCAGGCCTTCCGTTTCCTGCGTGAAAGTCAAAAAAACCTGGCCGAGGCGAATATTGAATTGCAGAAACTTGCCGCCCTCGACGGCTTGACGGGCATCGCCAACCGCCGCCGCTTCGATGAAACCCTGCAATTCGAATGGCAGCGGGGCCAGCGCGACAAGACGCCGCTTAGCCTGTTGTTCTGCGACATCGACTATTTCAAGAGCTATAACGACCAGTTCGGTCACCTGGCAGGCGACCTGTGCCTGAAAAAAGTCGCCGCCGTGCTGACCGAACATTTGAAGCGCCCGGCCGACCTGGCTGCCCGCTATGGCGGCGAAGAGTTCGCCCTGATCCTGCCGGAAACGGAAGCGGCTGGCGCGCTGCTGATCGCCGAAGCATGCCGGCGCCACCTGGAAGGCTTGCAGATCGAGAACTCGGCAGTAGCGGCCGGCATCGTCACCATCTCGATCGGCGTGGCCACCGTCGAGCCATCACCGGCATCGACGATCGAGCAATTGATCAACCGCGCCGATAAAGCCCTGTATGCGGCCAAGCGCGGCGGACGCAACAGCGTGCTGAGCGCCGAAGACGTCAATGACTAATTTTTAACCGCAAGGAAAGTGAAGCATGAGCACACAACTGGACAATGTCAGCGTCGTCAAGAAATCGAATATTTACTTTGATGGCAAGTGCGTCTCGCACAACGTCATCCTGGCCGACGGCACGAAAAAAAGCGTGGGCGTAATTTTCGCGTCATCGCTGCGCTTCAACACGGGCGCGCCGGAGACGATGGAAATCGTCAGCGGCCTGTGCAAGGTCCGCCTGGCCGACGCGGCCGAATGGAACAGCTATGGCGCGGGCCAGGAATTCAAGGTAGCGGGCAATAGCTATTTTGATATTGAAACGGTCGAAATTGTCGACTATGTCTGCCACTTCGCTTGATTAAACAAACACAGGCTCGGGCGACAGGCGCACGCCATATTTCGCCTCCACATCATCCTGTATCGCTTCGGCCAGCCGGGTAATGTCCGCGCCACGAGCGCCGCCGTTATTCACCAGAACCAGCGCCTGCTTGGGATACACTCCCGCAGGCCCCAGGTTTTTCCCCTTCCAGCCACACTGATCGATCAGCCAGCCGGCCGCCAGCTTTTCCGTGCCATCGGGCTGCGCATGGTGTGCCAGCGCAGGAAAGCGTTCCAGCAAGGCCATACATTGCTCGCGCGACACCACCGGATTCTTGAAAAAACTGCCTGCATTGCCGATCACGGCCGGATCGGGCAATTTGCGCCGGCGTATCGCCATCACCGTCTCGGCCACCTGCTGTGGTGTCGGCTCGGCGATATTGCGCTCGGCCACGGCCTGCGCCAGTTCCGCATAACGCAAGTTCGGCTGCCACTCGGCCGGCAAGGCGAACGTCACTTCCAGCACGATCAGGTCGCGCCCGTCGGCCTGCTTGAAGATGCTGTCGCGGTAAGCGAAGCGGCAAGCGCCGCGGTCCATGTCGAAGACGATGCCGCTGGCGCTGTGCATCACGCTCACGCTATGCAAATAGTCCTTGATTTCAACGCCATACGCGCCAATATTCTGAATAGGCGCCGCGCCCACCGTGCCGGGAATCAGGGACAGGTTTTCCAGCCCGCCCACGCCCTGCGCCAGGGTCCATTGCACGAAATCATGCCAGTTTTCGCCGGCAGCTGCCGTGACGAGGATGGTTTCGAAATCGGCCTGCGCCAAGCGCATGCCACGCGTGGCCATGTGCAATACGGCGCCAGGAAAGTCGCCCGTCAGGACAATGTTGCTGCCGCCGCCCAGTATCAGGCGCGGCATGGCGGACAGAGCAGGATCTTGCAGAGCCTCCTGCAACTGGGCCTGGGAGGTGATGCGTACATAGGCGGCAGCATTGGCCGTGATGCCGAAGGTATTCAAACGCTGGAGGGAGTAATTGTGTTCGATGGTGAGCTCTGCAGACATGGGATAGCGATTATTTTGCTCGATTATAGAGCGAAACTGACAAAAAACCAGCGCAAGACAAGGGCAGGCCGTCCGTTGTCCGTTAAAATGTCGCATCTTTAACGGGGCTGTGCCATTTTACAAAGAATGCGCGCGCCCGGCGCGCTACGAGCGCGTTCGCCCTAACATGAAAGGAACAGACCATGCCGTCATTTGATGTAGTCTCCGAAGCCGATATGATCGAAGTCAAGAATGCAGTCGAGCAAGCCAACAAGGAAATCTCGACCCGCTTCGACTTCAAGGGCAGCGACGCCCGCGTCGAACACAAGGAAAACGAATTGACCGCGTTTGCGGATTCGGATTTCCAGCTCAGCCAGGTGCGCGACGTGCTGACGAACAAATTGACCAAACGCAAGGTCGATGTGCGCTTCCTCGACGAAGGCGACATCAAGAAGATCGGCGGCGACAAGGTCAAGCAGATCATCAAGATCAAGAATGGCATTGAAACGGATGACGCGAAGAAAATCGTGCGCGTCATCAAGGACAGCAAGATGAAAGTGCAAGCAAGCATCCAGGGCGAAGCCGTACGCGTCACCGGCGCCAAGCGCGACGACCTGCAGGCGGCCATGACCATGCTGCGCAAGGACGTGCCCGACATGCCGCTGGAATTTAACAATTTCCGCGATTAAGCGCGATCCGGCCAGCGCTTGCACCGCCATGGTGGCAAGCTGCCTCGGAGAGCCTGCCCGCTTGGGGTAGAATTGAAGCTGTGCACAGCTACATGCGCGCGCCCGCACGCCCGACCGGCGGCGAGCATGAGTACATCTGGCTCAGTGATAACCACGGTAGTCTAAGGATAGCAATGAAACGTGTTGATGATTTCCGCCTGCGATTTGGCAAAAAAGAATATGTGCCCATCATGATAGGCGGAATGGGTGTGGATATTTCCACGTCGGAGCTGGCCCTGGAAGCGGCCCGGCTGAACGGTATCGGACATATCTCCGATGCCATGGTGGAAGACGTGTCGGATCGCCGTTTCGACACCACCTTCGTCAAAGACAAGACGAAACTGTACAAGTTCAACATCAATAACAGCGACAAGGCCGTGGTGCAGTTCGACCTGGGCCGCCTGGCCGAAGCGCAGCGTTTGCATATCGGCCGCACCATGGAAGCAAAAAAAGGCGATGGCTTGATCTTCGTCAATTGCATGGAAAAGCTGACCATGAATGGCCCGCGCGAAACCTTGCGCGTGCGCCTGAATGCAGCGCTGGACGCGGGTGTCGACGGCATCACCCTGTCGGCCGGCCTGCACTTCGGCTCGTTTGCCTTGATGGCCGACCACCCGCGTTTCCGCGATGCCAAGCTGGGCATCATCGTCTCGTCCGTGCGCGCCTTGCAGATTTTCCTGCGCAAGAACGCCAAGCTGGACCGCCTGCCCGACTTCATCATCGTCGAAGGCCCGCTAGCTGGCGGCCACCTGGGTTTCGGCATGGACTGGGCCAATTACGACCTGCACACGATTACCGCGGAAGTCCTGGCTTACCTGAAGACCGAACAGCTCGACATCCCACTGATCGCCGCTGGCGGCATCTTCACGGGCAGCGACGCCGTCTCCTTCCTGGAAGCGGGCGCGGCCGGCGTGCAAGTGGCGACGCGCTTTACCGTCACCAAGGAATGCGGCTTGCCAAACAAGGTCAAGCAGGAATATTACAAGGCATCGGAAGAAGACATCATCGTCAACGGCATCTCGCCGACGGGCTACCCGATGCGCATGCTGAAAAACACGCCAGCCATTGGCGCCGGCATCCGTCCGGGCTGCGAATCGTATGGCTACCTGCTCGATGCAACGGGCAACTGTGCCTACATCAACTCGTACAACCGCGAAGTCGCTGCCCATCCGGAGCAAAAAACGGTCGTCGTGATGGACAAGACCTGCCTGTGCACGCACATGCGCAACTTCAACTGCTGGACCTGCGGCCATTACACCTACCGCCTGAAGGACACCACGCACCAGCTCGACAACGGTGAATACCAGATCCTGACGGCCGAACACGTCTTCAAGGACTACCAGTTCAGCGTCGACAACCAAATCGCCCTGCCGGAAAAAGAAAGTCAAGTAGCGGGTTGAATCTTGCCAGTCTGAAATGAAAATGGCGCAGCCTGCAAAGGCTGCGCCATTTTTTTATGCGGGGAGCATTGCCTGCAGCGTCCGCTCGATGACATCAAATTGTGGTCGCCGCAATACTTCTTCGTGCAAACAAGCGTCCATCAAGGCCCACAAGGCCGGCAATGGCGTGTCGCCATGCTCGATCAACTCGCCCAGCAGCACGCCAAAGGCGCGCGCCTCGATCCCCTGCAACAAGGCCGCGTCTGGCGAGCCGGGCGCAAACATGGACGCCGCGCCAAAGTCACCCAGCAGGCAGGTGCCCGCGTCCGCATGCACGATGTTGTGCGCATATAAATCGCCGTGCACGATACCGCGCGCGTGCAACTGGCGCACGGCCGAGGCGATGCCATGGGCAATCGCCAGCGCTTGCGGCGCGCTCAGGCGCATGCCATCGGCATATACATCGCGCGTGCACGATACCAGGCTGGGCGGTCCAGCCAGGTTGCGAAAGGCAGCATCGATCAGCGGCATGACCAGTCCAGGCGCCCCGTGCGGATGCGCGTCCAGCGTACCCAGGATGGGAATCAGGCTCGCATGCGCGCCCGCGCTGACGCAGGCGGCCATCTCGCTGCGCGGCAAGCCATCGCTGGTCATCGCCCCTTTGAAAACTTTCACGGCAACATCATCACGGCCATCCAGCCGGGCGCGATGAATGACGCCCGATGCTCCCTCGCCCAGCTGCTGCGCCAGCTGCAAGCGCTGCCACGCCACGCCTGGCATGCCAGCCTCGGCCAGGGCTGCCAGTTCACGCGCTTCAGTACAGGGGTTGCCGGCATAGGCGAGCCAGCTCAGGCGCGGCAAGGACAGCAGGCAATCGGGCAGCGCCGTGTAGCGGTTCGCGGCGATACGCACCAGTTCCAGCCGGCCGCAGTGCGCCAGGGACGCTGGCAAGCTGCTCAGGCAATTGCCTGCCAGCATGAGTTTCTGCAATTGCGCGCACTTGCCCAACTCGTCCGGCAAGACTTCGATGGCATTGTCGGTCAGGGTCAGCCAGCGCAACTTGAGCGGCAAGGCTGCGGCCGGTACCTGGCGGATCCGGTTCGCCTTGAAACCGATCATCTCCAGTGCAAGACAGGAACCGAGCACGGCTGGCAAGGTGGTAAACAGATTATCCGAGCAGAAAATGATGCGCAGCTTGTGCAGGCGCGGCAGCTCGTCAGGCAGCGCCGACAGCGCATTACCGGACAGGTCGAGGATTTCCAGGCTATCGGCCAACTCGAAGATTTCGCGGGGGAAATCGGTCAAGCCGCACGACAGCTTCAGGCGGCGCACACCGGCTAATTGGCCAGTACGTAATTGCTCCAGCGTATGCAAAGCAGACAAGATATCCCTTTCAAAAACCCGGCAATCGCCAGCATAGACAAAACCAGCGGACGAAAAAAAACCCGTCAATTGCTTGACGGGTTTTTCTCTACTACGAATAACAAGCCTGACGATAACCTACTTTCACACTGGTTGCAGCACTATCATCGGCGCAAAGTTGTTTCACGGTCCTGTTCGGGATGGGAAGGGGTGGGACCAACTTGCTATGGTCAT
>NZ_JBNYXW010000023.1:0-90898 GCF_051380875.1 Janthinobacterium woesei
GACCAGTTTTACCGCTTCTTCCCGAAGCTCTGGTGTGTATGTTGTTGAGCGTTTCATAAGTTCTCCAGTTGGTGAAGTTTACCAAACAAGAGTGTCCGAAAAAGTCAGGGTACCTCAGAGCGCTTCAGCCTGGAAGTCGCGGACATCTTCCGCGTCCACGGCCCGGCTTGGCGGCACGCACAGCGTGGCCACTTAAGCCTGGGCCAGCTCAAGGTCATGTCGGCCATCGAGCAGTGCCGCAGCGCGGCGCTGGGAGGACACGCGCTGCGCTGCGACGCCTGCGAACACGTCGACATCGCCTACAACTCCTGCCGTAACCGGCACTGCCCAAAGTGCCAGGCCAACGCTGCTCGCCGCTGGCTCGAAGCCCGCCAGAACGAGTTGCTGCCGGTCGAGTACTACCACGTCGTTTTCACCCTGCCGGCACCGGTCGCCGCGCTCGCCTGGTACAACAAGGCGCTCATTTACCGCCTGCTATTCGAGACGGCGGCGCAGACGCTGTGCACCATCGCCGCCGATCCGAAGCACCTGGGCGCCCGCATCGGCGCCACGCTGGTGTTGCACACATGGGGATCGGCACTGACCCACCATCCGCATGTGCACGGGATCGTCCCTGGCGGCGGCCTGTCGCCCGACGGTGCGCGCTGGATCGCCTGCAAACACGGATTCTTCCTGCCGGTGCGGGTGCTCTCGCGCTTGTTCCGGCGCCGCTTTCTGGACGCGCTGGCTACCGCCCATCGCGCCGGCCAGATGCGCTTGTTCGGGGAGTTTTCGGCGCTGGCGCAACCCAGCGCCTTCACGCGTTGGGTGGCTTCGCTGCGGCGCTGCGAGTGGGTGGTCTACGCCAAGCGCCCGTTCGCTGGGCCCGAGGCTGTGCTAGCCTACCTGTCGCGCTACACGCACCGGGTCGCCATCTCGAACCGGCGTCTGGTGGCCATGGACGAACGTGGCGTGACGTTTCGCTGGAAAGACTACCGCGCCAAGGACGCGATGCACAAGACGATGACGCTCGACGTTGGCGAGTTCATGCGCCGCTTCCTGCTGCATGTCCTGCCCACAGGTTTCCACCGGATCCGGCACTACGGGATCTTTGCCAACGCCGGACGCAAGGCCAACCTGGCGCTGACGCGCGCACTGCTGCATGTACCGCCCCCCCCCACCAAGGCACAAGCTACCGGACAGATTGCGCCAACGTTCACCTGCCGGCATTGTGGTGCGCCGGTGGCGATCACCGCCATCTTCTTGCCGATCCACCCGATTCACGCGCCGCCACGACACCAAGGTGCTCCGCCATGAACAACTTCGCATCCACAATTTGTTCGCACGAGCTGCGCCCAGAACGTCGGTCATGGCCGATACGGGGACGCGTTGCCTACCGCATCAAGAAGGCTCGATTGCAAGCGCGTGATCGTGGCCCGGCGCTCATTTCACGATCGTTAAAAGCCACTTGGGCGCTATCGACACCAGATCGGACGCCTCAATCGGCACCTACCAAGGCAACCGCACCATTCAAATCGCCATAGCCGGTGGCACATGCTGACGACAACGATATGGCCCGCGGTTTCCTCCTTCGCGGCTTGCCCAACGCCGGCCGGAGACGCTTGCGTGCATCAGTTCGGGCCTGTGACGGCGGCCGGCATCGGACAACCCTTAACCAAAGCGGAAGCTCACTTCTCCACTAACTTAATCACTCACCATACGACGGCAAGCAGGAAATGAACAGCGGCCCTTCCCTTTGCGCAGCTTGCTCCAGCGCCGGCCCCTCCCACACGCCGCCACAATGATCAAATCAGACAGCATTGCTGATGCAGATGCCTGCTGATTAACATTTCCGATGCCCGCCAGAGGCAGCCGCTCACGGGCAATCATCAGGCAGGCGTCACAGGATTGCCGAATGCTGCATTTTGGATCAGCCGCTCCCTGTCAGTTCGGTCGCGGTTCCGGTATCATTCGGCATGAATAAGATTTCTTTCCAACCGTTTGTCATTGGTGTCGCTGGCGGAAGCGGCAGTGGCAAGTCAACGGTATCCCAGCAAGTGCAAGCGTCGTTTGGCGCTGATATGGTCTCGGTCGTGATGCAGGACGACTACTATTGCGACCAATCCCATCTCACCCCTGAAGTCCGCAGCCAGCAGAATTACGACCATCCGCAGGCTTTCGAGTGGCCATTACTGGTACAGCACGTCCAAGCCTTGTGCAACGGCGAAGCGATCGAGATGCCGGAGTACGACTTCACGCTCCACAATCGCTCCAACAGGACCATTCCAGTCAAGCCAGCCCCGGTTATCGTGATCGAAGGCCTGTTTGCCTTGTATGACGCGGACTTGCGCAACATGATGTCGCTGAAGATCTTTGTCGACACCGCCTCCGACGTCCGCTTCATCCGCCGCATGCAAAGAGATATTACCGAACGCGGCCGCTCGGTAGAAAGCGTCGTCGAGCAGTATCTGGAAACAGTACGCCCGATGCACAAGCAATTCATCGAGCCAACCAAGCGCAATGCCGATGTCATTTTGCCGCATGGCGCCAATGGCCCCGCGGTCGATATGATTACCGCCAAGGTGGCGAGCGTTATCGGCCAGTTGAAGCGGCCCTGATTTTACCCGGTGAGATGCGGCCATACCGGGCCGAGATCAACCGAGCATTGGCAACCGAATCGCAGCTTCGGGGCGAAATTGAAAATTCGCTTCTCTCCTGGCTTAATTACTCACTGCACGACGCCGACCAGGAAATCAGCAGCAATCCTTCCCCTGGCGCAGTTTGATCAGGCGCCTCTTCATCCCACACGCCGCCACAAAAAAGCCGCATCCGCCAGTCAGGCGGATGCGGCTTTGTGCTAGCGCAAAGAAAAACTTACTTCTTGACTGTCTTGGCTGGCTTCGGATACTTGACCGTCATTTCCTGCAGCAAGTTGTCGGCGTGGTCCACTTCCTTCATCACCCACAGCATGTAGCGGATGTCGAGGTGGATGGCGCGCGTGATGGCGGTGTCGAAGTACCAGTCCTTGGTGATCGATTCATAGGTCGAATCGAAGTTCAGGCCGATCAGTTCGCCGCGCTTGTTCATCACGGCCGAGCCGGAATTGCCGCCCGTGGTGTCGGCGCTGGTGAGGAAGTTGACGGGAACGGTGCCCAGCGCCGGATCGCGGAACTGGCCGTAGCGTTTTTCCTTGACGGCGTCGAGCAGCGCTTGCGGTGCCTCGAATGGCGCCTTGCCCGTGACTTTCTCGACGATGCCTTCCACGGTCGTGAATGGCCCCTTGCTCAGCCCATCGCGCGGCGAGTATGGCGCTACCGTGCCGTAGGTTACGCGCAGGGTCGAGTTGGCGTCAGGATACACCGGCTTGCCTTGCGATTTCTTCCAGGCAATCACCGCTTGCATGTATTGCGGAATCACGCGCTCCAGGTTGCCGTCGATTTCCTTGCGGCGCTCTTCCAGCACCAGGTCGACTGGCAGCAAGCTGATGGCCAGCAACATGAAGGCGTCGTCGGACTGGGCCAGTGCAGCCTGGTCCTTTTCCAGCCAGGCCAGGCGCTTGGCCGTGTCAAACAGTTGCGTCTGCTGGTACAGGGCCGCCACGGCACTTGGCGCCGGCAGCAGCGCGTCCAGGCCTTGCGGGTGGCTCTTCGCCGCCAATTGCGCGTAACGCTTCAGGCCAGCCTCAAAACGCGCCTGGTCAACCTTGTTGACGTAGGACTGCTCCAGGCGCGCCAGACGGGCCTTGATGAAGGCCAGGTCGCGCTGCTGGTAGCCCGATTCGCGCTCGGCGTCCGGTTTCTGGCGCTCTTGCGACAAACGGTACAGCG
This sequence comes from Janthinobacterium woesei, assembly GCF_051380875.1. Classification (NCBI taxonomy): domain Bacteria; kingdom Pseudomonadati; phylum Pseudomonadota; class Betaproteobacteria; order Burkholderiales; family Oxalobacteraceae; genus Janthinobacterium; species Janthinobacterium woesei. The sequence continues at coordinate 3,807 of NZ_JBNYXW010000023.1, forward strand.
AGCGTGCGCTCTTCAGCAGGTCGCTATTGGTCGCCACCGACCAGGCAAACTCTTCTTCGCTCAAGGCCATGTCGCTGGCGATCGCCGCGTCCAGTTCGGCCAGCAGGGTCGGCGAGACGTTCGGCTGCTTCGCGTACCAGGCGCGGAAGTCGGCATCTTGCACGTCCTTGATGGCGGCGATGTCCTTGCGCGCGAAGCCGTCGAGCAAGCCCTGGGTCTTCTTCAACACGTTATTGATGCTTTTTACCACGCTGGCATAGCGCACGGCGCCGGCAGGGTCGCCATTCGTCGCGTCGGCCATCACGGCCAGGTCTGCTTGCAGTTCTGCCACTTTCAGAGGGAATGCCGAGTCGCGCGCAAAGCGAATTTCCGCTGGCAGCTTGTAGCGGCTGGTGCGGCCGGGGTAGCCCGCCAGCAAGATGCCGTCGCCGGCCTTGATGCCTTCAGCCGATACCACCAGGAAATCTTTCGATTTGTAGGGCACGTTGTCCGGCGACGGGTCGGCCGGACGGCCATCCTTGCCTACGTAGGCGCGCAGGAACGAGTAGTCGCCCGTGTGGCGCGGCCATTCGTAGTTGTCGACGTCGCCGCCGAAGTTGCCGATCTTGTCCGACGGCGCGTACACCAGGCGCACGTCGCGTATCATCATCTGGCGGATGCGGTAGTACTCGAGGCCGCGGTGGAAGGCGGGCACGGAGCAGCGGTACATCTTGTCCGTTTCGCATTCGGCGATCAGGTCCTTGACGCGCTTTTCCACCGCTTCGTGGCGGGCGCGGCCCGTCATGTCGGCCGTCAAGCCTTGCAAGACACGCTCGCTGACGTTTTCCACTTTATCCGTCACATACACCAGGCTGTTCGGACCGCCCGGCAGCTCTGCGGCGCGCGTCTTGGCCAGGAAGCCGTTGGTGATGTAATTATGTTCCGGCGTCGAATTGCGCTGCACGGCGCCATACGCGCAGTGGTGGTTCGTCACCACCAGGCCCGCGTCGGACACAAACGCGGCCGAGCAGCCGCCCAGCGAGACGATGGCGCTCATCGGGTGCTTGCTCAGGTCTGCCAGTTTCTCGGCAGGAATTTCGATGCCCACGCGCTTCAATTCGGCTTTCAGCTGTGGCAGTTGGTGTGGTTGCCACTGCCCTTCGTCGGCGTGTGCGCCGGCGAACGCGCCCATCAAGGCGACTGGTAGTACGATTGTCTTGAACAAGATTTGCTCCTCCATAAAAAGCAGGCGAAAGTATAGCCTGTCCAGGCCGGCCGGGTCGGCAAAAATTATCCTGCTGCAACAGTTATCTCAGGCGGCCGGGCGTGGCGGCACCCGCAGGGGGATTTGCAAGGCCAGCCGGCAACCGGCGCCCGACGGCGGCGTACCCACCGCGAAGTGGCCACCCAGCGCCGTCACCCGCTCGGCGATGCCGATCAGGCCAAAGCAATGCTTCTTGTGCTGCTGCGGCGGCGTGATGCCGATGCCGTTGTCGCTGATGGCCACATGCACGGCGTAGGCGTCCGAACTGAATTCGATCTCCACCTGGCTGGCCTGGGCATGGCGCAGGACGTTGCTGAGCGCTTCCTGCACGATGCGAAACAGCACGATCTCGACCTTGCTGCCGATGGCGGCGAACAGCGCCTCGTCGCGTATCAGCAGGTGGCAAACGATGCCGCTGCGCTTGCGGAAGTCGCCCACCTGCCATTCGATGGCGGCCTGCAAGCCCAGGTCCAGCGCCATCGGACGTAGTTCGTTCATGATGCCGCGCACGCTCTTGATGGTGGTGTCGACATTGCTGAGTACGGCACCGACTCTGCGGTGCAGGCGTGGATGGGAACCCTCGGTGCGCGCACTGAGCATGGAAATATCGATGCGCAGCGCCAGCAGGTTTTGCCCCAGCTCATCGTGGATATCGCGCGAAATGCGCTTGCGCTCGTCTTCCTTGGCCGTTTCCAGGTGCAGCGCCAGCTGGCGCAGCTGGGCGTGCGACTGGCGCAGCGCGCCATCCATCAGCTTGCGCTCGGTGATATCCGTATGCGCCACCACCACGCGCAGCGGCCCTTCGCCACGGAAACGGCTGACCCTGGCCTGCGACCAGCGCGGGCCTGCGCGCGTACCAAATTCGTATTCCAGCGCAAACACGTCGATGCTGCCAGCGATGACGGCGCGGATGCCGGCGGCCAGCTCGTTGCCTGCACTGCGCTGCCAGCGCGCGTCCGTCTCGCAATACTCCAGGTAATGCAGCGGCCTGGGCGCTTGCCCGACAAAGGCCAGGCACGCCTGGTTGGCATGCACCACGCTGCCCGCCTGGTCCAGCACCAGCACCCGGTCCGTCAAGGAATCGATGGTGGCGTGAAAGAAGCGCTCGGCGTCGCGCAAGGCTTCCTGCGCCTGCTTGCGCTGCTGCACTTCCAGCTGCAGGTGCAAGTTGGCCCTCTCCAGCTCGGCCGTGCGCTCGATGACCCGCTGGTCCAGTTCGCGGTGCAGCTCGCGCCGCGCCGCCTCGGCCAGCTTGCGCTCGGTGATATCGGAAAACACGCCGACAAAATGGCCGATGGCGCCGTCCGGGGCGCGCATGGGCGTGATCGACAGCGATTCGACGAAGCGTTCGCCATTCTTGCGCCGGTTCACCAGTTCGCCACACCAGCTGCCGTCCTGGTGCAGGCTGCGCCACATGGCGGCATAAAACTGCGGCAGATGCGTGCCGCCGCCGAGGAAGGACGGGTCGCGCCCGATGGCCTCTTCCGCCTGGTAGCCCGTGATGGCCGTGAAGGCGGGGTTGACGGAAATGATGCGGTTGGCACTATCGGTGACCAGCACGCCTTCGCCAATGGTGTCGAGGATGACGAAGGCGCGCCGCAAGGCCGATGCGTGCGCCAGTTCGTCGCCCATATCCGTCACCAGCATGCGCGCCGTGGCGCCCGTGATGACGCCTGGTGCGTGATTTCCGTGACGGGGAAGCTGGTGGCGCGCTGCAGCAGTTCGGGCAGCATGGCCTTTTGCGCAGGATCAAGGTGCAAGGTCACCCCATGGGCGATGCCGCTTTCCTGTGGCACATTGGCCAGGCAAGCACCGATGGCCGCCACGGGGAAAAAGATGGCGGCCGCTTCAGGAACGGGAGCTTTGCTGTGTTTGCTGCGTGTCATCGTCTGCAAGAAACCAACCCGGGCTGGGCCATACGGCTGGCGGATGGATAATCTTGCATTCTAGCACTCAAGGCGCGCGGCAAAACGCGAATTTGGCGCAGGATTCGCACCCTGCGCACCTGCGCACCTGCCCGCCTACTGTGCCTACTGCGCCTGCGGCGTATGCCAGCCGCCGCCCAGGGCCTGGATCAGCGCCACGGCCGTGGTCTGGCGGTCCGCCTGCGCCTGCACCAGCGAGCGGCGCGCCGACAGCGCCGTCACTTGCGCCGTCACTACGTCCGTGTAGCCGACCTGGCCCGCGTTGTAGCGGTTCAGCATTTGCTGCTCGACCTGGTCGGCGGCCGACGATGCCTGCTTGCGCAAGGCGAGCTGCTCGGCCAGCGCGCGCGTGGCCGAGAGCTGGTCTTCCACGGCGCCAAAGGCGGACAGCACCGTCTGGCGGTAGCGCGCCACGGCCGCCTCATGCCCCGCCCTGGCCGCATCCACGCTGGCCGTGGTGGCGCCCGCGTTGAACAGCGTTTGCGCGGCCGACACGCCCAAGGACCACAGGCTGGACGATGCGTTGAACAGGTCCCCGACACGGCTGGCGCCGGAACCGTAGGACCCCGTCAGGTTCAGACTCGGGTAGTACGCCGAGCGGGCGATGCCGATCTGCTCGTTGGCCACGGCCACGCGGCGCTCGGCGGCGGCGATGTCGGGGCGGCGCTGCAGCAGGGTCGACGGCACGCCCAGTGGCACGTCGGGCACGGTCAGGGTCCATGGCGCCACGGCCAGGCTGAAGTCCGATGGCGCGCGGCCCAGCAAGATGGCGATCGCGTGTTCCAGCTGGGCGCGCTGACGCGTCAGGCTGGAGAGATCGATTTGCGCATTGGCCAGCTGCGTCTGCGCCTGCAGCAAGTCGGACTTGGCGGCGATGCCCGCATTAAAGCGGTTGCTGGTGATGTCGAGCACGCGCTGGTAGCCGGCGATGGTGGCATTCAAGAGCGCAATTTGCGCATCGCTCTGGCGCAGCGAAAAGTAATTCGTCGCCAGTTCGCCCTGCGCCGACAGGCGCGCTGCGGCCAGGTCGGCCGCGCTGGCGCTGGCACTGGCGTCCGCACCCGTCACGCCGGCGCGCAAGCGGCCCCAGATGTCCGGCTCCCACGAGGCGCCGATGGCGGCCTTGAAGTTGTTGTTCGTCTGCTGCTCGCCACCGCCGCCCGCGCGGGCGCCGCTGCCTGTCAGGCTCACGGTAGGAAACAGCGACGCGCGCTGTTCGCGCACCAGCGCGCGCGCCTGCTCGTACGAGGCGATGGCTTCTGCCACGTTCTGGTTCGATACTTCGATGCTGTCGGCCAGCAGATTCAATTGTGCGTCGCCGAACAAGGTCCACCATGGCCCCCGCTCCAGCGTATCGGCCGGCACGGCGGGCTGCCAGCCGGCTGCTTCCTTGAACGTTTGCGGCGCGGCGGCCGTGGGCACGTCATACGCGGGACTGACGGCGCAGCCGGCCAGGAGTACAAAGGCGGCGCTGGCGGCCAGCGCCAGCAGGCGGCGTGCAGGGACGGCGGAGTGGATGTGTTTTACTTGCTTCATGATTGTGTGCTCGGGTTATCTGGCCCAGGAATGCGGCTCAATTGCTGTTCGTCGGCGCTACGCGTGCGCAGCTTGTCGAGCAGGATGTAGACCACCGGGGTGGTCAGCAATGTGAGTAACTGGCTGGCAATCAGGCCGCCGATGATGGCAACCCCCAGGGGCTGGCGTAGCTCGGAGCCTTCGCCGAAACCGATCGCCAGCGGCAAGGCGCCAAGCGCCGCCGCCAGGGTGGTCATCAGGATGGGACGGAAACGCAGCAAACAAGCCTCGCGCACCGCTTCCACCGCGCTCAAGCCGCGCGAACGCTCGGCTTCCAGCGCGAAGTCGATGATCAATATGGCATTTTTCTTCACGATGCCGATCAACAGGAACACGCCGATCAGGGCGATGATGGAAAACTCCATGCCGAACAGCAGCAGCGCCAGCACGGCGCCCACACCCGCCGAGGGCAGGGTCGACAGCACGGTGATCGGATGGATCAGGCTTTCGTACAAGATGCCCAGCACGATATAGATCACCACGATGGCCGCCAGGATCAAGAGCGGCTGCTCCTTGTTGCTGTCCTGCGCGCTCTTCGCCGACCCCTGAAAGCTGCCGCGCACATTCACCGGCATGCCAATTTCCGACTCCGCCTGGGCCACGGCGGCTTGCCCGTCGCTGAGCGGATAGCCGTCGCTGAGGTTGAACGACACGGTGGTCGCCAGTTCGCCGCCCTGGTGGTTGATGGAGGTGGCCGTCGAACTTTCGGCAAAAGTGCTGAACGACGACAGCGGCACCATGCTCGCCAGGGTGGTGGACAGCGCCGAGCCGCTCGACGGGTCGCGCGCCGCCGTGTTGGCGCTGGACGCAGTGACGGTGGTAGTGGCCGTGGTGGCCGTGGTGGATCTGGTAGCGGCGACGGCGGCCGCGTTGGAGGCCGGCACATACACGGAGCGCAGCGCTTCCGGGCTTTGCGCATAACGGGGCGCCACTTCCATGATCACGTGGTACTGGTTCAGCTCACTGTAGATGGTCGCCACCTGGCGCTGGCCGAAGCTGTTGTAGAGCGCATTGTCGATATCCTTCACCTGCACGCCCAGTTGCGTGGCGCGGTCCTTGTCGATGGTGACAAAGGTTTCCACGCCGTTTTCCGCCTGGTCCGTGTCCACGTCGATCAGGGCCGGCTGCATCTTCATCTGGTCGGCCAGTTTCGCCGCCCATTTTTTCAGGTCCGCCTGGTTGTCGCTGATCAAGGTGTACTGGTAGGTCGAATTGCTGGAACGCCCGCCCATGCGCAAATCCTGCACCGGGTTGAGGAACAGCGAAATGCCCGTCACTTTGGCCAACTGCGGGCGCAATCGCGCGATCACGGCCTGTCCCTTGTCGGTGCGCTGCGAGGCCGGCTTCAGGTCGATGAACATGAAGCCGCCCCCTGCCCGTCCACCACCCGTGAAGCCAACGACGGTGGCGACCGCCGGATCATCCTTGATGATGTTGACCAGCTGGCGCAATTTGCCCTGCATGGCCTGGAACGAGATGCTCTGGTCGGCGCGCATGCCGCCGTTGATCTGGCCCGTATCCTGCTGCGGAAAGAAGCCCTTCGGCGCGGCCGCGAACAGGTACACGTTCAGGCCGACGACAAACACCAGGATCGTCATCACCAGCGCGGCGCTGGACAAGGCCCAGTCCAGGCAGTGCTCGTACACCTTCAGCATGCGCTCGAAACCCCGCTCGAACCAGCGCGCCACAAAACCCGGTGGTTTCTGCTGCGCGCCGCTTTTCAGCAGCCAGGCGCACATCATCGGCGTGGTGGTGAGCGAGATGACGAGCGAAATCATCACGGCGGCCGACAGGGTCACGGCAAATTCGCGGAACAGGCGCCCCACCTGCCCGCCCATGAACAGCAGCGGGATGAAGACGGCCACCAGCGACAGGCTGATCGACAGCACGGTAAAGCCCACTTCGCGCGCGCCCAGCAGGGCTGCCTTGAAGCGGTCCATGCCGGCCTCGATGTGGCGCTGCGTATTTTCCAGCACCACGATGGCATCATCGACGACAAAGCCGGTGGCCACCGTGAGCGCCATCAGGGAAAGGTTATTCAGGCTGAAACCGAGCATGTACATCACGCCAAAAGTGCCCAGCAGCGAGACGATGGTGGCCACCGCCGGGATGATGGTGGCGCGCACGCTGCGCAGGAAGGCGCTGACCACCAGCACCACCAGCACGATGGAGAGGATCAGGGTGAATTCGATCTCGTGCAAGGAGGAGCGGATGGAGTTGGTGCTGTCGGACGCCACTTGCAGCTTGATGTCGCCGGGCAGCTGCGCCTGCAATTGCGGCAGCAGCGCGCGCACGCCGTCCACCGTGGCGATCACGTTGGCGCCGGGCTGGCGCGTGATCAGCACGATGACGGCCGGTTCACCGTTGAACAGGCCCAGGGTATTGTTGTTTTCCACGCCGTCGACCACTTCGGCCACGTCGTCGAGACGGATGGCGGCGCCATCGCGCCAGGCCACCACCAGGCTGCGGTAGTCGGCAGCACTGCGCCCGCCCGACGCCGTATCGGCGCCCGAATAAATCTGCAGGCTGCGTTCGTCGCCGGAGATCGCCCCCTTGGGCCGGTTGGCGTTGCTGGCCTGGATGGCCGCGCGCACGTCTTCCATCGACACAGCGTATTGATTGAGCTGGTAAGGCAGCAGTTCCACGCGCACGGCCGGCAGCGAGCCGCCGCCCAGTTCCACGTCGCCCACGCCTTTGACTTGCGCCACTTTCTGCTGCACCAGGTTCGATACCGCGTCATAGATCTGGCCAGGCGTGCGCGTTTTCGACGTCAGCGCCAGGATGATCACGGGCGCGTCCGACGGATTGGCCTTGCGGTAGGTGGGGTTGCTGCGCAAGGTGGCCGGCAAGTCCACGCGCGAGGCGGAAATGGCCGCCTGTACTTCGCGCGCGGCCGCATCGATCTTGCGGTTCAGGTCAAACTGCAAATTGATGCGCGTCGAGCCCGTGCCCGAGGACGAGGTCATTTCATTCACCCCGGAAATGACTCCCAGGCGCCGTTCCAGCGGCGTGGCCACCGAAGTGGCCATGGTGGCGGGGCTGGCGCCGGGCAGGCTGGCGCTGACGGAAATAGTTGGATAGTCGACTTGCGGCAGCGGCGAGACGGGCAGCACGAAGAAGGCGCCGACGCCCGCCAGCGCGATGCCGATGGTCAGCAGCACGGTGGCAATGGGGCGCTTGACGAACGGTTCTGACAGGTTCACGCGGCGCTCCCAGGCTGAGGATGGTCGCCGGGCTTGTCCAGGCTCATGGCGCCGCCGGTCTTGCCGCCGAAGCGCTGTCCCAGGCGGTCGAAAGCCAGGTAGATGACGGGCGTGGTAAACAGGGTCAGCACCTGGCTGACGATCAGGCCACCGAAGATGGCCAGGCCCAGCGGACGGCGCAACTCGGCGCCCTCGCCCCAGCCCAGCATCAGCGGCACGGCCGCGAACAGGGCCGCCAGGGTGGTCATCAAAATCGGTCGGAAACGCAGCAGCGCCGCCTGGTGGATGGCTTCCTGCGGGCTTTTTCCTTCGTCGCGCTCGGCCTCGATGGCGAAGTCGATCATCATGATGGCGTTCTTCTTGACGATGCCGATCAACAGGATGATGCCGATGATGCCGATCACGCCCAGGTCCTGCCCGGACAGCATCAGCGCCAGCAAGGCGCCCACGCCGGCCGACGGCAAGGTCGACAGGATCGTCAGCGGGTGGACATAGCTTTCGTACAGCACGCCCAGCACGATATACACGCAGACGACGGCGGCGAGAATGAGCCACAGCTGGTTCGACAGCGAATTTTCATACGCGCCGGCCGCGCCGAGGAAGGTGAGCGTGACGGAAGACGGCAAGGCGATGTCCTTCGCCGCCGCGCGGATGGCGTCGACGGCGCTGCCCAGCGCCACGCCTTGCGTCGTATCAAAGCCCAGGGTGGTGGCCGGGTATTGCGCCACGTGCGTGATCTGCAGCGGCGCCTGTTTTTCGCTGACGCTGGCAAAGGCCGACAATGGCGTCGATTTTCCAGAACCCGTGCGCACCTGCAGGTCGGACAGGTCGGCTGGCGTGGTGACCATGCCCGGCTGCGCTTCGAGGATCACGCGGTACTGGTTGGTTTCCGTGAAGATCGTCGAGATGATGCGCTGGCCGAAGGCGTTGTACAGCGCGTCGTCGACGGTGGCGGTGGTGATCGACATGCGCGCGGCGCTGTCGCGGTCGATGGCCACGCTGACGGCGGCGCCCGTGGCGCCCGCATCCGTGACCACGTTGCGCAGCTGCGATTTTTCACGCATGCGCGCCGCCAGCTTGCCGGCCCACTCGGTGACGGTGGCCGTGTCGGCGCCTTCGAGCGAGACGCGGTACTGCGTGGGCCCCGATTCCGCATCGATGGTCAAGTCCTGCGTCGGCTGCAAGTACAGCGTCACGCCAGCCACCTTGGCCACGCGGCCGCGCAAACGCTCCATGATGTCATCCTGATTGCCGCTGCGCGGACGCTTGAGATTGATCAGCATGCTACCCGTGTGCAGCATGGTATTGTTGGCCGCGTCGACGCCCACCAAAGAACTCAGGGTATCGACAGCGGGGTCTTCCAGCAGCGCGGCAGCAGCCGCCTGCTGCAAGGTGGCCATGCGCTCATACGACACGGCTTGCGAGGTTTCGATGCGCGCCTGCAGCTGGCCCGTGTCCTGCGTGGGGAACAGGCCTTTCGGGATCGTGATGTACAGGATGACGGTGAGCACGAGGGTGGCCAGGGCGACGAGCAGGGTCAGGCCTTGGCGCTTCAGCACCCATACCAGCGCGTGGTCGTACTGCACGATGACACGGTCGAGGAAAGCCTGGATGCGCTGGCCCGTGGCGCTGACCTTTTCATCGGCGTGGCTTTTCAGCCAGCGCGCCGACATCATCGGCACCAGCGTCAGCGAGACGACCCCGGAAATCAGGATCGTGATGGCCAGCGTCATGGCAAATTCGCGGAACAAGCGGCCCACCACGTCGCCCATGAACAGCAGCGGGATCAGCACGGCGATCAGCGAGACCGTCAGCGAGATGATGGTAAAGCCGATCTGCGAGGCGCCTTTCAAGGCGGCCGCCATTGGCGTTTCGCCCTCTTCGATGTAGCGGGCGATGTTTTCGATCATGACGATGGCGTCATCGACGACGAAACCGGTGGCGATCGTCAGCGCCATCAAGGACAGGTTGTTCAAGCTGTAGCCGAGCAAATACATGGCGCCACAGGCGCCGATCAGCGAAATGGGCACGGACAGGCTGGCAATCACGGTGGCGCGCAGGCTGTGCAAAAAGGCGAAGATCACCAGCACCACCAGCAGCACGGACAGCAGCAATTCCATTTCCACGTGCTCGACCGAGGCGCGGATACCCGTGGTGCGGTCGCTCAGCACGTCGAGCTTCATGGCCGCCGGCAGGCTGGCCTGCAAGTCCGGCAGCAGGGCCTTGATGGCGTCAACCGTCTTGATGACGTTGGCGCCGGGCTGGCGCTGCACGTTCAGGATGATGGCCGGCTGCTTGCCCGACCAGGCGCCAAGGCGCGTATTTTCCGCGCTGTCGACCACGTTGGCCACGTCGGACAGCCGCACGGGCGCGCCATTTTTATAGGTGATGATCAGGCGCTTGTAGTCTTCCGCCGTGACCAGCTGGTCATTTGCATTGATGGTGAATGAGCGCGTGGGGCCGTCGAAACTGCCCTTGGCGCTGTTGACGTTGGCCGCCGCGATGGCCGTGCGCAGGCTGTCGAGGCCCAGGCCATACGAGGCCAGCAATTTGGTGTCGCCCTGGATGCGCACGGCAGGGCGCTGGCCGCCCGAGAGCGACACCAGGCCCACGCCGTTGACCTGGCTGATTTTCAGCGCCAAACGCGTGTTGACGATGTTTTGCACTTGCGTCAGCGGCATCGTGTCGGACGTAATGGCCAGCGTCAGCACGGGCGCATCGGCCGGGTTGATCTTGGCGTACACGGGCGGCGCCGGCAAGTCGGTGGGCAGCAGGGAGCCGCCCGCGTTAATCGCTGCCTGCACTTCCTGCTCGGCCACGTCCAGCGTCTGACCCAGGGTGAATTGCAGGGTGATCATGGAAACGCCGGCCGCGCTGGTGGAACTCATGCGCTGCAAGCCCGACATTTGCCCGAACTGGCGCTCCAGCGGCGCCGTCACGGTCTGCCCCATGACTTCAGGGCTGGCGCCCGGGTACAGTGTCTGCACCTGGATGGTGGGGAAGTCCACCTGCGGCAAGGCGGCCAGCGGCAGGAACTTGAAGCCGACCAGCCCCGCCAGCACGATGGCCAGCATCAGCAGCGCCGTGGCGACGGGGCGCTTGATGAAGGGAGTCGATGGACTCATTGCGCTGCGCCCTTCGCTGGCGCCGGTGCACTGGCTGGCGTGGATGCCGCCGCCGATGCTGCCGATGCGCCGGCCGCGCCGTCAACCTGCTGGCGGCGGTGGCGGCGTTCGCCACCGGCTGCGCCGGCACCACCGGCACCCGCAGCAGGCTTGTCGCCGGCCAGCGTGACTTTCGCGCCTTCCTTCAGGCGGTCGGCGCCTTCCGTGATGACTTGCTCGCCCGCTTCCAGGCCGGCGCGAATTTCCACCATGTCGGTGGTGGCCTGGCCGCGCGTGACGATCCGCACGGTGACGGTTTTATCGGCTTTCAGCACGTACACGAAATCGCCGTTATTGCTGTGGCGCAAGGCCGTCACGGGCACCAGCACGGCGCCCGTGATATTGCCCAGTTCCAGGCGCACGTTGACAAACTGGCTGGGGAACAGCGCCATCTTGTCATTCGTATAGCGGGCCTTGGCGCGCACAGTGCCCGTCTGCACGTCGACCTGGTTGTCCAGCGCCGTCAAGCTGCCCTTGTCCAGCGTATGCGTGCGCGTGCGGTCCAGCGCCAGCGCCGCCAGGGCCGAGCCGGAGTTCAGGCGCTCCTGGATGGTCTGCACCTTGTCCTGCGGCACGGCAAACTCCACGTCGATGGGCGAGAGCTGCGTCACCACCACCACGCCGCCCGTGTCGCTGGTGCTCACCAGGTTGCCGATATCGACCACTTTCAAGCCCGCGCGGCCACTGATCGGCGAGACCACCCTGGTGTAGCCCAGGTTCAGTTTTGCCGTGCCTTCGGCGGCGCGGTCCGTCAGCACCGTGCCTTCGAGCTGTTTCACCAATGCGGCCTGCGTATCGACGTCCTGGCGCGCGATGGAATCCTGGCCCAGCAAGGTTTGATAGCGTTTCAGGGTCAGGCGCGCGTTTTCCAGCTGCGCTTCGTCGCGCTGGCGCTGGCCCGTGGCCTGCATCAGCGCCATCTCGAATTGCGCCGGATCAATCTGCGCCACCACCTGGCCCGCCTTGACCATGCCGCCTTCCTTGAACTTCAATTCCTTCAAGATGCCCGACACTTGCGGGCGCACCGTCACCGTGGACGCCGCCGTCACCGTGCCCAGCGCATCGAGCACCACCGGCAAGTCCGACTTCACGGCCGTGGCCACGCCCACCGTAGTCGATGGCGCACCCCGGCGTCCGCCAGGGCCACCAGGGCCACCAGGGCCGCCCGGCCCGCCGGGGCCAGCCGCGCCAGCCGGCGCACTGGCGCCCGAATGGGTCAGGTACCAGGCACCGCCGCCCAGCGCGGCCATCACGGCCAGTGCGATGACGCTGCCGACGATTTTCGAACGGCGGCTGCGCCGTGGGGTATTGGGTGCTGTCTGCGAATCCATCGCTTATCCTTTTATAGGCCGCTGGCACGGCGAGTCTGTGGCGCCGGCCGAGGTGGAACACACTCTGGCCGGACGACCGTTTTTCGGGGTTATGTATCAAGCCGCAGGAAATCAAGAGCTGAAGATCAGCTGAAAAAACATCGTTTCCTAACGTGAAACGACTCTAGCATAGTCATGTATCTGTTTCATTTCCACTTGAAACAATTCGCCATGCCTGCGCCAGCGCCAGCTGGCCACCGGCACGGGCAGCGGCATGGGCGCGCAGGAAAATACTGGAAAAATCAGGCTTGGCGGACTGCGCAAGGCCGCCGCAGGGTGCTGCGGGCGACTGGCATGTCGATACAAACTCGCTACAAAATTCCCGCCAGCCGCCTTGACCGGGGCCGGCGCAGCGTATATTGAGCGAAAAACGGCAATACATCTTTACCTGGCTTTACAGGGGGAAATGACCAAAGCCGCCATGCCCTGCTCCTGAATGAAAACAAGCCGGGCGAAGCCGGCTTGGGTATTTACTGGTCCGTCATCTTAAAAACGGCGCACCTTACTTGCTGCTTACTTGCTGCTTACTTGCCGCTTACTTGCCGCCCAGTGGCACTTCGCACAGGCAGTGCGTGAGCGCCATGAAGGGTTTCCGCTCACGCGTGATGCCGGACAGCCAGCTCAGGTCCTGCGCCATGCCCAGCGCCGCATCGGCTGGCAAGCCCGTGCTGGCCAGACCCAGTTTCACATGCTCGCCCAGCCCCAGCGAGGCCATGGCCTTGGAACCAAACATGCCGATCAGGCGGTCCACGTTCGACGTTTCCTGCTCCAGGTAGGTGACGCGGTAGCCGGCGCCCAGTTTTGCGCGCTTTGCGGCGGACGCCAGCGCGTCGCCATAGCTGCCGATGCGGTCGACCAGGTTGCGCTCTTTCGCCTGCAGGCCGGTCCAGACACGGCCCTGCGCCACTTCATTGATTTTCTCCGGCGTGGTCTTGCGCGCCTTGGCGGCCAGGTTGAGGAAATCGCCATATACGTGGTTGATCGAGCCCTGGATCACTTGCGCAAAGCGCGGGTCGAGCGGACGCAATGGATTGCCCGCGTCGGCCAGCCAGGTGGTCGGCGAGCCGGCCGTGTGGATGCCCAGCTTTTCGACCACCTTGTCGGCCGTCGGCAGGATGGCGAACACGCCGATGGAGCCGGTAATGGTGGCCGCGTCGGCGATCACTTCATCGGACGAGGTGCTGATCCAGTAGCCGCCGGAAGCGGCCACGTTACCCATCGAGACGACTACCGGCTTGCCGGCGGCGCGCGTCAGTTCCAGTTCGCGGCGGATCAGTTCCGAGCCGAAGGCGCTGCCGCCCGGCGAATCGATGCGCAGCACGACAGCCTTGATCGACTTGTCTTCGCGTGCCTGGCGGATCAGGCGCGAGGTGGACAGGCCGCCGATGGCGCCTGGAGGCGCGATGCCGTCGCCGATTTCGCCCGAGGCGATGACCACGCCGACGGCGTCGCCAATATGCACGGGACGCAGGCGCGCCAGGTAGTCGCTGTAGTTAATCTGGCGGAAGTTCGTCCCTTCCGTGTTTTTGGCGCCGCGCGCCATGATGAACTGGCGCAGTTCATCGCGCGTTTTCAGGCCGTCGACCAGCTTGGCGTCGAGCGACAGCTTGGCCAGGTCGCCGCCGGCGGCCGTCATCAGCGCAGGCAGCGCATCGATCGACTGCATGATGGCGCCAGCGGGCAGCTTGCGCGCCTTTTCGACGTCGCTGGTATAGGTGCTCCACAGGCCGTTATTCAGGTAGCGGTCCGCTTCGGCCGCCGCTTCGGACGGGCCATTGGCGATGAAAGGCTCGGCTGCGCTCTTGTACGTGCCCACTTTGAGCAAGTTGACCGTCACGCCCACCTTGTCGAGCGCGTCGCGATAATAATTGCGGTAGCGGCCAAAGCCTTCGAGCATGACGCCGCCCATCGGGTGCACGAACACTTCGTCGGCCTTGGCCGCCACCAGGTACTGGCGCTGGTTATAGCTCGAACCCCAAGCCGTCACCTTCTTGCCCGTGGCGCGGAAGCGTTCCACGCCAGCGGCCACTTCGCGCAGCGACGCCAGGCCGCCGCTCTGCAACTCATCGAGCAGGATGACCATCGAGCCGATATTGCTGTCCTTGGACGCCGTGTCGAGCACCGCCAGTACGTCGCGCAGCTGCACGCTCTTCTTGACTTCGCCGCTGACATTGGCCAGCACCGCTTCGCGCACGCCGCCCGGGGTTTCTTCCACCAGCGGGCCTTGCAAGTCCAGCACCAGCGTGGTCTTGTCGGCCAGGGGCTTGACGCCGCCGCCGAAGATGGCGATCAGGATGGCGATGACGATGAGCAGGAAAATCAGATTGAATACCGCGCGGCGGGTGGCGTCCAGCGTGCGCCAGAATACGCCAAAACTGCGGCGCAGCGGCGGGAACGGGTTGAGTGACATGAAAGCTCCGTGAGGTGATTGACCTAAAGGAAACCAATATAACTGAAAAGCGCCCGAATCGTCTTATTTTGACAACGCTACAGTCCCCTTCCCATCCCCCGATGCTGGCGTGGAAATGAGGAACAGGCCGGCCAGCACCAGGCCACCGTTGAGTATCAGCAATTCCAGGCCGATGCGGTAATGTTCAAACAGCAGCGCCTGCTCCTGCTCGATCAGCGCGCACAGCAGCGGGCCGGCCACGGCCACCAAAGGCACCCAGCGGTCGCGCACGCCGCGCTGGCTCAATAATCCGAAGGAAAACAGGCCCAGCAGCGGGCCATAGGTGTAGCTAGCCAGTTTGAGGATCACGCCGATCATGCTGGGGTCGTCGAGCCACTTGAAGACCATGATCAGGATCAGGAATAGTGCGGAAAAACCCAGGTGCACGCGGCGGCGCCAGCGCACCTGCGCCTGTGGGCTTAGTTCCGGCCTGCGCTGCAGGCCCAAAATGTCGATGCAGAAGGTGGACGTCAGGGCCGTCAGGGCCCCATCGACGCTGGGAAACAGGGCCGAAATCAAGGCAATGAAGAAGATCAGCTGCACCACGGCCGGGAAATGCCCGAGCACCACGGCGGGGAACAGCTTGTCGCCCGTGGCCGTCACACCCGCCTGCGGCGCATACAGGTGCAGCAGGCCGCCCAAAAACAGGAACAGCAGCAGCACGCTGGTGAGCACCACCGTCAGGCTCAGCATGTTCTTTTGCGAATCGCGCAAGGTGCGCACGGAAATGTTCTTTTGCATCATTTCCTGGTCCATGCCCGTCATGGCGATGGTGATGAACATGCCGGCGATGATGTGCTTCCACACATAGGCGGGGCTGTCCGGGTCCGTGGTGAAGATGCGCGTGAGTCCCTGCGCGCGCATGCGTTCCAGGCTGTCGACGATGGACAGGTCCATTTCGCGCAGCAAAAACACGCTGCAGATGACGAGTCCCGCCAGCATGCACGCCGTTTGCAGGGTATCGGTCCAGACGATGGTCTTCACGCCCCCTTCATAGGTGTACAGCACGATCAGCAGCAGCACCACGCACGCCGTCAGCCAGAATGGCACGCCCAGGCTGTCGAGTATCGTTGCCTGCAGAATATTGACCACCAGATACAGCCGCGCCGTGGCGCCCAGCAGGCGCGACAGGATGAAAAATGCCGCCCCGCTCTGGTAGGAACGCCGCCCCAGGCGCAGTTCCAGGTAGCGGTAGATGGAAGTGAGCTGCAGCCGGTAGTACAGCGGCAGCAAGATGAAGGTGATGGCCAGGTAGCCCAGCACATAGCCGAGCATCAGCTGGATGTAGCCGAAGCCGTCGCGCCCCACGGCGCCCGGTACGCTGATGAAGGTGACGCCCGTCAGTGTGGTGCCCACCATGCCGAAGGCCACCAGCATCCAGTTGCTATCCTTGTTGCCGATAAAAAAGCTGTCATTGGTGGCATGGCGCGACGTCCGCCAGGCCACGCCCAGCAGGATCAGGAAATACGCGAGGACGACGGCAAACAGGATGGAGGGCGACATGGACGGCGCGCGGGCGGCAAAGATGAACAGGGGCAAGAATATACAGCAAAGTGCCCCATGCTAGCCGGCGTCAGCAGCCCGTCGGCTTCACGCGCTCCACTTCCAGGCCGAACCACGGGCGCAATCGCGTGCCGAGGACGTTGCCCAGGAAGGCGCAGACCAGCCACAGCCAGCCGTGCAAGCTGCCCGAGATGATGCCGCTGAAATACGCGCCGATGTTGCAGCCGTACGCCAGGCGCGCGCCATAGCCGAGCAGCAAGCCGCCCACGACGGCAGCAATGAGCGAGCGCTGCGGGATGCGCCACACGGGCGCATAGCGGCCAGCCAGCGCCGCCGCCAGCATGGCGCCCAGCACGATGCCGATATCCATTACCGACGTCTTGTCTTGCGTAATCGGCGCGGCCAGGGCGGCAGCGTTCGCTTTCGTGGACCAGTAGGCCCAGCTGGCCGTATCGACACCGATCAGCGACGCAGCCTTCGCGCCCCACAGGGCGAAGGCCGACGTCACGCCCCACGGACGGCCAGACAGCGCCAGGGTGGCAAAGTTGAGCACGACCAGCGCGATGGCGCCCGCCACCAGCGGCCACGGCCCATGCAGCCACGGCGACACGTGCGCAGGGCGCAGCGGCGCGGCGATGAGCTTTCCATGGCGGCGCTTTTCAACCAGCACGGTGATACCCGCGATCAGCGCAAAGACGGCCCAGTTCAGCGCCAGCGCGGGCGCCAGGCCCAGCGTGGTGACGAGGGAAATGGGTTTCAGTTGCGGCAGCGAGGTCCAGAAGGGCATGTGCGCCGTGCCGATCACCGAGCCGATGATGAAGGCGACCAGGGTGACAATCATGCGCGTGCTGCCCCCACCGATTGTATACAAGGTGCCGGATGCGCAGCCGCCACCGAGCTGCATGCCGATGCCGAAGATGAAGGCGCCGACGATGACGGAGGTGCCGGCCGGCGAGACGAGGCCCGCCACGGGCGTGCCGAACAAGGTGCCGGCCGACAGCACGGGGAAGAACAGCGCCACGCCGACGGCCAGCATGAGCATTTGCGCGCGCAGGCCGTCGCCGCGGCCATCGGCAATGAAGACGCGCCACGCGGAGGTGAAACCGAACGCCGCGTGATACAAAGTGACGCCAAGCAAGGCGCCGACCACGTACAGCGCGGCCTGGTTGATGCCGACGGTTTGCGCCAGATACCACGCACCGAGCAAAATGAGCAAAAGCGCAACGCCTAGCGGTTTCGGATTGATATCGGCCCGAAGGCGAAGGGAAGACGATGCTGAATCAGACATTGTGTGAGAGAGTGAGAAGAAGGGAAGCACTATTCTCCCCCGTTTTGTTGTTTTCTGCCAGGGAGTCGCCTTGCCGGCCAGGGCCGACGAGGAAGGCTACGCGCTACGCAGCTCTCCAGGCCGGCCCATCGAACATCTTAATGCCCTACCGCATGGATCGATTTCTCGCCGCCAGTGCGTACCAGGATCGGCTTCAAGCGGTCCAGGCGGCCACTCATGGCCGTCAATCCAAACGCACCGAGCACGACCAAGGCACCGATCCAGCCCGTGTGCACCAGGCCCAGGTGCTCGACGATCAGGCCGCCACCCCATGCGCCGCCGGCGATGCCCAGGTTGAAGGCGGCGATGTTCAGGCCCGAGGCCACGTCGACGGCAGGCTGACCAGCAGGCCGGCCGACGGCAAGTTGACGCCCAGGTCCGCAGCGATGGTGGGCAAGCCCGACAATGACAAACTCGGTGGTTCCGATGGCAAATGCGCTGAGGGTCAGTGCGAGCAAGGCAATGGGCATGAAAAACTCCGATAAAAGATGATGACATGCAGTATCGGGGTTTTCATTGTTTCGAAAAATAGCTCTACAGACAGAAGATAGTTGCGCACGGATCAATAATGCAGCAGTCTGCTACACTGCTTCGCTCAACACGAGGTTCAAGCATGAATTCAGAGAAACTGGCGCTGCTGGTCACGCGCGAAATGCCGTACGGAAAGTATCAGGGCCGCCTGCTGGCCGACTTGCCCGGCCATTACCTGGGCTGGTTCGCGCGCGAGGGGTTTCCCTCGGGCGAACTGGGCAGCCTGATCGCGCTGATGTACGAGCTCGACCACAATGATTTGCGCAGCCTGCTCGACCCCTTGCGCACGCGCAAGTCGCCGTGGCGGCCGGGAGAGTAACGCCGCTGGCGAAGGCAAGAGCGTTTAAAACTCGCGCACTTTCTTTGCCAGCATGGCGCTGAACTCGCCATTTTCCACCAGCTTTTGCAGCTCGCTGGCGCCACCGATCAGCACGCCATTGACAAAAATCATGGGAAACGTGGGCCAGCCCGTCCACATCTTGAGGGCATTGCGGCGGTGCCACTGGTTCAGATAACTGCCGTACTGCAAGTATTGATACGGCGTGCCCAGCACATCGAGGATCTTGCGCGCCTTGCGGGGAAACGGATTGAGCGCCATGCCAACGACGACGACTTGATGCGCGGCAATGGCCGCCTGCACTTCGCGCACGATAGCGCCATGCTTGCTGCCGATCAAAGGGCGGGCGGCGGGATGGATCTGGGCTTCGTCGAGAATGGCGCGGGTCATGAAAGTCCTGTCATCAGTAACACATGGGCACACGGGGTGCGGATCACGCATTGTGCCATGCCACGCCTGAAAGTGGCCCGGCGCCTGCTGCCAGCAGCAGCGCTGCCCTGTCCCTTCGGCCGCGCGCACAGGCGCGCCCCTTCCTGCGATCACATACTGGCGCCCTGGCGGGCCGTGCCGGGCACGCGCATCTCTTCTACCAGCCTGGCCACCAGGTCCGCTGCTGGCATATCGCGCACCAGGGGCGCGCCCTGGCCCGCCCAGTGGGCGGCAAAGCCATGGTTGCCAGCCTTGGCGGCGGCCGCGTGCAGTTGCTTGGCAGCATCGTAGGCCACCGGGTAAGCGGCGGGCGGCGGACTGCCTGGCGCGTCGCCGTGCTCGATCAATTGGTTCACGATGCCGCGCGCGAGGCGTCCCGACAGCGATGCCGTCAAGCGCGTGTGCTGCGCGCGGTCGCTTTGCAAATTTTCGCGGTAGGCGGCATTCGCTGCCGATTCCGGGCACAGGATGAACGCCGTGCCCAGCTGCGCGCCAGCCGCGCCCAAGTCGAGGGCGGCGCGGATGCCGGCCCCGTCCATGATGCCGCCGGCGGCAATGACGGGCAAGGTGCTGCGCTTGACGAGCAAACGCACCAGCACGGCCATGCTCAAGGCGTCATCCTGCGCCTCGGGATCGAACACGCCACGGTGGCCGCCCGCCTCCACGCCCTGGGCGACGATGGCATCGATGCCCGCCTGCTCGATCAGCACGGCTTCCTGCACGCTGGTGGCCGTCGCCATCGTGCGGATGCCCGCCTGGCGCAGCGCGGCCAGCTGTTCTGCCGGTGGCAGGCCGAAATGGAAACTGACGACGGCGGGACGCAGTGCCAGCAGCATGCGCAAGGCTTCCTCGTCATGCTTGAAGCTCGGGTAGATTTCCGCAAGCGCTGCCGGCACGGCGGTGCCAGCCTGCGCAAACAGGGGCGCCAGATGGGCCAGCCAGGCTGCTTCGCGGGCCGCATCGCGCCGCGCCGGCGCATGGCAAAACACATTCACATTGAAGCTCTTGCCTGTCAGGGCGCGCGTCTCTTCTATCATCTGGCGCGCCTGCGCCGGTGTGCTGGCGCCGATGCCGAGCGAACCCAGCGCACCGGCATTGGACACGGCGGCAACCAGGCGCGGCGTGGCTACGCCCGCCATCGGCGCCTGCACCAGTGGATGCTGTACGGACAACTGTTCAAAGAAATTCCGGGATGGGGACATGGTCTTTTCCTTCCAGTGACGATCATCGTTACTCTTAAACATCGTTATTCTCAAATTAAGAATCAATATATAATATCATTCTCACCAGGGAAATGATATGGATACAGAATCACTCAATATCTTTTGCACCGTCGCTGCAGAACTGAGCATGACCAACGCGGCCGCGCGGCTGGGACGGGTGCCGTCGAATGTCACCACGCGCATCCAGCAACTGGAAGCGGACATGGGCGTCGAGCTGTTCGTGCGCATGGGCAAGCGGATCGCCCTGTCCGGCGCCGGCGAGCGCTTTCTCGACTATGCCAGGCGCATGCTGGCGCTGGAAGAGGAAGCGCGCCACGTGGTGACGGGCGGACGCGACGGCGGCACGCTGCGCATCGGCAGCATGGAAAGCACAGCTGCCAGCCGCTTGCCGGCCGTGCTGGCCGCCTACCATGCGCAGCATCCGGCTACCCGGCTGGAACTGCAGACGGGGCCATCGCGCCAATTGATCGGGCAAGTGCGCACGGGCAAGCTGGATTGTGCCTTCGCCGCGCTGCCGCCAGGCACGGATGGCTTCGCTGACCTGGGCGACATGGGCTTGCAGGCCAGGGCCATCTGGACGGAAGAATTGCTGCTGCTACTGCCAGCTGGAAAGCCGGCGGTGGATACTGCGGGCGACATCGAGCCACGCTCGCTGGCCGCCTTCCCGCAAGGATGCACCTATCGCAGCGCGGCCGAGCACTGGCTGGGCATTGCCGGCAGCGGCGACTGGCAGATCCAGGAAATGAGCTCCTACCACGCCATGATCGCCTGCGTGGCCGCCGGCGCCAGCGTCACCGTGCTGCCAGCCAGCGTGCTGCAGTTGAGCGCCGCGACCACGGCACTACGGACCATTGCGCTGGGGCAAATGGACACCTGCCTGGTCTGGCGCCATGGCTTCGACGTGCCCGCGTTCCGGAACCTCGCCGGACAGCTGTGGCAGGCGCCAGCCTGACGCTTTGGCTGGCTCTGGCTGGCTTAGGCGACATCAGCACGGTAGCTACTAGCCACCCAGCGGCACGTGCAGGCCCATCTTGAGGCAGGTCAATGCCACCGAGGTGCGGTAGCGGCGGATATTGTCGTCGCCGCCGAACAGGCGCTCCGTCAGCGCCTCGTACTCGGCCATGGTGCTGGCCGTGATCACCAGCAAGTAATCGGCCTCACCCGTGATGCCATAGCACTGCTGGATGGCTGGCTCGGCCATGATGCGCGCGCGCATGCCAGCCGTGCGCAGCGGGTGTTCGTCGTGCAGATGCACTTCCACCGTCAGTGTCAGGGGCCGGCCCAGCCGGCTAGCGTCGAGCACAGCCACCTCGGCGCGGATCACGCCGCTCTCGCGCAGGCGCCGGATGCGCCGCTGCACGGCCGGCGCCGACAGGTGCACGGCGCGGGCGATCTCGCGCTGCGAGGTCGTGTTGTCACGCTGCAGTATCTCGAGGATGGCCAGGTCAAAGGCGTCGAGCGCGATGGCTGGCGTGGTGGATGCGGAATTGGTGAGCGAAAGTTGCGTCATGATGGCCAAAATGGAGTGCAAATACCGGATCAAACACAATAAACTTTCATGATTCCGATATCAAGCCCTTTCAAACCCTCACCATGTCATTGCACCGCTATTCCTCGTTTATTCCCTTGCTGGCCATCCTCGGCTCCGTCACCTGCCTGGGACTGGGCACCTCGTGGGCCAAGCACAGCCTGTTCCCGCTGGTGGGCGCACAGGGCACGACGGCCGTGCGCGTGGGCTTTTCAGCCCTCTTGCTGCTGCTGTTCTGGCGCCCCTGGCGCTGGCAGCTGAGCCGCGCTGACGTGCGCGCGGTGGCCCTGTATGGCGCGGCCCTGGGCTTGACCAACCTGAGTTTTTACATGGCCCTGCGCACGATTCCATTCGGCATCGCCGTGGCGATCGAGTTTTCCGGCCCGCTGGCCGTGGCGCTGCTGGCGTCGCGCCGTCCGCTCGACTTCGTCTGGGTGATCCTGGCCGTGGCGGGACTGGCGCTGCTGCTGCCGCTGGGGCACGACGTCAGCAATCTGGATCCGGCCGGCGTGCTGTTCGCGCTAGCGGCCGCCGTGTGCTGGGCCACGTATATCGTCTTCGGCAAGCGCGCCAGCCATTTGCATGCGGGCCATTCCGTGTCTTTGGGGCTGGCCATGGCCGCGCTGGTGGTAGTGCCCGTGGGCGTGGCGCATGCGGGCGCCGGCTTGCTCTCGCCCACTGTCCTGGCCGTCGGCCTGGGCGTGGCGCTCATTTCCAGCGCCATTCCCATCTCGCTGGAAATGGTGGCCCTGAAACGTTTGACGCCGCAGGCGTTCGGCATCATGAGCAGCATGGAGCCGGCCGTGGCCGCCATGCTGGCCTACATCCTGCTCGATGAACGCCTGGATGCGGCGCAATGGCTGGCCATCGCCATGATCATGGCGGCCTCGATGGGCAGCGCGTATATGGCGCAGCGGATGAAGGGCTCGGCCGTGGGCAGCATGCCGGCCCGCGTGCGCGTGATGCTCGATTATTTGCTGGAAAAGGTGAAACTTTCCCAGCGGGGCTAGTCCCTTCGGGTTTGCCCCCGGCTGGCTAGCAAACCGACTCTTCCAGCAATAAGCGCTTGCCCTCGCCCAGCATCAGCTCGAACTCGGCCGCCGGCACGGCCGGGCTGAACAGATAGCCTTGCAGCTGGTCGCAGCCGAGTTCGCGCAAGAAACGCATCTGCTCGGCCGTTTCCACGCCTTCGGCGACGATTTCCTGGCGCAGTTGCTGCGCCATGGTGACGATGGCGCGGGCGATGGCGCAATCGTTTTCCTCGAACGGCAAGCCGATGACGAACGAGCGGTCGATTTTCAGGGTAGTGATGGGGAATTTCTTTAAATACGCCAGGCTGGAATAGCCGGTGCCGAAATCGTCGAGCGCCAGCGCCAGGCCCATGGCCACCAGCTGGTTCATGATGTCGATCACCTTGTCGGCGCCGCGCATCAACAGGCTTTCCGTGATTTCCAGCATGATCTGCTCGGGCCGCACACCATAGCGCGCCAGCACGGCCGCTATGCGCGCCGGCAACTGTTCATCGAACTGGCGCGCCGACAAGTTGACGGCGATGGCCGGCATCTGCAGGCCCCGGTCTTCCCAGCTGCGGATCTGGCGGCACGCCTCGTCCAGCACCCAGGTGCCCAGCTCCAGGATCAAACTGGTTTCCTCGGCAACGGGAATGAAGACGCCGGGCGAGACCATGCCGCGCATCGGATGCTTCCAGCGCAGCAAGGCTTCCGCGCCCACGATGCGCCCGCTGGCCAGGCTCACTTTCGGCTGGTAATGCAGCTCCAGCTCCTTGTCGCCCAGCGCCAAGCGCATTTCGCTTTCCAGGCGCAAATGCTCCTTGGCGCGCTGGTTCATGTCTTCGCGGTAAAACAAAAAAGTCGATTCGATCGTCTGCGCCGCCTTGGCCACGGCCACGTCGGCAAAGCGGAACAGGGCCGGCGCTTCCAAACCGTCTTCCGGATACACGGTGATGCCGATGCTGGCGCCCACGTGCAGCGCGTGGGTGTCGATATTGATCGGCGCCTCGAGCAGATGGAGGAGTTTTTGCGCCACATTTGCCGCATGTTCGCGCTTTTCGATATGCAACAGGGCGACGACGAATTTGCTATTGTCGACACGCGCCAGGATGTCGGCGTCGCGCAGGGCGCCACGGAACAGCTGGCCGATGGCGATTACCAGCTGGTCGCCCACTTCGTGCCCCAGGGTATCGCTGATGGAACCGATGCGGCTGATGTCGATGACCATCAAGGCGCCATGCGTGTCCTGCCGCTTCGCTTCGGCCAGGCCCTGGTCCACCAGCTGGTTCAGCAGGCAGCGGTTGGGCAAGCCCGTCAGGCTGTCGTAGTTGGCCATGCGCTGCATACGCGCCTCGGCATCCTTGTGCACGCTGATGTCGGAAAACAGGGAAAACACATGGCTGATCTCGCCAAATTCGTCACGCACGACGCTGATGGTGACGTCTTGCGGGAACAGTTCGCCATTCTTGCGCCTGCCGATGATTTCGCCGCGCCAGGAACCGTGGCCGCGCATGGCGGCGCGCACCTTGGCGCGAAAATCAGGGTCGTGCACGCCCGAGCGCAGCAGGTCCGGCGTGCGGCCGATGGCCTCGGCAGGCGAATAACCGGTGATGCGGGAAAACGAACTGTTGACCGAGACGATGCGCTCTTCCGCATCCGTGATCAGGACAGCCTGCTCACTGTCTTCGATGATGCGTGCGTGCAACTTTACCTTGTCCACGTCGGACAGCGGTTCGCTCATGGCAGACAGGCGCACGGCCATGCCGCAAGCCTTGCCCGCCTTGTCGTGGATCACGTGGCGGTGCATGCGCAGCCACGTCACCATGCCCGACTTCTTGCGCCGGCGCACATCGGTGGCCACGTCGCCGGGGCCGGCATGCAGTTCCAGCACGCTCGCTTCCGCGTCGTCTTCCGGGTACAAGAACAGGATGTGCTGGCCCAGCGCTTCCAGTTCGGCATAGCCGAACATCTGTTCGGCGCCATGGTTCCAGCCAATCAGGAAACCATCGGCATCGATTTCCAGCAAGGCGTCCGCTGGCGCCACGCGCACCACGGGCCGGCTGGCGCCGCGCAGCCGCTCCAGCTCCTCTTGCAGGCGCGCCAGGGTAGCGACCTGCTGCGGCCCCGCCTGCGCACGGGCTTCCTCGGCTAAGCGCAGGCACAGCGCGATTTTCGCCTCAAGCACGGCAACTCCGCGCAGGAGGCAATTCAGGGGAACAAATCAGGGGCGCTGCGGTCTGTGTAATCATCAAAATCCCACTACGGGGCAGGGAGGTCGGGCCAGAAATACGATCGATATACTATGAATATGGTAACTTAAAAATGTTGACGTATGTCAACATTTTGCAAGCATGACAGAATGACACAAGGCCCTGCACTCTCCCTTCAGGCGCGGCCCGGCAGATGCTCGGCCAGACGGGCAAACACTTGCGCATCGCGCATGCGCGCCAGCCACCAGCGCAATGCGGCGCCATCCTCGCCCACGCGCCATGCCAGGTAGAACGTTTCCGCCGGTTTCGGCTCTTCCACGGCCTTTTCCACCAGCAGGCCGCGGGCGATGGCGGCGCGCGCACACGGCCCCGGCAGGAAGCCAAAGCCCAGTCCCAGTACTTGGTAATCGAACTTGACCTGCATGTTCGGTACGCTCAAAGCATCTTGTCCCAGCAGCAAACCCACCGTGCGCGGCGCCATCTGGCGCGCCGAATCGGCCACCACCACGGCGCGGTGCTGCTGCAGGTCGCCACGCGACAACGGTCCGGGCAGCTGCGCCAGCGCATGCGTGGGCGCCACGGCAAAGACAAAGTCGAGCACGCCGATCGGCTGCGAAATATAACCGCCACCTGCCGGCCCGTCGCCAGGCGCGCCCACCAGCAAGTCGACCCGGCGTTCCAGCAGCGCTTCCCAGGTGCCCGACAAGGCATCTTGCGCCAGGCGCAAGCGCGTCTGTTGCGCCACGTCATAAAACGCGCGCACGTCGTCAGCCAGGGCCACGGCGGAAAACATGGAATCGAGGCCAATCGCCAGTTCCGTTTCCCAACCCGATGCCACGCGGCGCACGCGGTGCTCGAGGTCTTGCGCCGCCTTCAGCAAATAGCGGCCCTCTTTCAGCAATTCCTGCCCCGCCGCCGTCAGCATGACTTTCGGGCCGTTGCGCAGGAACACCTGCACGCCCAGGTCGTCTTCCAGCTTGGCCACCGTATAGGAAATGGTCGACGGTACTTTATGCAACTCCTTGCCGGCCGATGAAAAAGATCCGCGGCGGTCGATGGCGTCGACAATTTGCAAGGCTTCCAGGCTCAGTCTTAACATTCGATTTTTTCGATCATAGGTCGCAAGATTTTCCGTTTTTCTTTCTTCCCTGGCCGGCCTATACTTTCTTCATCGTACAGCGAAGGGCAGAACAGGCGCCACGGCAACTGCCAGGCAACGGCCCTTCGAAATTATCGCACATTCACCTCATCGAAATGGAGTCCACCATGTTACAGATTCGTCATAGCGAAGAACGCGGCGCCGCCAACCACGGCTGGCTCAATTCCCACCACAGCTTTTCCTTCGGCAGCTACCACGATGCCAATCACATGGGCTTTGGTCCCTTGCTGGTGATCAATGAAGACCGCGTCACGCCGGGCCAGGGTTTTGGCACGCACGGCCACCGCGACATGGAGATCATCTCGTATGTGCTCGACGGCGCGCTCGAACACAAGGACAGCATGGGTACCGGTTCCGTCCTGCACTACGGCGATGTGCAGCGCATGAGCGCCGGCAACGGCGTGCGCCATAGCGAGTTCAACCATTCCGCCACGGACGGCCTGCATTTCCTGCAGATCTGGATCCAGCCAAACGTGACGGGCATTGCCCCCAGCTATGAAGAGAAGCACTTCACGCCGGACAGCAAACGCGGCAAATTGCGCCTGATCGCCTCCGGTGACGGCCGCCAGGGTTCCGTGCTGATCCACCAGGACGCGGCCATCTACGCCAGCATCATGCAGGAAGGCGAGCAGATCGAACATGTGCTGAGCGAAGGCCGCAGCGCTTATGTGCACCTGATCCGCGGCAGCCTGGTAGTCAACGGCGTGCCGCTGAAAACAGGCGATGCGCTGAAGCTGACGCACGAGGCGGCCGTGACGTTAACGCAGGCGGAAGACGCCGAGTTCCTGCTGTTCGACCTGCCTAAATAATTTAATTGATCAATATAAAGAAAAGGAAATAATCATGGAAAACAAAACTACCCTGCTGCTGCCCATCGGCCGCGCCGCCCTTGGCGTGCTGTTCTTTGTCTCGGGCTTGCTGAAGATCAGTGGCTTTGCCGGCGTGGCCGGCTACATGTCCAGCATGGGCTTGCCGCTGGCGAACATCTTGCTGGTGGGCGTCATCGCGCTGGAAGTGGGCGGCGGCTTGCTCTTGATTACAGGCTGGCAGGCGCGCTGGGCGGCGCTGGCACTGGCGCTGTTTTTGATCCCCACCAGCGTCGTCTTCCACGCCTTCTGGAGCGCCGATGCGGCCCAGTTCCAGAACCAGCTGACCAACTTCCTGAAGAACCTGTCCATCTTCGGCGGCATGCTGTTGCTGGTCGAGCGCGGTTTTCGCAAGGTCAAATAAGGCCGAGGGCTGCCTGAGCGAACGGGCCCGTTACGCACGCGGTCCGCCCGGTCGGCAGCCTATCACCGTTTTGTCATCAAGCTGACATCGCGCGGTCACATACACTGACTATCATGCGGTTGCCATTTGATCACGCAACCACAGGACATCGCAGCCCATGAACAAGCTCAACGATCTGGCCATCAGCGCCACCGATCTGAACGACATTGATAGCAACGCGTCCCAAGACAACCATTTCAACAGCATCCTGAACGCCCGCCTAAGCCGCCGCAACTGGCTGCGCGGCAGCGCCGTCACGGCCGCTACCGCCGTCATGGGTTCGATGGGCCTGTCCGCTTGCGGCGGCGGCAGCGATGCGGCCGCCGTCACGCCGACACCCGAAAAACTGCTGGCCTTCACCGCCGTGCCGAAAAGCCTGGCCGACGTCGTGTCGGTGCCGGCCGGCTACACGGCCACCGCCCTGTATGCGCTGGGCGACTCGCTGCGCGCAGCCACGCCAGCCTACAAGAACGACGGCAGCGATACCGATTTCGATAACCGCGCCGGCGACCACCACGACGGCATGGAATACTACGGTCTATCCGCCGCCGGCGCGCCGCTGGCGTCCGGCGCCGAACGGGGCTTGCTGGCGATGAACCACGAAGCGACCACCGACGAAAAACTGTCCTCGCACTTCCTGCACGTGAATGGCGGCACCACCTCGCTGCCACGCCCCGCCGCCGAAGTCGACAAGGAAGTGGCCGTCCACGGCCTGAGCGTGGTTGAAGTCAAAAAGACGGGCAGCGCCTGGGCCACCGTCAACAATTCCGTTTTCAACCGCCGCGTCACGCCGCTGACGGACATCGAGATTGCGGGCCCAGTACGCGGCAACGCCCTCGTGGTGACCAAGTATTCGCCAACCGGCACCAAGACGCGCGGCACCATCAACAACTGCGGCACGGGCAAATCACCATGGGGCAGCTACCTCTCCGGCGAAGAAAACTGGGCCGGCTACTTCACCCGCTCGGCCACCGACAATGCGGCGCGCGGCGACAAGTCCGTGGCTTCGCTGAACCGCTATGGCCGCAGCCAGGGCGGCGCCTCGCGCCACGGCTGGGAAACGGGCGGCAGCGACGACAAGTACGCACGCTGGAACCTGAGCAAGATTGGCGCATCAAACAACGGCAGCGACGACTACCGCAATGAATTGAATGGCATGGGCTACATCGTCGAGATGGACCCGTACGACAAGACCCGCGCCATCAGCAAGCGCACGGCGCTGGGCCGCTACGCGCACGAAAGCGCCGCCTTCAGCGTACCGACCGTGGGCCAGCAGCTGGCCGTCTACATGGGCGACGATTCGCGCAACGAATACATCTACAAGTTCGTCACGACCGCCGTCTGGGCCGCCGCGGACGCCAACCCGGCCGACCGCATGGCCACCGGCGACAAATACCTCGATTCGGGCAAGCTGTACGTGGCCAAGCTGGCCGCCGACGGCACGGGCCAGTGGATCGAGCTGGCCATGTCGAACGCGCTGATCCAGGCTTACAGCGCCTACAAGTTCGCCGACCTGGCCGATGTGCTGGTCAATGCCCGCCTGGCGGCCGACGCCGTGGGCGCGACGAAGATGGACCGTCCGGAATGGTGCTCGGTCAACCCGGCCAATGGCGAGATCTACTACACGCTGACCAATAACTCGAACCGCACCGTCAATCCGAGCGGCTCGTCGCAGCTGGCGCCGGACAGCGCCAATCCGCGCGCCTACACGGACATGAAAGGCAGCAGCGCGCAGAACGGCAATCCGAACGGCCACATCATCCGCTTCAAGGAAGGCACAGGCGCGGCCGCGGCCACCAGTTTTACCTGGGATGTCTACCTGTTTGGCGCCGAGAGCGGCGCCGACGCCAGCAAGATCAACCTGTCGAACCTGACGGCCGACCAGGATTTCTCGAGCCCGGACGGCCTGGCCTTCAGCCCCTACACGGGCATCTGCTGGATCCAGACCGACGATGGCGCGTACACGGATGTGACCAACTGCATGATGCTAGCGGCCATCCCCGGCAAGGTCGGCGACGGCGCCAAGTCCACCCTGAACTACGCCACGGCGGCCGGCGGCAACCTGGCGGTCGACACCTTCATCGGCAAGAAACCCACCGCCGACACGCTCAAGCGCTTCCTGGTGGGACCGGTCGGCTCGGAAATCACGGGCATCAGCGAAACGCCCGATGGCAAGACCATGTTCATCAACATCCAGCATCCGGGCGAAAACACCGCGCTAGCCAATATCGGCGACCCGTCCAAATACACGAGCCAGTGGCCGGCCAACACCGGTTATGGCGCCGGCAAGCGTCCCCGCTCGGCCACCATCGTGATCACCAAGAACGACGGCGGACGCATCGGCAGCTGATGACCCGTAGCTGTCGACGCCGCCATTGTGCCTTGCGCGCACTGGCGGCGGCATTCGGCAGATAAAGCCAGCAATTCACCTTGTAAAAGGAGGAAGTGTCCCTAAGTAAGACTTATCACCAGACATTGCAACGACCGAATGGCAACCAGGGAAAACGTTTCCCTGGTTTTTGGTATGATGGCAAGGCGCGCCGGCACCGGAGTGGTGTCGCGCGCCTTTTATTTTTGATAATTACTTATATGAGCACAACCATGCAAAGCGGCGCAGACATCCTGGCGACAGGCGAATTGGATTACACGACTTCCTGCGCTCTGCCGACGCCGTGGGCCCAGTTCACCTTGCACGCCTTTGTCGAACACGCCACGGGCAAGGAACACCTGGCCATGGTGCTGGGCGATATTGGCAACGGCGAAGCGGTGCTGGCGCGCGTGCATTCCGAGTGCCTGACGGGCGACGTGCTGTTTTCGCAGCGCTGCGACTGCGGTGCCCAGCTCGAAGGCGCCCTGAAGCGCATCGCCGAGGAAGGCCGCGGCATCTTGCTGTACTTGCGCCAGGAAGGACGCGGCATCGGCCTGATCAACAAGATCCGCGCCTACCGCCTGCAGGAAGCGGGCGCCGACACGGTGCAGGCGAACGAGCAGCTGGGCTTCAAGGCCGACGCGCGCAACTACACGCTGTGCAAGCCCATGTTTGCGCAATTCGGCGTGCAAAGCCTGCGCTTGATGACCAACAATCCGCGCAAGATCGCGGCCATGGAAGCGCTGGGCATCCCGGTGGCCGAACGGGTGCCGCTGCTGGTCAACCGCAACGCCTTCAACCAGCACTACCTGAATACCAAGCAAAGCAAGCTGGGCCATATGATGACGCCGGACACGGCGCCGGCGCTGGAAGACGGCGCCCTGTAATCTCCCCGGGCTGCCACGGCGGCCCGCGCCAGCTGCGCTCCTGCTCAAGCACAAAGGATGCATGAAATTATCTAACTTCGCCTTCTTGCTGGCCAGCCTGTG
The DNA here is from genome assembly GCF_051380875.1 of Janthinobacterium woesei. Classification (NCBI taxonomy): domain Bacteria; kingdom Pseudomonadati; phylum Pseudomonadota; class Betaproteobacteria; order Burkholderiales; family Oxalobacteraceae; genus Janthinobacterium; species Janthinobacterium woesei. The sequence goes on from NZ_JBNYXW010000023.1 coordinate 34,619, forward strand.
CGCTGCCGCAGGCGCACACGCGGCCCCGGTCGCATCCACCGCCGCAGCCTCCCCTTCATCGACGCCCCCCGCCAAGCCGCCGCAGGCCACCGCCGCGCCCGCCGCTACCGAGCATGCGGCCCTGCCGCCGCCGTCCTCGGCCGCGCAAAAGCTGTACACGGCGGCGCGCGCCGACATCCTGCAAGTGCGCGTGCTGCTGAAAAACGGCCGCACGCAGTCGTCCGTGGGCTCGGGCTTCCTGATCGGCACGGGCGACCTGGTGGTCAGCAACTATCATGTGGTGTCGCAATTCGCGCTCGACCCGGATACCTATGTGGGCGAATGGGTCGACACCAGCGGCCAGCGCGGCAATGTGGAATTGCTGGCCGTCGACGTGCTGCACGACCTGGCCGTGCTGCGCGTGAACCGCCACGGCACGGGCTTTTTCAAGATGCCGGAGCAATTGGCGCCCCTGACGCAAGGGCAATACCTGTATTCGATGGGCAATCCGCTGGACCTCGGCTTCGCCATCTCGGAAGGTTCGTACAACGGCGTCGTCACGCGCAGTTTTTACGATCAACTGATGTTTACGGGGCCGATCAATGCCGGCATGAGCGGCGGCCCCAGTGTGACGGCCAGCGGCGACGTAGCCGGCATCAATGTCTCGAAACGCCTCGATGGCGAGCTGGTCAGCTTTCTCGTGCCGGCCCGCTACGCCCAGCAATTGCTGGACAAGGTAGGCACGCAGGGCAAGCCACCGAAGGACTTCAAGCCGCTGGTGACGGCGCAGCTGCTGGCGCACCAGGAAGTGATGCTGGCGCGCCTGCTGGACTCGCCCCTGAGCCTGAAAGCCATGGGCCCATACCGCGTGCCCGTGCGCGAATCGGACCAGATGCGCTGCTGGGGCCGCTCCAACGTGAAGTCCGACAAGCCCTACACGATCGACAACACCAGTTGCGCCATGGAGTCCGCCATCTTCATTTCCGGCGCCCTGCAGACGGGGCAAGTGTCGATGCGCCACGAGTTCCTGCGCAGCAGCGAACTGGGCGCCCTGCGCTTTTCCGAGCTGGCCAGCGCCTCGTTCAAGAATGAAAGCTTCGGCAGCTACAAGAGCACCAACCTGACGGGCCCCCATTGCATCGAACAGTTCGTCAAGAACAAGAGCCTGCCCCTGCGCGCCGTCATGTGCGTGCGCGCCTACCGCAAATTTACCGGCCTGTACGATTTTGCCCTGCTGGCCGCCAGCACCGATGAACCACTGATGAACCTGCAAAGCCGCATCGATGCGCGCGGCGTGTCCTACGCCAACGGCATGCGCGTGAGCCGCACCTTCCTCGAAGCGCTGTCGCGGGAAAGTGCCAAAAAGCCATGAAAGCGCCCTATTACATTGAAATCGTGACCGAGAATGGCGAAGTGCAGCAGCGCCAGCGCATCGCTGCCTTGCCGATCCGCATCGGCCGCGGCTACGACAACGACTTCATCCTCGACGACGCGCACACGGCCGCAGCGCACGCCATCGTCGAGGACGACGGCGCAGGCGGCCTGCTGCTGCGCGACCTGGGCAGCCATAACGGCGTGATCCACGCCGGCCAGCGCCAGGCGCAAGTGGCATTAAGCGGCAACAGCATCGTGCGCCTGGGCCACACGCGCTTGCGCGTGCGTGCCAGCGACCATCCGGTGGCGCCCGAACTGAGCGACACGACCATGCACAACTGGGAAGGCTTGCGCCCTGCCACCGCTGGCCTGGCCATGATCGGCATCTCGGCCGCCTTCAGCAACTGGCTGGGTGACGCGGAAGCGTTCGAGCCCATTTCCTACCTGATCCTCATCGCGTATGCGCTCGGCGGCGGCCTCGTGTGGGCGTCGATCTGGGCCGTGGCGAACCGCCTGTTCGGCCACACGGCGCGCTTCGGCCGCCATGTGTTCATCATCGGCTGCGGCTTGCTGGCCATGGAAGCATGGGAACTGGGCAGCAATGTGCTGGCGTATGCACTATCGCTGGAAGTGCTGACGCGCTACGGACGGCATATGTTCATCGTCATTGTAGGCTGCATGATCTACTACCATTTGTGCACGATCAAGCCGCAGCATCCGCGCCGCTTCGCCCTCGTTGCCATGCTGCTGGCCATCATCGGCTCGACCTTGATTTTGCTGAGCAACTTGCAGATCAGTGGCCGCCTGGCTGACGAACCGTATATGTCGGTGATCTACCCGCCGGCACTGCGTTTGAGCCCGAACCACACGACGGACGCCTTCTTGCGCGAGGCGGCCGCCCTGCAACGTGGCGTCGATGCCGAGCGCGGCAAGGCTGCCAAAGGGGACGCCGCCGACGACAGCGACGAGTAGGCAAAGCGCCTGACGTGAAAAGCCCGCCGTGTCCTTGCAGACCGGCGGGCTTTTTAGCCTGCGCCTTCAGGCGCGGAGACGTCGTCAATCAAATCAGAACTTGACGTCCTGCTTGCGCCGTGCGGTGAGGCCCAGCAGGCCCAGACCGATCAGCAGCATGGCATAAGTCGACGGTTCCGGCACGGCCGACACCAGGCCATCGGTGCTGGCAAAGCTGGTGAAATTGCTGTTGCCCGCCTTGAACTGCACTTGCTGGCCGCCGTCGCAGCAGCCTTCCAGGCCGAAGATGCTCAGGGTATGATTGCCGGCCGACAAGGTGCTCGAACCGCCGAGGAACTGGCTGCTGCTATTGTAGTTGCCAGCCCACCACAGGTCGCTGCTCTTGAAGTCCAGCGCCACGCCGTCGAGGAACAGGGCGCCGCCCTTGCCGAAATCAACGCCGCTGCGGAAGCTCCAGGCGCCCGCATCGGCCGCGCTGACACCAAAATTGATTACCGACTTGAAGGCGATGTTCGTGCCGCTGCCGAACAGGCTGCTATTGTCGACGTTGTTATAGCTGGCGATGCTCGTCGAGCCATAGCCGGCGCCCGGCGTGGCCACGGCGGCATTTACCACCGTCTGGTAGGCGGCGGCAGACGTTTGCGCGCCTGCGTTCGAGTAGCCGGTGGAGAGGGTGATGGTGCTGGCGTTCGCGTGGGCAAACACACCGGCAGCGATCAGCGACAGGGCGATTTTAGGCAAGTTTTTCATGATGGTATCGAGTCCAATAAGTATTCAGTAGGCGCAACAGGCGTGCGGGCGCTTGAGCTCAATACACGCTGCATTGAGGCGTGTAGGCGAAGCGCTAGGAAATTGCAAGGATGAGCGGTCGGGGATGGCTTTCCGCGCAACATCGCGGACTTGCAGCGCGCCATGGCGGCACTGCAAGCATCCTGGAAAGGGTTCGGGTTCCCGGGACAAAACCAGACAATTGACGGGTCAGGCAAAACGTTGAAGCTATTTTAGCTTAATTTCCCCGCAAGAAATTATTTTTTATCATCAAAGATATTTTTCTGGCAATAATATGCCTAACGAGAGAAAACCCCCGCCACAGCCCTGCGGCGCGGGCGCTGCGGCACTGGCGGTAGCCTGGAAGGTGTCGCGCAAGCACCACAAACGGCGCCGCCACTGTCGCATCTTGCGTATTTCTTTTCGCGCACGGCTACACCACGGGGCGAAACAGCATGGCAAAATGCAGTTACGCTACTATCTATCCGATGAGGAGGTAAGAGGAAATGGTCGACCTGGAAGAACTACGCTATCTGGCACTGTCGTTTCCCGACGCCACAGAGGAAGAACACCACGACCGTCCGGCGTTCCGCGTGGGCGGGAAGATCTTTGCCACCCTGCCCGACGACGAGCACATCAACGTGCTGCTCGATGCGGAAGCGGCGCATATCGCCACCGTCATCACGCCCACCTGCTGCGAGAAACTCTGGTGGGGCGAGCGCCTGGCGGGCATCACGGTGCGCCTGGCGGACGCCGAACTGGACATGCTGGCCGCCACCCTGACGGCCGCGTGGCGGCGCAAGGCGCCCAGCGACCTGGCCAAGAGCATCGACCAGGCAGGGTAAAACGCGACGCTACAACGGCCAGTTGCGCAGCAGCAGCGCCACCATTTGCTGCAACTGCTCTCGCGACACGCCAGCGGCGGCCTGTATCGCCATGCCCTGCGATAAGGTCACGACAAAGCGCGCCTGCTGCTCGGGGCAGGAATCGGGCGGCAAATCGCCCTCGTCCCTGGCGCGGCGCAGCCGGTCGCGCAGCTTGATCTCGCCGCGCAGGCGGCGCGCAAACAATTCATCGCGGATCGGCAAGGCATCGTCGCTGCAGGCCAGCGCCGCATTCACGCCCATGCAGCCGTGCGGGCCGTCGGGCATGGTTTGCGCATCGACATATTGCGTCAGCAACGCTTCGACCACCTGGCGCGCCGTCGGCTGCTCCAGCGCCGCATCGAAAAAGCACATGCGCGTGTCACTGTAGCGCTCCAGCGCCTTGTGGAATAATTGCTCCTTGTTGCCGAAGACGGCATACAGGCTGGGCCGGTTCATGCCCATGGCTTTCGTCAGCTCGGGCAGGGAACTGCCTTCATAGCCCTTTTCCCAGAACACCTTCATGGCGCAATCGAGCGCCTCGTCCGCATCAAAAGTGCGCGGCCGGCCCGTTTTTGCCTTGCCTGTCTCAGCTGTTTTTTCTTGTTTCATGCCGACCGGTAAAAATGATTGACAACGATATCTGCCTGCAGCAATTGTATACGGACCGGTTAAAAACACTGGCCCAGTCTTTCAGGAATGCCATCATGCCCCTGACGGCCTTGCTGGCCCCCTGCTGATCGCGCCGAACCTCTTACATCAAAAAACGTTCAGATGCGGCCGCGGCGAAATTCGCCCAGGAATTTCTTCACCTCGGCCGGCGTCATCGGCACGTCCGCATCGGCGTGATACGCATACAAGAATGGCGTACCGCCCAGGCGGTCCGTCAGCTTGGCGAACAGCAAAAAGCGGCTGCCCAAGCGATAGCGCTGCACGTCGACCAGGCGGCGCGAACACTGCACGGCCAGCTCGGGCGAAAACGCCTGGCCCGGCACGGGGCGCATTTCTACACGGCCATTAATCGCGCGCGATTCAACGGCGACATGCCGGTATGCATAAGTGTCACGAGTCATGCCGCCACCTCTTTCTGAGCAAAGGCGCCATCTTAAGCGAAGATGGCGCCCGGCGTGCTACTGCGCCACGATGCGCAGCAAGCGCCCATTCTCTTCATCGGTCAGCGCATACAGGTAGCCATCCGGCCCCTGGCGCACGTCGCGCACGCGCGCACCGATGGCCAGCCGATCCTGCCCTGTCACCTTGCCATTTGCATCGACGGCGACGCGGCGGATGTCCTTGGCCGCCAGGCCGCCGCTGAAAACGCTGCCGCGCCAGGCGGCAATCTTGTCGCCAGTGTAGACGGCCAGCCCCGACGGCGCCGGCGATGGCACCCAGGCCACGCTTGGATTGAGCATGCCGGCCACCTCGTGCCTGCCGACGGGTTCATGCGTCTTGTAGTCGGCGCCATAACTTTGCAGCGGCCAGCCATAGTTGCCGCCCGCCACCACCAGGTTCAGTTCGTCGCCCCCATACGGGCCGTGCTCCGTGGCCCACACGCGGCCGGAAACAGGGTCGAGCGCCAGGCCCTGCACGTTGCGGTGGCCCATCGACCAGATTTCCGGCAAGGCGCCCCTGGCGGCCAAAGGATTGCCGGGCGCAGGCTTGCCCTCGTCCGACAGGCGCAGGATGGAACCCTGATGCGTGGCCAGGTTTTGCGCCTGCTCGCGCGCCAGGCGGTCACCGATGCGCAGCGGCGGATTGCCGCCATCGGCCACGCTCATCAGCAAAGTGCCGTCCGGCAGCCACAGCAGGCGCGAACCGAAATGCTGGCCGCCGCTCTTGTCGGTCGATACCTTGAACAGGGTCTGGATGCCCGTCACCTTCTTGCCGTCGAACACGCCGCGCACCAGGGTCGTGCGGTTGGCGTCATTGTTGCCTGTAGAGACCGTCATGTACACGCGCGGCGTCGCCTTGCCCGCATCTTGCGGGTGGATCACGATATCGAGCAAGCCGCCCTGCCCGCCCGTAAAGACGGCGGGCATGCCTTCCAGCGCCACGTCCTCGAATTTCTTGCCATTGAGCAGATGCAAGGTGCCCTGCTTGCTGGTGACCAGTGCACGGCCCTCGCCCAGCCAGGCGATGCCCCATGGCTGGCGCACGCCTTCGGCCACGGTGACGGCGCGCCAGCCCTGTTTTGCGGCAGCCGGCTCGCCGCTCGCGGCCAGTTCGGCGTGGGCGAATGGCGTGGTGGAAAATGCCAGAGCAAGCAAGATGCTGATTGGGCGTCGCATGAATTGGTGTCTCCTGTCAGTGGTTGCTACGATGGTCAGTGGTCAATGCTCAGTGCTCAGTGCTCAGGCGCGCAGCAGCAAGGCCACCGCTTCGGCCGCGATGCCTTCCTCGCGGCCCAGGTAGCCCAGCTTTTCATTCGTCTTGGCCTTGATGTTGACCTGCCCGACCGATACACCCAGGTCTTCGGCCACGTTGGCGCACATGGCGGCGATGTGCGGCGCCATCTTCGGGCGCTGGGCGATGATGGTGGCGTCGATATTGCCGATCACATAACCGGTAGCTTGCACGCGGCGCACGGCTTCGCGCAGCAGCGTGCGTGAATCGGCGCCCTTGAATTGCGCGTCCGTGTCGGGGAAGTGGCGGCCGATGTCGCCCAGCGCGGCCGCGCCGAACAGTGCGTCCGTGATGGCGTGCAGCAGCACGTCGGCGTCGGAGTGACCCAGCAAGCCCAGGTGATGGGGGATTTTCACGCCGCCGATGATCAGGTCGCGGTGCTCCACCAGCGCGTGGCAGTCATAGCCCTGGCCGATACGGAAGGGAAGTACGGGTGTGCTTGTGCTCATGTGTCTCTTTCAAATGCTGGGATGGGCCAAGAATTGGCCAAATACAGCTCGGCCGTGTGGATGTCGCGCGGCAGGGTCACTTTCAGGTTGCGCGGGTGGCCCTCGATCAGTCTTGGCGCCAGGCCCAGCGCTTCGACGGCGCTGGCGTCGTCCGTGATGGCTTGCGGATCGGGCGCTTGCGCCAGGGCTCGCAGCAGCAAGGCATAGCTGAACATTTGTGGCGTCTGCGCCAGCCACAGGCCATCGCGCGGCACCGTCTGCGCCGACAAGTTGCCTGACCCCGCACCTTGCCCTGCCCGTTTGACGGTATCGACCACGGGCAAGGCCAGCAAGCCACCGGCCGGATGCTCGCCCACCCCGGTGATGAGTTTTTCGATCAGCGCCGGCGTCAGGCCGGGCCGGGCCGCGTCGTGCACCAGTACCTGGTCGTGCGCGGCGATGCTGCCCTGCAGCGCCTGCAGGGCATTCAAAATGGTTTCCATGCGCGTGGCGCCGCCGCAGCGCAGCACCGTCACATCTTGATCTGGCACAAGGCCATCGATCAGGCCATCGTCGGGACTGACGACGATATACGTATGCGCGATCAGGGGGCAGGCGATAAAAGCGTCGAGTGCGTGGCGCAGCATGGGTTTGCCGGCGATGGGCAAGTATTGCTTGGGACTGCCCGCCTCCATGCGCGCGCCCACGCCGGCGGCGGGGATCAGCGCAAAGTATCGGACGGTGTTCGGTGCTGCTACTGTCATGCCATTCCTTGTCTAGTTGGCGGGCGCTGCCTTGCCCGCCAGGATGTTCTGGATCTCGCCGTTGCAAGCCTTGCCCAGGCGCGCATATTCTTGCGCAGAATCAATGGCTGCCTGCAAGGTTTCCACCTTGCGCATTTCTGCCTTGATATACGGCAACCAGCCCGTATCGATCTCACGCGCCAGCGCCGCCTTGGCCGTGCCGCTGGGCGCGTACAGGGGCCGGGCCTCGAAGCGCTTGGCCAGCGCAGCGCGCACGGTCTTTTCCACTCTGGGCAAATGCTGCATATAAGTCTGCATGTGCCGCAACTCATGCGCGAGTATCACATCATACGCGCAGCTGCCGGGCGCGAACTCGCGTCCGATATAGATCACCACGGGCGCATACGTGAGCGACACGGTAATCTGCGGCGCCACGCATTCATAGCCGCTGGCTGGGTCTTGCAGCATGGGGCCGGCCAGGGCAATGGCGACACGCGAATCGGTCTTGGTCAGGCCCAGCACCCAGGTGTTCTGGCGCGCTACGCCCTTCATGACGGTCAGCGCCCTGTAGGGCAGATGCGTGTCGATGCTGTAACCGTTCTGCTGCGCCGTCAGGACGGACACCGTCTTGTTAATGGTGTCTTCGCAGCGCACCTGGAACGGCGTACGCGCCTGCGCCTGTGCCTGCACACCCAGGGCGGCACTGGCTAACAGCAGGAAGATCGGCAGGCGCATGCGTGTAATATTAGTCTACTTGCCAGGCGCCGCTGGTAATCTTGTCGAGCCAGAAGATGCCGATGACGGTCTTCACGTCGGTGATCGTACCATCCTTGACCCACTCCAGCAGTTGCGGCACGGTGGCCGTGAAAGTTTCCAGGAATTCGCCGTCGTCGAGCTGGCGTTCACCGGCCACCAGGCCGCGTGCCAGGAACAGTTCCAAATGCTCGTCCGAATAGGCGATGGCGTTGTGGATGGTGGATACAAATTGCCAGTGCGTCGCCGTGTAGCCCGTCTCTTCGAGCAATTCGCGCTGGGCGCAGGCGAGGTGATCCTCACCCGCATCGATCTTGCCAGCAGGGAATTCAATAAACACGCGGTCCAGCGGATAGCGGAACTGGCGTTCCATCAGCACCGTGCCGTCGTCCAGCAGCGGCAGGATGACGACGGCGCCCGGGTGCAGGATGAATTCGCGCGCCGTGATCTTACCGTCAGGCAAGGTGACGCGGTCGCGCTGCACCTGCAGGAAGCCGCCGCTGTAGACGATCTCGCCGTCCACCTTGGTTTCATTCAGATTCATATCCATGCATTTCCTTGGTTGAATAAAAAAACGGCGCCAGAGGCGCCGCTTTCGGTAGGTAGAACACTGACAAAACCGTAGCGAGCGGCAGTGATTTGTGGCTGAGAAGCGGAACTGTGCTTGAGTACAGTGAGCATCGGAGGCCGCAAATCGCGACGCGCAGTAGGTTTGGTCAGGCGTTCTAGCGGTGCTTGCGCAGGTAGCGTGCGACAAAGCCCGGGAAGGCCAGCACCAGGAACAGGCAGCCGGTGATGGCGTAGAACTCCCAGGTTTGCGGGAAACCGTTGCCGATGCGCGCTTCGAGCGCGAACGCCACGGCGCCGACGATGAAATACAGTATCACCATCTCCAGCAGGCGCAGTGCCAGCGGCTTGCGCCAGCGCTGCCCTTCCGGCGCAACCTTTTTCAAGGGCACGGCGGCAAACAGCTTCTCGTTAAAGAATGGCAGGTTGGCGCCCAGGATAGCCAGGGCGATCACTAGCCAGCTCGAGACGGTGACATCCATCGATCAAGACGCCAGAGTCTTGCTGATGGCCGAAGCGCAGGCAGCCAGGATGCTGTTAGGCATCACGCCCAGGGCCAGGACAAACACGCCGTTCAGTGCCAGCGCCACGCGCATGTCGCCGTGCACGACCAGGGCATTGCTGTCCGTTGGCTCGTCAAACCACATCATTTTCACGACGCGCAGGTAGTAGAAGGCGCCGATCAGCGAAAACAGCACGGCAGCGATGGTCAGCCACAGCTGGCCCGTCGCCATCACGGAAGCAAGCACCGAGTACTTGGCCATGAAGCCCATCAGCGGCGGTACGCCGGCCAGCGAGAACATGAACAGGGTCATGACCAGCGCGAAGATCGGGCTGCGTTTGCCCAGGCCCTTGAAGTCGGCCAGTTCTTCTGCTTCGAAACCATTACGTGCCAGCAACATGATCACGCCAAAGGTACCCAGCGTGGTAAACACGTAGGTGATGACGTAGTACATCGAAGCGCCATAGGCGGTGGCCGCGCCAGCCGCGTTCAGGGTGTTGGCCGGACCATCAACGGTACCGGACAGCAGACCCAGCAGAACGAAGCCCATTTGCGCGATGGTCGAGTATGCCAGCATGCGCTTCAAGTTGGTTTGCGCGATCGCAGTGAAGTTGCCGATCGCCAGCGACATCACGGCCAGTACCAGCAGCATTTGCTGCCAGTCATGCGCCATCGGCAGCAAGCCCTCGCCCAGCAAACGCAGGCAGATGGCAAACGCAGCCAGTTTCGGCGCGCCGCCCAGCAGCAACGTCACGGCCGTTGGCGAACCTTGATACACGTCAGGCACCCACATGTGGAATGGCACGACGCCCAGTTTGAAGGCCAGGCCGGCAACCAGGAATACCAGGCCGAAGACCATGATGGTGCCGTTGGTCTTGCCGTTTTCCAGCGCCACGCGCAGTTCGCCCAGGTCCAGCGTACCGGAAGCGCCGTACAGCATCGAGATACCGTACAACATGAAACCGGAGGCCAGCGCGCCCAGGATGAAGTATTTCATGGCCGCTTCCGTCGCCTTGGCGTTATCACGGCGCAGCGCAATCAGCGCGTACAGCGACAGCGACATCAATTCCAGACCCAGGTAGATGATCAGGAAGTTATTGGCCGAGATCATGATCATCTGGCCCAGCAGTGCAAACAGGGCCAGCACGTAGAACTCGCCGCCCAGGTTGCCCGACAGCATGTTGCGGTCGGTGGCATAGGCACGCGAGTAGATCAGGGTCAGCGCCACGGCGCCGTACGAGAACAGTTTCAGCAGCTGCGACATCGGGTCCGACACGAACATATTGTGGAACGTGTAGACGGTGGTGCCCGCGTTGAAGTCGCCCACGGTCAGCAAGGCGCAGCCGGCCAGGGTCAGCAAGGACAGCGCGTAGGTGATCGAACGCTTCGCCGCAGGCAAGAACATATCGATCAGCAAAAGCGCCGACGTGGCGATCAGCAGAAAGATTTCCGCGTACAGCGGTACCAGATTAGGTGCATTAGTCATGTTATCGGTCTTCTATTTAAGGCAACTTGCTGATGGCGACATGCTGCAGCAGGTCGGCAACCGAAGTTTGCATCGTGTCGGTGAACGGGGCTGGGTACAGACCCATCACGAGCACGGCGATGGCCAGCACAGCAAGCATGAAGAATTCACGTTTGTTGATGTCGGTCAATTCGGCCACATGCTTGTTCGTGATCTTGCCGAACACCACGCGCTTGGCCATCCACAGCGAATACGCCGCGCCCCAGATCAGTGCCGTTGCAGCCAGCAAGCCAATCCAGAAGTTGTATTGCACCGCGCCCAGGATCACCATGAACTCGCCGACGAAGCCGGAGGTCGCTGGCAAGCCGCAATTGGCCATCGAGAACAGCACGAAGAAGGCGGCAAACTTAGGCATGCGGTTCACGACGCCGCCGTAGTCGGCGATGTTGCGGGTATGCATACGGTCATACAGCACGCCGATGCACAGGAACATCGCGCCGGAGATAAAGCCGTGCGACACCATCTGCACGATACCGCCCTGCACCGAGATGTCGTTGAACATGAAGAAGCCCAGGGTGACGAAACCCATGTGCGCGATCGACGAATAGGCGACCAGTTTTTTCATGTCCGTTTGCACCAGGGCAACCAGACCGATGTAGATCACGGCGATCAGCGACAAGGTGATCATGAAGCCCGACAGGTAGTGGCTGGCGTCTGGCGTGATTGGCAGCGAAAAACGCAGGAAACCATACGCGCCCAGTTTCAGCATGATGGCGGCCAGCACGGCGGAGCCGCCCGTAGGCGCTTCCACGTGGACGTCCGGCAGCCATGTATGGACCGGGAACATCGGCACTTTCACCGCGAAAGCCATCAGGAAGGCCAGGAAGATGAAGATCTGCTCGTTCATCGACAGCTTGAACTGATGCCAAGCCAGGATGTCGAAGGTGCCCGACACGTTGCGCAGGTAGATGATGGCAACGAGGGTCAGCAGCGAACCGAAGAAGGTGTACAGGAAGAACTTGAACGACGCGTACACGCGGTTCGAGCCGCCCCAGATACCGATGATGATGAACATCGGTATCAGGGTCGCTTCAAAGAAGAAGTAGAACAGCAAGCCGTCGAGCGCGCAGAACACGCCGATCATCAGGCCCGACAGGATCAAAAAGGCACCCATGTACTGGGCGATGCGCTTCTCGATCACTTGCCAAGCGGAAATAACGACGATGACCGTGATGAACGCCGTCAGTGGAATGAACCACAGCGACAGGCCGTCGATACCCAGCGAGTACCAGATATTGAAGGTTTCAATCCACGGTGCCTTTTCGACGAATTGCATGCCGTGCGCGGCGTTGTCGAAATGCTGGATCAGCGGCAAGGTGCACAGCATGCTGAGCACCGCGCCAGCCAGTGACAGCCAGCGGGTAAAGCCCGCTTTGCTGTCACGGCCGAGAGCCAAGACCAGGACGCCGCAAATAATCGGCACCCAGATCGACAGACTCAGGTAAGGAGGTAGTGTAGAAATCGTAGACTGCATCATGGTTCTCAGTATTCTTTTATCAGGTCAGCTTACTTAGCGGGCCAGAATGGCAGGAAATAGATCAGGAAGCCCAGCACGCCCAGGATCATCACGAATGCATAGTGATAGATGTAGCCGGTCTGCAAGCCTCGCGACAGCGAGGACAGCCAGGCGACGACCTTGGCGCTACCGTTGACCAGCAGGCCATCGATCAGCTTCTTGTCACCGAAGTTCCACAGGCCATTGCCCAGCAAGCGGGCACCGCCGGCGAACACGACTTCATTGAACTTGTCCATGTAGTACTTGTTGTCGAGCAAGGTGTGGATCGCGTGGAACTTGGCAAAGAACCAAGCTGGTACGCGCGGGTTGACCATGTAGCAGTAGTAGGCTGCCACCACGCCGGACAATGCCAGCCAGAACGGTGCCGTCGACAGGCCGTGGATCGCCATCGCCATCGCGCCGTGGAACTCATGCGACAACTCTTCCATTGCTGGATGATTTTCGCCGACGAAGATCACGCCCTTGAAGAAATCGCCATGCAGCATCGGGCCGATGGTGAAGTAACCGATGACCAGCGAAGGAATCGCCAGCATGACCAGCGGGAACCACACCACGAATGGGGATTCATGCGGCTTCTGGCCAGGTTCCAGGCCGTGGTGGCCATGGTCTTCTTCTTCGTCGTGTGCGTCGGAATCATGCTTGGCAGCAGGCGCGTGATGGTCGTCGTGACCATGCGCATGTGGCTGGCCGAAACGTTCCTTGCCGTGGAAGACGAGGAAATACATGCGGAACGAGTAGAACGCAGTGACGAACACGCCCGCCAGCACGGCGAACTGGGCAAAGCCAGCGCCCCAGATGTGCGTCGCTTCGACGGCTTCGATGATGCTGTCCTTCGAGTAGAAACCGGAGAACAGCGGCGTGCCGATCAGGGCCAGCGAACCGACCAGTGACGTGATCCAGGTAATTGGCATGTACTTGCGCAGGCCGCCCATGTTGCGGATGTCCTGGTCATGGTGCATGCCGATGATGACCGAACCGGCACCCAGGAACAGCAGTGCCTTGAAGAATGCGTGCGTCATCAGGTGGAACACGGCTACCGAGTACGCGGACGAGCCCAGTGCGACGGTCATGTAGCCCAGCTGCGACAGCGTCGAGTAAGCGACGACGCGCTTGATGTCATTCTGGATGATGCCCAAAAATCCCATGAACAGTGCCGTGATGGAACCGATCACCAGGATGAAGGACAGTGCCGTGTCGGACAGTTCGAACAGCGGCGACATGCGCGAGACCATGAAGATACCGGCCGTCACCATCGTCGCGGCGTGAATCAGTGCCGAGATCGGGGTAGGACCTTCCATCGAATCAGGCAGCCACACGTGCAGCGGGAACTGCGCCGATTTGCCCATCGCGCCGATGAACAGGCAGATGCAGGCAACCGTCAGCAGGGCCCAGTCGGTACCCGGCAAGCTTAGCAGCGCCAGTTCGTCTTTCTTGGCAAACACTTCCTGGTAGTTCATGGTGCCGGCATACGCCAGCAGCAGGCCGATGCCCAGGATGAAGCCGAAGTCGCCCACGCGGTTGACCAGGAAAGCCTTCATGTTGGCCACGATGGCCGTCGGACGCTGGTACCAGAAACCGATCAGCAGGTAAGACACCAGGCCCACGGCTTCCCAACCGAAGAACAGTTGCAGGAAGTTGTTGGCCATGACCAGCATCAACATCGAGAAGGTGAACAGCGAGATGTAGGAGAAGAAGCGGTTGTAGCCTTCATCGTCCTTCATGTAGCCGATCGTATAGATGTGCACCATCAATGACACGAAGGTGACCACGCACATCATCATCGCCGACAGCGAATCGATCTGGAAGCCCACTTCCATCTTCAGGGTGCCGATCGTCATCCAGTTATAGATGGTGCCATTGAACGTCGCGCCATCCATCACTGCCAGCAACGTGTGCACGGACAGGATGAACGCTATCAGTACGCCCAGGATCGTCGCGGTATGCGACGTCTTGCGTCCGACCAAATTACCCAGGAACTGGGTGCCTAGCAAACCTGCAATCGCGGCACCGGCCAGCGGCGCCAGCGGTACGGCAAGAAGGAGGTTAGGGTTGAGGAGTTGCCCCGCCATGATGAACCTTAATCGTTATTATTCGAGAGATCGAGTCTGAAAAACATCAGCCTTTGAGGCTGTCCAGGTCTTCGACGTTGATGGTATCCAGATTACGGAACATCACCACCAGAATAGCCAGACCGATAGCCGACTCAGCGGCGGCAACCGTCAGGATGAAGAAAACGAAGATCTGACCGGCCGCGTCACCCATGAAATGGGAGAACGCGATGAAATTCATATTCACCGCCAGCAGCATCAATTCGATTGCCATCAGCAATACGATGATGTTCTTGCGGTTCAGGAAAATACCGACGATCGAGATTGCGAACAGGATCGCGCCCAGGACCAGAAAATGTGTGAGCGATAATGTCATGGTGCCTCCTTAACGTCCGGCTCAGCCGCAGGACGCTCGACGACCGCGTCCATCTTGATGATCTTCAGGCGGTCGTTACGCTTGACGCGCACAGCCATGCCCGGATCGAAATGCTTGGTGTCCTTGCGTTTGCGCAAGGTCAATGCGACAGCGGCAACGATGGCCACCAGCAGCACGACGGCAGCGATCTCGAAAGCGAACACATACGTCGTGTAGATCAGCATGCCCAGTTCCTTGGTGCCGCCCAGGTTGACGTTCACCGGCGCGATGCTCGGCGTAAAGTTGCGGAAACCGTGCCACAGGACGGCAGCCATTTCCAGCACGATGATTGCGCCCACCGTCACCGACAATGGCAGGTAGCCCCAGAAGCCTTCGCGCATGCGGTCGATATTGATATCGAGCATCATGACCACGAAGAGGAACAGCACCATCACGGCGCCGACATAGACCAGTACCAGCACGATGGCCAGGAATTCAGCTTGCAGCAGCATCCAGATGCCCGCTGCGGAGAAGAAGGACAGTACCAGGAACAGTACTGCGTGGACCGGATTACGGGCCGTGATGACGCGCGTCGCTGCCAGAATCAAGATCAGCGCGAAGGCGTAAAACAAAATTGTTTTAAAGTCCATAAAAAACCCAATAGACGTACAGATGAACGAGGGGCGCGCCGCAGCTTGTCAGCTGCGGCGCATCCATCAGCGATAAGGTGCGTCGGCGGCGCGCGCAGCGGCGATGTCATTTTCATAACGGTCACCCACGGCCAGCAACATCTCTTTCGTGTAGTACAAATCCCCGCGTTTCTCGCCGTGGTATTCCAGGATTTGCGTCTCGACGATCGAATCGACCGGGCAGGACTCTTCGCAGAAACCGCAGAAGATGCACTTGGTCAAGTCGATATCGTAACGCGTGGTGCGGCGCGAACCGTCGTCACGCTGTTCCGATTCGATCGTGATGGCCATCGCCGGGCAAACTGCTTCGCACAGTTTGCAGGCGATGCAACGTTCCTCGCCGTTCGGGTAGCGGCGCAGCGCGTGCAAGCCACGGAAACGCGGCGAGATCGGTGTCTTCTCTTCCGGGAATTGCACCGTGATCTTGCGCGAAAACATGTACTTGCCTGTCAGCGCCATGCCCTTGATCAGCTCGCCCAACAACAGGCTGCTGAGGAAATCTTTTACCTTATCCATTCGTATGCACTCTCTTACTTCCAAATATTCCAGGATGTCTGCATCCAGGCAGCGACGAAGACCAGGTAGACCAGCGTCAACGGGATAAACACTTTCCAACCGAGGCGCATGATCTGGTCATAACGGTAGCGAGGGAAAGTACCGCGCACCCAGATGAACACCGACACGATGAAGAAGGTTTTCGCAAACAGCCAGAAGAAGCCGCCGAAACCGCCCCAGAATTCGAGGAAGGCAAACGGTGCAGACCAGCCGCCGAGGAACATGATCGCAGCCAGGGCGCCGATCAGGATCATGTTGGCGTATTCGGCCAGCATGAACATGGCGTAGGCCATGCCCGAGTACTCGACCATGTGGCCGGCGACGATTTCCGACTCGCCTTCGACGACGTCGAATGGATGGCGGTTGGCTTCAGCCAGGCCCGACACCAGGTAAATGACGAACATCGGCAGCAGCGGCAGCCAGTTCCACGACATGAAGTTGACGCCCTTGTCGGCGAAGTAGCCGATTTGCTGGCCGCCGACGATGTCGATGAAGTTCAGGCTGCCCGAGACCATCAGCACGATGACCATCACGAAGCCCATCGGGATTTCATACGAAATCATCTGTGCCGAAGCGCGCATGGCGCCCATGAACGAGTACTTCGAGTTCGAGGCCCAGCCGGCGATGATGATGCCGTAGACTTCCATCGAGGTAATCGCCAGCAGCAGCAGCAAGCCCGCGTTGACGTTGGCCAGCACCGCTTCCGGACCGAACGGTACGACCGACCAGGCGGCCAGGGCCGGCATGATGGTCATGATCGGACCGATCACGAACAGGCCCTTGGCGGCCTTGGCCGGGATGATGATCTCTTTGAACAAGAGTTTCAGCGCATCGGCGATCGGCTGCAGCAAGCCCAGCGGACCGACGCGGTTCGGGCCGACGCGGATCTGGATCCAGCCGATCAGCTTGCGTTCCCACAAGGTCGCGTAGGCAACCAGACCCATCAGCGGCAGCAGCACGCACAGGATCTTGATCAGGGTCCAGAAGAAAGGCCACGCACCGCCCAGCAAATCCTGGCCGCTACTGTTGATGACGTTTACAAATTCAGGCAGAGCCATCAGATTTTCCCCTCTGCTGTTTCAACTGTGATGTCACCAAACATGCCGCCCAGGCTAGCTGTCGAGGCATGCGCCGCCGACACTTTCACCACATTGGCTGGCAGGCCGGCATGGATGGCCGCCACCAGGATGGCGCTGCCGGAGCCTTGCGCCACTTTGACTTTGTCGCCAGCCTTGATGCCCAGCTTTTCAGCCAGTGCCACGGACAGGTGCGCTTGCGGCGCGGCGCCATCGACCGTGCGCTGCAAAGGTTCGGCGCGGCGTACCAGGGCGTCGGCAAAGTAGATCGGCACGTCGGCGATGCGTTGCAGCGCAGGCGACGCCGGGGCGTACGATGCCGCTACCGGTGCGTTCTTGGCGATATTGTTCAGCTGTGCCGACAGATCGGTCACATCTAAGCCAAACGCTTCGTCGCGGATCGCTTCGGAAGTGTCGTAGTCGAAACCGGCCAGGCCCAGGATGTTGCCCAGGACGCGCAGCACTTTCCAGGCTGGACGGGTTTCGGCCAGCGGCTTGACGCTGCCGTTGAAACTTTGCGCGCGGCCTTCGCAATTGACGAAGGTGCCCGAGGTTTCAGCGAACGGGGCGACCGGCAGCAAGACATCGGCGTAATCCATGCCGTGCTTGAAGGCCGACATCGCCACGACCATCTCGGCGCCGTCCAGGGCGGCGCGGGCCGCTTGTGGATTGGCAGCATCGAGTTCCGGCTCGGCGTGCAGCAGCACGTAAGCTTTCTTCGGTACGGCAAAGGCAGCTTGCACGTTGGCGCGTGGTTTTGCAACCAGGTGTGCGCCCACGGTGTTGGCAGCTTCCGTCAGGTAGCCCAGCTTGGCGCCCGTCTGTTCGGCGATCCATTGCGCGGCAGCATGCAGTTGCGACGCTTGCGGGTGTTGCGTTGCCGCATTACCCAGCAGGATGGCGCCGTTGTCGCCGGCCATCAGGCTGGCAGCGATGGCAACAGCCACGCCGGAAGCGTTGACAGCGTCGAAGCCGGCAGGCGCTGCAATTTCTTTCGCCTTGGCAACAGCTGCGACCACTTCGGACAAGGCCGCCAGCCAATCATTCGGCGCGACGATCATTTTGTTGGCGATGGTGATCAATTGATCATCGTCGGATGCGTGCAGGATCGACAGCTTGGCGCCGCCCTTGACGGACGCGCGCAGACGCGTTGCCAGCAATGGGTGGTCCTTGCGCAGGAACGAGCCGATGACGAAGGCGCGCTTGATCTGGCCAAATTCGGTGATCGGCATGCCCAGCCATGGCTTGACGTTCGCGTCCAGCGCAAAGTCAGTCTGGCGCAGGCGGAAGTCGACGTTCTCGCTACCGAGGCCGTGGGCAACTTTTTGCAGCAGAACCAGCTCTTCGACGGTCGAATGGGGCGTCGCCAGCGCGGCGATGGCGTCAGCGCCATGCTCGTGCTTGATATTTTTCAAACCGTGCGCCACGTATTCCAGCGCCGTTTGCCAATCGACTTCTTTCCACTCGTTGCCCTGTTTCAGCATCGGGGAAGTCAGGCGTTCGGCACTATCGAGCGCCTCGTACGAGAAACGGTCCTTGTCCGAGATCCAGCACTCGTTGACGGCATCGTTTTCCAGCGGCAATACGCGCTTGACCTTGCCAGCTTTCACTTGCACGATCAGGTTTGCGCCCAGGCCGTCATGCGGGCTGACCGATTTGCGGCGCGACAGTTCCCACGTACGGGCGCTGTAGCGGAATGGCTTCGACGTCAGTGCGCCGACCGGGCACAGGTCGATCATGTTGCCCGACAATTCGGAGTCGACCGTCTGGCCGACAAACGACACGATTTCCGAGTGTTCGCCGCGGCCGATCATGCCCAGTTCCATCACGCCGGCCACTTCCTGGCCAAAACGCACGCAACGGGTGCACTGGATGCAGCGCGACATTTCTTGCATGGACACCAGCGGACCGGCTTCCTTCGGCGTGACGACGCGCTTGTCTTCCTTGTAGCGCGATTCGCTCTTGCCGTAGCCCACTGCCAAGTCTTGCAACTGGCATTCGCCGCCCTGATCGCAGATAGGGCAATCGAGCGGGTGGTTAATTAACAAGAATTCCATGACCGACTTTTGCGCCTGCACAGCTTTATCGCTGGCGGAGCGCACGATCATGCCGGCACTGACCGGGGTCGCACAAGCGGGCAAAGGCTTGGGCGCCTTTTCCACTTCGACCAGGCACATGCGGCAATTCGCTGCGATCGACAATTTCTTGTGATAGCAGAAGTGCGGAATGTAGGTTCCCAATTTGTTGGCGGCGTCCATCACCATGCTACCAGCAGGGACTTCGACTTTTTTGCCGTCTATTTCGATTTCAACCATGGTGATCGTTACCTGACGCAGCTTAGATATATGCGGGCACTAAGCAATGCTTGTGCTCGATATGATATTCAAATTCTTCACGGAAATTCTTAATGAAGGCCCGTACCGGCATGGCAGCCGCATCGCCCAGCGCGCAAATGGTGCGGCCCTGGATGTTGTCGGCGATCGAGTTGAGCATATCCAGGTCGTCTGGACGACCCTGCCCCTGCTCGATGCGGTGCACCATGCGGTACATCCAGCCTGTGCCTTCACGGCAAGGCGTACACTGGCCGCACGATTCTTCAAAGTAGAAGTAGGACAGGCGTTCCAGCGCCTTTACCATGCAGCGTGTTTCGTCCATCACGATGACAGCGCCCGAACCCAACATCGAACCGGCTTTCGCGATCGAGTCGTAGTCCAGGTCGGTCTGCATCATGATGTCGCCGCGAATCACGGGCGAGGACGAACCGCCTGGGATCACAGCCTTGATCTTTTTGCCACCGCGCATGCCGCCTGCCAGTTCCAGCAGTTTGGCGAACGGCGTGCCGAGCGGCACTTCGTAGTTGCCCGGCAATTCCACGTCGCCCGAGATCGAGAAGATCTTCGAGCCGCCATTGTTCGGCTTGCCCATCGCCAGGTATTTCTCTGGACCAATGTTGAGCACGAATGGCACGGCCGCGAAAGTTTCCGTGTTGTTGATCGTCGTCGGCTTGCCGTACAGGCCAAACGAGGCAGGGAAAGGCGGCTTGAAGCGCGGCTGGCCTTTCTTGCCTTCCAGCGACTCCAGCAGCGCCGTTTCTTCGCCGCAGATGTAGGCGCCATAACCATGGTGCGCATGCAACTGGAACGAGAATTCGCTGCCCATGATCTTGTCGCCCAGGAAACCGGCGGCGCGCGCCTCTTCCAGCGCTTCTTCGAAACGGGCGTACTCGGCCCAGATTTCACCGTGGATATAGTTATAGCCGACGGTGATGCCCATCGCATACGCGCCAATGGCCATGCCTTCGATCAGCGCATGGGGATTGTAACGAATGATGTCACGGTCCTTGAAAGTACCCGGTTCGCCTTCATCTGTATTGCAGACGAGGTATTTTTGACCCGGGAACTGGCGCGGCATGAAGCTCCACTTCAGGCCGGTAGGGAAACCCGCGCCGCCACGGCCGCGCAAGGACGAAGCCTTGAGGTCGGCGATGATCTGTTCCGGCGTGATTTTCTCTTCCAGGATACGCCGCAGGGCGCTGTAGCCGCCGCGGTTCACATAATCTTGCAAATGCCAGTTCTTGCCATCCAGATCTTTCAGGATCAATGGATCGATATGGCGGTTGTGGAGTGACGTCATTTCTTGAGTTCCTCCAGCATGGCGTCGATTTTCTCGTTCGACATCCAGCTGCACATGGTTTTATTGCTAACCAGCAAGACAGGCGCATCGCCGCAAGCACCCATGCACTCGCCTTCAACCAGGGTGAACTGGCCGTCTGCGGTGGTTTCGCGGAAATCGATGCCCAGCTTCTGCTTCAGGTAGTCTGCTGCGCGCACGCCGCCCGACAGGGCGCATGGCAGGTTGGTGCACACGGTGATCTTGTGCTTGCCCACGGGCTTGACGTTGTACATATTGTAGAACGTGGCCACTTCCTGCACGGCAATGGCCGGCATGCCGATGTAATCGGCCAGTTCCTTCATGGTTTCCGGCGCCAGCCAGCCTAGTTCATCCTGGGCGTGGGCCAGCGCAGCCATGACGGCGGATTGACGCTGGTCAGCCGGGTACTTGGCCAACTCGCGGTCAATTTTTTTATAGCATTGTTCTGATAACAACATACTTTTTGCCTCTTAGCGGTCAATACTGCCGAACACGATATCTTGCGTACCGATGATGGTCACGGCGTCGGCAAGCATGTGCCCACGCGCCATCTCATCGAGCGACTGCAAGTGGGCGTAGTCTGGCGCGCGCAGTTTCATGCGGTACGGCTTGTTGGCGCCATCGGACACCAGGTACACGCCGAACTCGCCTTTCGGATGTTCCACGGCGCTGTAGGCCTCGCCTGGCGGCACGTGGAAACCTTCGGTAAACAGTTTGAAGTGGTGAATCAACGATTCCATGTTGGTCTTCATGTCGACCCGGCCCGGAGGCGCCACCTTGCGGTTGCTGGTCATGACAGGACCGTCATTGTTGCGCAGCCACTCCACGCATTGCTTGATGATGCGGTTCGACTGGCGCAACTCTTCCACGCGCACCAGGTAGCGGTCGTAGCAATCGCCGTTGGTGCCGATAGGAATGTCGAAATCCATCAAGTCGTACACTTCGTACGGCTGTTTCTTGCGCAAGTCCCACTGCACGCCCGAGCCGCGCAGCATGGCGCCCGTAAAGCCCATGGCCAGCGCATCTTCCGGCGAAACCACGCCGATGCCGACGGTCCGTTGCTTCCAGATTCGATTATCGGTCAACAACGTTTCGTACTCGTCCACCGAATTGGGGAAACGGCGCGCGAAGTCTTCGATGAAGTCCAGCACGGAACCCTGGCGGTTTTCATTGAGCCGGTTGATCGCCTTGGCGTTGCGGATGATCGACGCCTTGTGCTGCGGCATCGCATTCGGCAAGTCGCGGTAGACGCCGCCCGGACGGTAGTAGGCTGCGTGCATGCGCGCGCCCGATACCGCCTCGTAGACGTCGAACAAGTCTTCGCGGTCGCGGAAGCAATACAGGAACGGGCCCATGGCGCCGACGTCCAACGCGTGGGTACCGAGCCACATCAGGTGATTCAGGATACGCGTGATCTCGTCGAACATGACGCGGATGTATTGCGCGCGCAGCGGCACTTCCAGGCCCAGCATCTTTTCGATCGCCATCACGTACGCATGTTCATTGCACATCATCGACACATAGTCGAGACGGTCCATGTACGGCACGGATTGCAGATAGGTCTTTTGCTCGGCCAGCTTCTCGGTGGCGCGGTGCAGCAGGCCGATATGCGGGTCGGCACGCTGGATGACTTCGCCATCCATCTCCAGCACCAGGCGCAGCACACCGTGCGCGGCCGGATGCTGTGGCCCAAAGTTCAGGGTGTAGTTCTTAATCTCAGCCATTATTTCATCCCGTAATGTTCTTCGCGGATCACGCGCGGCACGTTTTCCCGCGGCTCGATCGTCACGGGCTGGTAAATCACGCGCTTTTGTTCCGGATCGTAACGCATCTCGACATAGCCGGAGACGGGGAAGTCCTTGCGGAACGGATGGCCGATGAAACCGTAATCGGTCAGCAGGCGGCGCAAGTCGTTATGCCCTTCGAAGAGGATGCCCAGCAAGTCGAATGCTTCGCGCTCGTACCAGTTGACGGAGCGCCAGATGCCCACCACGGAGGGCAGCAGCGGCATGTCGTCGTCGGGTGCGAACACGCGCACGCGCACGCGCCAGTTGTGCTTGACCGACAGCAAATGCGAGACGGCTGCGAAACGCAGGCCATCCCAGGCGCCGTCGCCATAGGTCGAGTAGTCGACGCCGCACAGATCGAGCATTTGCTCGAAATGCAGGCTCGGATCGTCGCGCAAGGTCTGCATCACGGCGAGGTAGTCCTCGGCCTTGACGACCAGGGTGACTTCGCCCAGCTTGACGGTCGTGCTAACGCGTTCGCCCAGGGCAGTGCCGAGGGCGTTTTGCAATACTTCTAAATGTGTTGTCATAATCTGAAGCGGCCCGGTTAGCGTGCGATCGTGCTGGTACGCTTGATCTTGTTCTGCAATTGCATGATGCCGTACAGCAAGGCTTCAGCGGTCGGAGGACAGCCAGGCACATACACGTCGACGGGCACGATGCGGTCGCAACCACGCACCACAGAGTAGGAGTAATGGTAGTACCCGCCGCCATTGGCGCAGGAACCCATCGAGATGACCCAGCGTGGCTCTGCCATCTGGTCGTAGACCTTGCGCAGGGCCGGCGCCATCTTGTTGCACAGCGTACCGGCAACGATCATGACGTCGGACTGACGCGGCGACGGACGAAACACGACGCCGAAACGGTCCATATCGTAGCGGGCTGCGCCCACGTGCATCATTTCGACCGCACAGCAGGCCAGACCGAACGTCATCGGGAACATAGACCCGGTGCGCGCCCAGTTGATCAGCTTGTCGGCCGAGGTGGTGATGAAACCTTCGCTTAATACGCCTTCAATAGCCATGGCTTATTCCCAGTCAAGGGCACCTTTCTTCCAAATGTACCAAAATCCGACCACGAATTCAGCGATGAACACCATCATCGTGACGAAACCGGCCCAGCCCAGGTCGCGCATTGCAACGCCCCATGGGAAAAAGAATGCCGTTTCCAGATCGAACAAAATAAACAGGATTGCGACCAGATAGTAGCGCACATCAAATTTCATGCGCGCGTCTTCGAATGCTTCAAAGCCACATTCGTACGGGGAGAGTTTTGCTGCGTCAGGCTTGTTAGGGCCTAACAGGCGCCCCAGGAGCTGGGGAGCGATACCGACACCAAGGCCGACAATAATAAACAGCAGGACGGGGAAGTAATTTTCGAGGTTCACGATTGATGAGCTTATATTGAACGATCGGTTAAATGAGGACGCTGCGATAATTTGCAGCGTATCTAACGCACGACCCCAATCAAAGCTAAGACCAGGATCGAACGACACATCCTCGTAAAAAAAGCCAGCAACTTTGTACGAGCCATGGCTCGTGCGCCGTTGCTGGCTTCTGATTTCTGGTGCCGACGACGAGACTCGAACTCGTACAGCTTGCGCCACTACCCCCTCAAGATAGCGTGTCTACCAATTTCACCACGTCGGCGGTAAGGCCCGTATTCTACTCTGCTTTGCCGCTAAAGTTAATGCACAAATGCATCAAAACACAGATAAAAACGATAAATTTTTACAGCTTCCAGCGCGCCACGGTTTTTTCCTGCCGCACTGCTAAAACATTGAGCAATAATCTGCTCGCAATGAGAATTACTCTCGATGAGGCATCAAGATACTCGGCATTTACTTGGGAATCGCGCCTGCCGGGGTGCTGGCAACGGGTGCTGCCGCCGCTGGAGCGCTGGCCGCCGGTGCTGCAGGCAGCGTCGTCGGGATCGCGCCCGCGCCGGTCACTGGCACTGGCTTGACGACTTTATCCATCACGCCGCCGCCTACCGTGGTGGCGCGCTGATTGGCCATCAACGACAGGGCCAGGGTGGCGCCAAAGAAGATCGCGGCGGCAACGCCGGTCGACTTCGACATGAAGTTCGACGAACCCGTCGCACCAAACAGGCTGCCCGATGCGCCAGAACCAAAGGCGGCGCCCATATCGGCGCCCTTGCCGTGCTGCAGCAACACCAGCGCGATAATCGACAATGCCGAAATAACCTGTACTACCACTACCAGATTGAACATCATGTTCATTGCAATTCCATTCTTAGTTTAAATTAATTCAATCAGCGGCGTGAATAATCGCCAGGAAATCCGCCGCCTTCAATGCTGCTCCACCGATCAGACCGCCATCGATATCCGGCATCGCCATCAATTCTTTTGCGTTCTCTGGCTTCATGCTGCCGCCGTACAGGATTTGCACGCCGGCCGCCGCTACCGCATTCTTTGCTGCCAACTGGCCGCGCAGCACCTGATGCACATCCTGTGCCATCTGCGGCGTGGCCGTCTTGCCCGTGCCAATGGCCCACACTGGCTCATAGGCCAGCACCAGTTTCGCCACGTCGTCGGCAGAAATCGCCTCCAGCACGGCGCCCAGCTGCTGCGCCACCACTGCGTCGGTCTGGCCCGCTTCGCGCTGCGCCAGCGTTTCGCCGATGCACACGATAGGTGTAATGCCGGCCGCCAGCGCGGCGACCGTCTTGGCCGCCACCTGCGCATCGCTCTCGCCATGGTAGGCGCGGCGCTCGGAGTGCCCGATCACCACATAGTGGCAAGCGAAATCGCGCAGCATGGCGACCGAGATTTCTCCCGTGTACGCGCCGCTGGCGTGGGCCGAGACATCTTGCGCGCCCCAGCAAAGAGCCGAGCCTGCCAATTGCGCCTGGCACTGCGCCAGATACGGCGCAGGCACGCAGACAGCGCTGGCGGCGCCAGAGGCAGTCAGGCCAGCAACTATTTCAGACAATAACACCGCGTTCGAGGTGCGACTGCCGTTCATTTTCCAATTTCCGACGACAAGTTTGCGACGCATAGTAGCCTAAATTCTAATAACCCGTCATTCTAACTCCAGCACCGATGCCGGTCAAACAGGCAGTGCCCCGTTTCAGGCAACTTGCAACATGATCTTGCCCACGTGGGTGCTCGCTTCCATCAGCGCGTGCGCCTCGTTGGCTTTTTCCAGGGGGAAAGTTTTGTAGATCACGGGCTTGATCTTGCCCGCCTCGATCAGTGGCCAGACGGTGGCGCGCAAGTTGTTCGCGATGGCAGCCTTGAAGGCGACGGGACGCGGGCGCAGGGTCGAACCGCTGACGCTCAGGCGGCGCCGCAGCACCTGGCCCAGGTCCAGCGTCGCCTTGCTACCGCCCTGCACGGCGATCAGACCGATGCGGCCGTCGTCGGCCAGGCAATCGATCTCGCGCGGCAGGTAATCGCCGCCAACCATGTCGAGGATGACGTCGACGCCGCGACCGCCCGTCAATTCCTTGACGACGGCGGCGAAATCCTCGGTGCGGTAATTGATGCCCCGTTCGGCGCCCAGCGCCTCGCAGGCGCGCGCCTTCTCGTCGCTGCCGGCGGTGGCAAAGACGCGATGGCCGAGGGCGGCCGCCAATTGAATGGCCGCCACGCCGATGCCGGACGTGCCGCCCTGCACCAATAACGTTTCGCCATCGGCCAGCGCGCAGCGGTCAAATACATTGCTCCAGACGGTAAAGAAGTTTTCCGGCAGGGAGGCGCCTTCCAGCGCCGTCAAGCCCTTGGGCAATGGCAGGCACTGGCCGCTTGGCGCGGCGCAGTATTCGGCATAGCCGCCACCCTGCACCAGCGCGCAGACCAGGTCGCCTTTCTTGAATTCGGTATGGCTAAAGTCACCATCGACGACTTCGCCCGCCACTTCCAGGCCCGGCAGGTCGGAGGCGCCGGCTGGCGGCGCGTATTTGCCCAGGCGCTGCAGCACGTCGGGACGGTTGATGCCGGCCGCGTGCACCTTGATCAGCAGTTCGCCCGCCTTGAACTGCGGCATGGGACGTTCGGCAACTTGCAAAACGTCGGCGGGACCTGGCTGGCTGATGGCAACTGCACGCATGGCGGGACTCTTTCAAGGGAAAACGGCGATTGTACGCCAAGCGAACGCCCCTTGCAGGCGCCCTCTTGAGGCGCCCTCTTGAGGCCCACTCTTGAGGCCGTCCAGCCCTCCCCCTTACCCGCGCTAGCCCGCCCCGGTTTTCGATTGCCGCGGCAACGGCGTGCCAGGCTTCCATTTCGCCGACAGGGACTGGCCCTCCTCGACTTGTTCATGCGACAGCTTGCGCACCACGGCGGCGCGCTGGTCGGCCGCATTCGCATTGCCATTCGCGGCCGCCAGGTTCCACAGCATGTAGGCGATGACATTATCCTGCTGCACGCCGCCCATGTGGTAGCGGTACATCAAGCCCAGCACCTGTTGCGCCTCGGCATGATTCTGCTCGGCCGCCTTGCGGAACCAGCCGACCGCCTGCTTGTGGTCCTGCAACACGGCGTTGCCCGTGTAATACATGGCGCCCACCACATACTGGGCATCGGCCTTGCCCTGCTCGGCCGCCTTGCGGTGCCAGAACATGGCTTGCTTGTAATCCTGCGGCAAGCCGCGCCCCATGTAATACATCAAGCCCAGCAAATGCTGGGCATCGGCATTGCCGGTCCTGGCCAGGGGCAGGATTTCCTTGTAGGCCAGGGCATAATTCTTGTTGTTGTAGGCGCTGGCACCCTCGCCGAAGCCGGCCCGCGCGGGTAGCTGTATAGCGCACAGCATGAGTAGTGTAATGATCAGTTTTTTCATCGAATGGGGATAGGTCTGTCTGTTCTTCCGACTATTCTTTTATCCTGGCGAGCCTGTCGGCGCGCATGGACACCCTTATTTCCAGCTTACTTTGCCCAGGCCCTCGACGCTGACATCGCGGTTGGCCGGCTTGCCGTACACCACCACCGAACCGAGGCCGCTCAGGTTCAGCCTGGCATTCGTATGCGCGTTCACCGTGGCGTTACCCAGGCCACTCAGTTCAAGATTGACGGCGTCGGCTTCGAACTGCTTCGCATTCAGGCTGCCCAGGCCGCCAAGGCTGGCTTTCAATACGCGCCCGCGGCCACCGAGCACGACGGAACCGGCGCCCTGCAAGTCCAGCTCCGCGCGCTCATTGTTGCCGACCCAGATCTGCATGCTGCCCACGCCGCCCAGGCTGGCACTGAGCTTGCGGTAGTCACCCACCAGCTTGATCGTGCCCGCCCCTTCCAGCGACAGGGTCAGCTCCTCGCCCGTAAAACCGGTGATATCCGTGCTGCCAAAGCCTTCGGAACTGAGTTCGCGCAAGTTCGGCAAGACCAGCTCCACCCGTATCGACGATGGATTGATCTTGAAGCCGCGCACTTCCGTTTCGATGTGCAGGGTGTCGCCGCTTTGCGCCGTGCTGACATCGGCGATATAGCGCTTGTCGGCCGTGATGCCCAGCGATGGCACATTGCCCTGGCGTATGCGCACTTCCATCACGCCATCGAGCTTCACGCGCACCACGCGGGCATCGATATTGCGCATTTCCAGCAAACGGGTCTCGGCGGCCGCGCCGCGCACCAGGCCCAGTGTCGCCAGCAACAGCAGCGCCAGTTGCAGTGTCTTTTTCATGTATTGCATCCTCGGTATCTTGTTTTTATTTGTCAGGGAACCCGCCGGGGCTGCCTGCACTGGCCACGCATCGCCACTGTAGCAGCACCGAAAATTGCTGACAATCTATTATGCGTAGCGGGCTTTTTCTGCGGCGCTCAGGCGCTTGGCCTTGACCAGCACCACCTGCATGGTGGCCTTGCCGCCAGGCGCGGCGAGAGTCGCCATGGAGCTGGCCACTTGCAGGGCCGGCGCAGCAGGGGCGATGGCGTAACAGCTGGCGCCGATCAGGATGGCGGCGGCAACGGCAATGACTTCCATGTTTTTAGCGACGTTCATGTGGTACTCCTCGGTATCTGGCGGTGGGCTTGCGGTATGGTGTCACTATAGCCATACCGCCCCCGGCCGACACGCCGATTGCGACGAACTGCGCTTTTGGCAGGCTGGGCTGACAAAAGCGCGGATAAACGTGCATTTACTGCTGAATGATTAAAACTCTTCCCACTCATCGGCGCCGGACTTGGCCGCCTTGACGGCCTTGACAGCTTTGACAGACTGCAGCGCGCGGACCGGGGCAGCTGGCCTGGCTTGCAGGCGCGCCACGGGAGCGGTCGCTGCAGCAACCGCCGCATCACTTGCATCACCCAGGCGGAACATGCCCACCGCTTGCGCCAGGTCAACGGCTTGCTCTTGCAGGCTTTCCGCTGCGGCCGCAGCCTGCTCGACCAGGGCCGCGTTTTGCTGCGTCATGGCATCCATGTGCGTGACGGCCGTATTGATCTCGCCAATGCCGGCGCTCTGTTCCCGGCTGGCCACCGTGATTTCGCTCATGATGGACGCCAGTTGCCGCACCGACGCCACCACTTGCTCCATGGTCTGACCCGCTTCGTCGACGAGTTTGCCGCCGGCGCCTACTTTTTCCACCGAGTCGCCGATCAATTCCTTGATTTCCTTGGCCGCGCCGGCGGAGCGCTGCGCCAGGTTGCGCACTTCGGACGCCACCACGGCAAAGCCCCTGCCCTGCTCGCCTGCGCGGGCCGCCTCGACGGCCGCGTTCAAGGCCAGGATATTCGTCTGGAAGGCAATACCATCGATCACGCCGATGATGTCGACGATCTTGCGCGAGCTTTCCTGGATGCCGGCCATGGTGCCCACCACCTGCTGCACCACGCGGCCGCCCTTGGCCGCCACTTCCGAGGCGGACACGGCCAGCTCGTTGGCCACCTGCGCATTCTGCGCATTCTGTTTCACCGTCGAGGTCAGCTCATCCATCGAACTGGCCGTCTCTTCCAGTGCGCCCGCCTGCGCTTCCGTGCGCGAAGACAGGTCAGCGTTGCCAGCAGCAATGTCGGCCGACTCGCTGCGCACCAGCGTACTGATGCTGCGAATCTGCACCAGCACGCTGGCGATCTTTTCCACGAACAGATTAAAAGCCTTGGCGATTTGCGCCAGTTCGTCCGTGCCTACTGCATCGAGGCGGCTGGTCAGGTCGCCGTCACCGGTGGCGATCGCTTCCATCGCATCACGCACCAGGCCCAGGCGGCGCAAGGCGCGCGCCACCAGCGCGCTCAGCACCGTGGCGGCCAGCACCAGCACCAGCAAGGCCGTCAGGGCCGAGGCGCGCAGCATCGCGCTGAGCGCCTGCGTCGCTTCTGCGCGGTCCAGCACGGTCGCCAGCAGCCAGTCGCTGCCCGGCACCTTGCTCACGTGCAAGATGCCGTCGCGCCCATCGAGGCGGATGGCGGCGCCGGCGGCGCTCTTTTCAATATTCGCCAGTGCCTGTGCGCTCAGGCCAGCATCGAGCTCGGCCAGCGGCTTCAACGTCAGCTTGCCGTCCGGGTGGGCGATGATCTTGCCGCCGCCATCGACCAGGAAGCCATAGCTGGCCGGGGTCGGCTTGATCGAGGCGACGTTTTGCACCACAGCATCCATCATCACGTCGGCCGCCAGCACGCCCGTCACGCTGCCCTTGCCGCCCAGCGGCTCGGCAAACGTCAGCACCAGCTTGCCCGTGCTGGCGCCGATGTACGGCGGCGTAATGATGGCTGCGCCCGCCTCGGCCGCCTGCTTGTACCAGGGGCGCGCAGTGGGATCGTAGTCGGCGGCGCGCTGGCGCTCTTGCGAGAAGACAGCGTGCTTGTCGGCAAAGCCGATATACGCCAAGTCAAAGGTGCCAGCCTGCTCGGCCGCCTTCAACGCTGGCAAGGGGTCGGCGGCGCTGGCGCCCTGTTTGAGCGAGCCCACCACGGCTTGCTTGGAGCGCAGCCACTCGGCGATGGCTTGCGCGTGGCTGTGCGACAGCTGCAGCATCTGCGTGTCGAGCGCGGCCAGGGTACTGCTGCGCGTAGTGTAGAAATTGGCGATGGCGACGGCCAGCATGGCCAGCACGACGATGGAAACGGCGATGGCGATCAGGCGCGCCTTAAGAGAGGACAACATGGTGCATCCAATAAAAAAGGAAATCGGGAGGGATGCGCCATGGTCGGGGAATAAGATTTTGTCGTCAAGCAATACTGACAGTCAATTACCCATAAACAACAATTGATACCATATATCACTCAAACATCTGCGCCGATGCAGCACAGGCAACGCGACCATAAAAAAACCGCCAGGCTTGCGCGCTGGCGGTTTGTGAGCGTGCGGCCGAAGCCGCCGTCAGCCGAACTTAGGCGGCTGGCGCTTCGCTGCCTTCAGCAGCTTTCATCGACAGCTTCAGGCGGCCGCGGTCGTCCGTTTCCAGCACTTTGACGCGCACCAGTTGGCCTTCTTTCAGGTAATCGGCAACGGCGTTGACGCGCTCGTTGGCGATCTGGCTGATGTGCAGCAAACCGTCTTTGCCTGGCATGACTTGCACAATGGCGCCGAAGTCCAGCAGTTTCAGCACGGTGCCTTCGTAGGTCTTGCCCACTTCGACGGAAGCGGTCAGTTCTTCGATGCGGCGCTTGGCTTCCTGGCCGGCTTGCGCGTCAACGGAAGCGATGGTGACCACGCCTTCGTCGCTGATGTCGATCTGGGTGCCCGTCTCTTCGGTCAGCGCGCGAATCACGGCGCCGCCCTTGCCGATCACGTCACGGATTTTTTCCGGGTTGATCTTGATGGTGATCAGACGCGGTGCGAAATCGGACAGTTCGGTTTTGACGTGCGGCATGGCTTTTTGCATTTCGCCCAGGATATGCTCACGGCCTTCTTTGGCTTGCGCCAGTGCCACTTGCATGATTTCCTTGGTGATGCCCATGATCTTGATGTCCATCTGCAGCGCCGTGATACCGTTGCGGGTACCGGCTACCTTGAAGTCCATGTCGCCCAGGTGATCTTCGTCGCCCAGGATGTCGGACAGCACGGCAAACTTGCCGCCTTCCTTGATCAGGCCCATGGCGATACCGGCCACGTGTTCTTTCATTGGCACGCCGGCGTCCATCAGTGCCAGGCAGCCGCCGCACACCGATGCCATCGACGAGGAACCGTTCGATTCGGTGATTTCCGACACCAGGCGCACCGAGTAGCTGAACTCTTCAGCTGCTGGCAGGGCGGCGATCAGCGCGCGCTTGGCCAGGCGGCCGTGGCCGATTTCGCGGCGTTTTGGCGTACCGACACGGCCCGTTTCGCCGGTGGCGAACGGAGGCATGTTGTAATGCAACATGAACGAATCGGTGAATTCGCCCATCAGTGCATCGATCTTCTGGCTGTCGCGGGCGGTGCCCAGGGTAGCGACGACCAGCGCCTGCGTTTCGCCGCGCGTAAACAGGGCCGAACCGTGGGTGCGTGGCAGCACGCTGGTGCGGATCGAAATCGGACGCACGGTGCGCGTGTCGCGGCCGTCGATGCGTGGCTCGCCGTCGAGGATTTGCGTACGCACGATTTTCGCTTCGATGTCGAACAGGATGTTGTTCACTTCTGCGCTGTCGATCGCTGCGCCGCCGGCAGCAGCTGCTTCGGCAGCCAGGTCAGCGATCACTTCCGACGTTGCCGCTTTCAGCTTGGCCGTACGCTCTTGCTTGTCCTTGGTTTGATACGCATCATTGATCTTGGCGTTGGCGAAATGCGCAACGCGGGCGATCAGTGCTTCGTTCTTTGGCGCAGGCGCCCATTCGACTTCCGGCTTGCCGCCGTCACGCACCAGGTCGTGAATCGCGTCGATGACGACTTTCATCTGGTCGTGGCCAAATACCACGGCGCCCAGCATGATTTCTTCGGACAGCTGTTTCGCTTCCGATTCGACCATCAGCACTGCCGTTTCGGTACCGGCGACAACCAGGTCCATTTCCGAAGTTTTCAGCTGCTGAACGGTTGGGTTCAGGATGTACTGGCCATTGGCGTAACCGACGCGCGCAGCGCCGATCGGGCCGCTGAAAGGCACGCCCGATACGCACAGGGCAGCCGATGCGCCGATCATGGCGGCGATGTCCGGATCGATTTCCGGGTTGACCGACAGCACGTGAATGATGACTTGCACTTCATTCAGGTAGCCTTCCGGGAACAGCGGACGAATAGG
Source organism: Janthinobacterium woesei (assembly GCF_051380875.1). Taxonomy (NCBI): domain Bacteria; kingdom Pseudomonadati; phylum Pseudomonadota; class Betaproteobacteria; order Burkholderiales; family Oxalobacteraceae; genus Janthinobacterium; species Janthinobacterium woesei. The sequence goes on from NZ_JBNYXW010000023.1 coordinate 67,286, forward strand.
ACGGTCGATCAGACGCGATGTCAGTGTTTCTTTTTCGGAAGGACGGCCTTCGCGCTTGAAAAAACCGCCCGGGATTTTACCGGCAGCATAGGTTTTTTCAACATAATCAACCGTCAAAGGGAAGAAATCCTGGCCTGGTTTGGCATCTTTGCGTGCCACTACCGTTGCCAGAACGACGGTATCTTCGATCGACACCAGCACTGCGCCGGATGCCTGACGTGCGATTTCGCCGGTTTCCAGGGTCACTTGATGTTGACCGTACTGGAAGGTTTTCGTAACTTTATTAAACATGGGGAATCCCTTTTCTATTTGCCGACAGATTTTCAGGGGCTGTCGTTCACCTCACCACAGGCGGCGTAAACATGCTGCCTTTACTTGTTACCGCCTTTGCTACATTGCCTCTAAAACATGGTATCGGTAAGAGAATACTTTACTTACAGACACAAATCCGGAATTCAAATGACAAAATGCCCGCGTCAGCGAACTGGCGCAGGCATTTCTGTATAAACCTTGTACGGCAAAAATTACTTGCGCAGACCAAGTTTAGCGATCAGGTCGCGATAACGGGTAGCGTCTTTAGCCTTCAGGTAGGACAACAGGCTCTTACGACGGTTGACCATCATGATCAGGCCGCGGCGCGAGTGGTGATCTTTCGAGTGGGCTTTGAAGTGGCCGTTCAGTTCGTTGATACGCGCTGTCAGCAGTGCAACTTGCACTTCAGGGGAGCCGGTGTCGTTTTGACCACGTGCGTTGTCCGCGATGATAGCGGCTTTGTTGATGTTTTCTACTGTCATGATAAACCTTTCACATGCGGTGCACAGAGTCTGAACCCTATACACCGTGAACTACGATTAAAAAAATACTGGCCAAGCTGCAAACCAGACGCGCAAGTATATCGGAAAAAAGCCCGCCTGTATCCTGCCGTGCGGGCTTTTATGAGCGCATGATAGGATTTTCCTGCACTTCAGGAGCAAAACCATGAAAAACCTGCTCAAATTAGCAATAACCATCGCCATCGCCGCGCTGGCCGGCTGCGCCGCCTGGAACACGCCGCCGCCGCAACTGGGCGAAGCGCGCGCCGCCGTGGAAGCGCGCCTGGGCCGGCCGACGAATGTCTACCAGCTAAGCAGCGGCCCTGAACTGGAGTACGCCACTGGGCCGTATGGCCAAGCCACCTACATGGCCCGCTTCGGCCCCGACGAGAGGTTGATTTCCTACGAGCAAGTGCTCGACACGCCCGGCTTTGCCAGGATCAAGGTGGGTGTATCGACCCAGCAAGACGTGCTGAACACCCTGGGCCGCCCCACGGAAAAATCCTACCTGTCGCTGCCGAAATTGCACGTCTGGTCCTACCGCTACAAGGAATCGGGCGTCTGGGATTCCATGATGCACGTGCATTTCGACCACGACGGCATCGTGCGCATGATGATGAATGGGCCCGATCCGGACAAGGAGGAGCGGCGCTTTTTCTGGTAATGCATTACCAGCCCAACGACGCCTAATAAAACCGTAGCGAGCGGCAGTGATTTGTGGCTGAGAAGCGCAGCCGTGCTAAAGCACGGTGAGCATCGCAGGCCGCAAAGCGCGACGCGCAGTAGGTTTAATTAGGCGTTCTACGGTTGCGGGTCGATACGCTCGTCCTTCGCGTGCAACTTGTTCAGCGCCGACAAGTACGCCTTGGCCGAGGCGACGATGATGTCCGGGTCGGCGCCCACGCCGTTGACGATGCGCCCGCCCTGCGACAAGCGCATCGTCACTTCGCCCTGCGACTGCGTGCCCGTGCTGATGGCATTGACGGAGAACAAGACCAGTTCGGCGCCGCTGGCCGCCACGCTTTCGATGGCGTTGACGGTCGCGTCGACGGGGCCGTCGCCCCGCCCTTCGCAGCTCAGCTGCTCGCCGCCAACGAAAAACGCCACGCGCGCGTGGGGTACGGCACCCGTCGTCGATTGCTGCGCCAAGGAAATAAAACGGTAGTGCTCACTCTCCTGCGCCTGCTGTTCCTCGCTGACGAGGGCCATGATATCTTCATCGAAAATCTCCGACTTCCGGTCCGCCAGCTCCTTGAAGCGGATGAAGGCGGCGTTCACTTCCGCCTCGGACTCCAGCGCGATGCCCAGCTCTTGCAAACGCTGCTTGAAGGCGTTGCGCCCCGATAATTTTCCCAGCACGATCTTGTTGGCGGTCCAGCCCACGTCTTCGGCGCGCATGATTTCATACGTCTCGCGCGCCTTCAGGATGCCATCCTGGTGGATGCCGGACGCGTGCGCAAAGGCATTCGCCCCCACCACCGCCTTGTTCGGCTGCACGGCAAAACCCGTGATTTGCGACACCATCTTCGAGGCGGCGACGATTTGCGTCGTATCAATGCCCACCGTCAGGTTGTAGTAGGCGGCGCGCGTGCGCAGCGCCATCACCACTTCTTCCAGCGCCGTGTTGCCGGCCCGCTCGCCCAGGCCATTGATGGTGCACTCGATCTGCCGCGCGCCGCCGATCATGACGCCGGCCAGCGAATTGGCCACGGCCAATCCCAGGTCGTTGTGACAATGCACAGACCAGACGGCTTTATCGGCATTCGGTATGCGTTCGCGCAAGCGCTTGATGGTATTGCCGAAGATTTCCGGCACGGCATAGCCCACCGTGTCGGGGAAATTGATGGTGGTGGCGCCCTCGGCGATCACCGCCTCCAGTACGCGGCACAGGAAATCCTCGTCGGAGCGGCTGCCGTCTTCGGGGCTAAATTCGATGTCGTCCGTAAACTGGCGCGCATAGCGCACGGCGTTTTGCGCCTGCGCCAGCACTTGCTCGGGCGTCATGCGCAGCTTCATCTGCATGTGCAGCGGCGAGGTGGCGATGAAAGTGTGGATGCGCTTGCGCTCGGCGGGCACCAAAGCCTCGGCAGCGCGGGCGATGTCGCGGTCATTCGCGCGCGACAGTGAGCAGATGACCGATTCGCGCACGGCGCCGGCAATCGCCCGTATCGACTCGAAGTCGCCCTGCGAGGCAGCCGCAAAGCCTGCCTCGATCACGTCGACCTTCATGCGTTCAAGCTGCTTGGCGATGCGCAGCTTTTCCTCGCGCGTCATGGACGCGCCCGGCGATTGCTCGCCGTCGCGCAGAGTGGTGTCAAAGATGATGAGTCGGTTGCTGGTATTCATGGCTGCTCCTCGCTGATGGAAAGAAGTGGCTACCGACCCAGGGTGTTGTCAGTGCTCCTGGTCCGTCTGGATAATACTAACAGGCTTACCTTTCGCCATGCGCCAAAAGTACACGGCGTAGCCGGACAGGCCATAGGCGACGAAAATCGGGAACAGCACTTTCGGCGGATCGATCGAGATCAGGGCAAAGAACAATGCCAGCAGGAACACTACGATGAAGGGCACGGACTTGCGGAAGTTGACGTCCTTGAAGCTGTAGAACGGCACATTCGTGACCATGGTCAGGCCGGCGAACAGGGCGATCGTCCAGGAAACCCAGGCCAGCTGGTTGCCGGCAAATTCCAGGTCATTCATGAGCAGGATGAAACCGGCCACCATGGCCGCTGCCGCCGGACTGGGCAAGCCCTGGAAGAAGCGCTTGTCGACTACCTCGATATTCGTGTTGAAACGCGCCAGGCGCAAGGCGGCGCCGGCGCAATACACGAAGGCGGCCAGCCAGCCCAGCTTGCCCATGCCGCGCAGCGACCATTCATAGATCACCAGCGCCGGCGCGGCGCCGAACGAGACCATGTCGGACAGGCTGTCGTACTGGGCGCCAAATTCGCTTTGCGTATTCGTCAGGCGGGCAATGCGCCCGTCCAGGCCGTCGAGGATCATGGCAATGAAGATGGCCCAGGCCGCATGTTCGAATTTCTGGTTCATGGCCATGACAATGGCGTAAAAGCCGCAGAACAGGGCCGCCGTCGTGAAGGCATTCGGCAACAGATAGATGCCGCGGCGGCGCAAGGTTTTCTTGCCCGCGCCATCGCTCACCGGTTGGCGCACGAATTTGCTGAAGCGGGAAGCTTTGGATGTTGCGGGAGTGCCGTTCTTGCCTCTACGACGGGGGAAGTTTGCCATGTTGTTCCATATCTTGTGTACTGCCGGGGAATCGGTGCCAGTGGGAGGGCGCATGCGCATTACAACATGCACGCGCCGATGCTGCCATTATAGAGGAGCCACCGCCAAAGAAAAGCACGGCGGCGTCAAGCTGACAATATTGACACCAATACTAGCCCTATTTGAACCTGACCTTGGCCACCAGCCCCATATTGAGGGTCGTTTCACCAGGTTCGAAGCTCGGCTCGGCTACCTGGCTGCCGCTATAACTGGCCGCATCGGCGCTGCGCGCACCGGCCACATTGACACGCTGCGCATAGTTGCCGGAACCTTCGAAATCAACGGTATCGATCACGGCGTCGCTGACACTGCGGCCCATGGCACCAGCGATGGCGGCCACGCGCTGCTGCAAGTTGGCATACGCGGCGGCAATGCGCTGGTCGTCGAGCTTGCGCACGGTAGCGGGCGCCAGGCCAAAGTTCAGGCGGTTCAGGGTCAGCACGCCTTGCGCAGCCGACACGGTTTTCGGCAAGGCGGCCAAGTTCGCCGTCGTCACCTGCAAGTACTGGCCTACGCGCCAGCCAGTGGGTACGCGCGGCCTGGCGGTGGTGCCTGGTGGCAATGGCGCCGCTTCCGGGTACACGGCATAGGTATAGTAACCCTGGGTTTTCAGCACGGCTTGCGGATCGGCCTGCTTGACGATGGCCACGCCCTGGTTCATCTTCTGGTTCACGCGCGAGGCAGCTGCCGCCTTGTCCTTGTCCTGTTCCTCGATGGCCAGGGTGACGGTGACCTGGTCGTTCGCATGCACCACTTCGCCGTTCGCCGGCACCACCACCAGCGTGCCGAGGGTGGCAGAACTGGGCAGGCCTTGCGCCTGGGCGGACAGGGCAACGGTAGCGATGGCGGCGGCCAGCATCGATTTCATGACGCTCATGCAGTTCTCCTGGGAAATAATGGATAAAAGAGACATGGGGCCGAGGAGCCCCATGCTTGTTTAAAACATTTTAATGCGGAAAGATTTACCTTGCCGAAAAATCTACGCCAGCGCGCTTACTTGAACTTGACCTTGCCGACGAGACGCATATCGAGCGTGGTCTCGCCTGGCTCGAAGCTCGGCTCGGCGACGGCGCTGTCGTCGGCCATCTTGGCGCTGCGCATCATCATCGGTGCAGCCGCTGGACGGCTTTCGTTGGCGTAATTGCCCGAGCCTTCAAAGTCCACCGTGTCGAGCACGGCATCGGCGACGTTGCGGCCCATGGCGCGGGCGATGGCGGCCACGCGCTCGTTCAGGTTTTTATACGTGGCGGCGATGCGCTGGTCGTCCAGCAGGCGGATGGTTTCCGGCTTCAGGCCGAAATTCAAGCCGTTCAGAGTCAGCACGCCTTGCGCAGCGGACACGGTTTTTGGCAAGGCGGCCAAGTTGGCCGTCGTCACTTCCAGGTACTGGCCGACGCGCCATGCCGTCGGCAGGCGCGGCTTGGCAACAGTACCGGCCGGCAATGGGCGCTCTTCCGGATACACAGGGTAGGTATAGTAGCCGTACGATTTGAGCGCGGCGCTCGGGTCAGCCTGCTTGACGATGGCGATGCCTTTGTTCATCTTCTGGTTGACGCGCGAGGCAGCCGCTGCCTTGTCCTTGTCCTGCTCTTCGATAGCCAGGGTAGCGACGACCTGGTCATTCACATGCTTGACTTCGCCGAACGCGGGGACGACCACCAGGGTGCCGGAAGTGGGCAAGGTTTGGGCTTGTACGTGGACTTGTGCGCTCAGGGCAACAGTGGCTGCGGCGGCAACAAGGACGGATTTCATCACGGTCATGGGGTACTCCTGGGTAGTTAATGAATGGCTGACAGCCAGGAATGCGGCGGCGCGTGCCGCCGCATTCGCTTGAGAAACTTGTCAAACTGTGTAGATTCTAACGCCTCACTAATTCCCGTGGCGCAAATTAACAAATCGTCACAAAATGCGTCTGCCAGTCACATTTACTCACATTTTAAAACATCGTTATTTAAAATAACATCATTCTCAATGTCCCGCCACCACGCCACCGCTGCGGCGGCCCGGCTTGAAACTGTAGCGGCGCGCACGCCAGGCGATGACCAGCGCCACCAGCAGCAAGGCCAGCATGGCCCATGGGAACGAGGCTGCGCCGTAGCCATCGAGCAGCATGCCGCCTGCCAGGCTGCCGCCCGCGATGGCCACGTTCCAGATGGTCGCCACCATCGCCTGCGCCACGTCCATGCCGTCGCCGGCCGCGTCAGCCGAGGCCGTTTGCAGCAAGGTGCCGGCGCCGCCAAAGGTGATGCCCCAGATGGCCATGCTGATATAAATGACGGCCGGTGACTCCATGGCCAGCCCCAGCGCGACGACCGCCACGGCAAACGCGGCGATGCAGCCCAGCACGAGCGGGCGCAGCCAGCGGTCGATCAGCTGGCTGACCAGCCAGATGCCGGCCAGCGAACCCACGCCATACACCAGCAGTACCAGATCGACACGGGGGCGCAAGCCCGATGGCGCCAGGAAGGGTGCGATATAGGTGTACAGAATATTGTGCGCCAGCATCCAGGCGACGATGACCGCCAGGATAGGCCGCACGCCGGGCGTCATGAACACCTGGCGGATGCTCAAACGCTCGCCATTCTTTTGCCCCGGATAATCGGGCACGGTCAGCAGCACCCAAGCGACCAGCACCACGGCCATGCCCGACATGATGCCGAAGATGGCGCGCCAACCCATGACGCCGCCCATCAGGGTGCCCAGCGGCACGCCCAGCGACAGCGCCAGCGGCGTGCCGATCATGGCAATGGCCATCGCCCTGCCCTGCTGCTCGGCGCTGACCATGCGGCGCGCATAGCCAGCCATCAAGCCCCAGGCGAGGCCGGCTGCCATGCCGGTCAAAAAACGGGAAATGAGCGCGATGACATAATTGGGCGACAGGGCCGTCGCCGTATTGAAGATTAAAAAGCCAATGATGGCCAGCAGCAACACATTGCGCCGGCGCCAGCCGCTGGTCAGCGCCGTCAGGGGAATTGCCGTCAGGATCGAGCCGATGGCGTACACCGTCACCAGCTGCCCTGTCATGACTTCGGAAATGCCCAGGCCCTGCGAGATTTGCGGCAACAGGCCGGCAGGCAAGGTTTCCGACAGGATGGCGAGAAAAGCCGTCATGGCCAGGGCCAGCAAGGCCAATACGGGAATGGAAGATGCGGCAGCGCTCGGCATGGGCACTGTGGTGATGCTACGGTCAGTCATAGGGGGCCTTCTGGTTGCGCAAGCGGCTGGTGAACCAGCGCCTGGCGTGCTACGGAAGCGGTGATGCGCGTTGCGGTCGGCAGATACCGAAACAGATGCAGTAACGTATGAAACTGCAAAGGAAGGGCGGGATTATATAGGAGGCGAGCGAAAAACGTACGCGCAAGAAAAAAGCCAGGCTTCATTATAGAAACCTGGCTTTCTTTGCCAACATACATGCCGCGCGTGGCGGCGTGAAGGGTCTGCTTAGTTTTTCGACTGGTCAACCATCTTGTTCTTGGCGATCCAAGGCATCATGGCGCGCAGTTTGGCGCCCACTTCTTCGATCTGGTGCTCGGACGTCAGGCGGCGGCGCGAGATCAGGGTCGGTGCGCCTGCCTTGTTTTCCAGGATGAAGCTCTTCGCGTATTCGCCCGTCTGGATGTCTTTCAGGCATTGACGCATCGCATCCTTGGTGGCCGAGGTAACAATCTTAGGGCCGGTCACGTATTCGCCGTATTCGGCGTTGTTCGAGATCGAGTAGTTCATGTTGGCGATACCGCCTTCATAGATCAGGTCGATAATCAGTTTCAGTTCGTGCAAGCACTCGAAATACGCCATTTCAGGAGCGTAGCCCGCTTCGGTCAGGGTTTCGAAACCGGCCTTGATCAGTTCCACGGCGCCGCCGCACAGAACCGCTTGCTCGCCGAACAAGTCGGTTTCGGTTTCTTCGCGGAAATTCGTTTCGATGATGCCGGCACGGCCGCCGCCGTTGGCTGAAGCGTACGACAGGGCGATATCGCGGGCGATGCCCGATTTATCCTGGTACACGGCGATCAGGTGGGGCACGCCGCCGCCTTGGGTGTAGGTAGCGCGCACGGTGTGGCCTGGCGCTTTCGGCGCAACCATGATGACGTCCAGGTCGGCGCGTGGCACGACTTGGCCGTAATGCACGTTGAAGCCGTGGGCGAAGGCCAGTACGGCGCCTTGCTTGGCGAATGGCGCGATGTTTTCGTTGTAAACCTGGGCGATGTTTTCATCAGGCAACAAGATCATGATGACGTCGGCCGCTTTCACGGCGTCGTTCACTTCCGCTACTTTCAGGCCCGCTTGCTCGACCTTGGTCCAGGAAGCGCCGCCCTTGCGCAGGCCGACGGTGACGTTGACGCCCGAATCGTTCAGGTTTTGTGCGTGCGCATGGCCTTGCGAACCGTAGCCGATGATGGCAACGTTTTTGCCTTTGATCAAGGAGAGGTCAGCGTCTTTGTCGTAAAAAACTTTCATGGTATTTCCTATAATTTGATGACTGCGTTGTATGGGGGTGCGGCCGTGGCCGCGTATTGCTACTAATATACTTTTATACTTTGAGGATGCGTTCGCCGCGGCCGATGCCGGAACCACCCGTGCGGACGGTTTCCAGGATGGCGGCGCGGTCGATCGAATCGATGAACGCGTCAAGCTTGACCTTGTTGCCGGTCAACTCGATCGTGTACGTCTTTTCGGTGACATCGATGATGCGGCCACGGAAGATGTCGGCGGTGCGCTTCATTTCCTCGCGCTCCTTGCCCACGGCACGAACCTTGATCAGCATCAACTCGCGTTCGATATGCTGTCCTTCGGTCAGGTCGACCACCTTCACCACCTCGATCAGGCGGTTCAAATGCTTGGTGATCTGCTCGATGATGTCGTCCGAGCCGCTGGTGACAATCGTCATGCGCGACAGCGTTGCGTCTTCGGTCGGCGCCACGGTCAAGGTTTCGATGTTGTAGCCGCGTGCCGAGAACAGGCCCACCACGCGCGACAGGGCACCCGCTTCGTTTTCCAGCAAGACAGAAATAATATGGCGCATGATTAGAGGTCCTCCGAACCGAGCATCATTTCGGACAGGCCCTTGCCGGCTTTCACCATTGGCCACACGTTTTCGGACTGGTCGGTAATGAAGTTCATGAATACCAGCCTGTCTTTCATGCCAAACGCCTCTTTCAGGGCGCCGTCAACGTCGCCCGGTTTTTCAATTTTCATGCCCACGTGGCCGTATGCTTCGGCCAGCTTCTCGAAGTCCGGCAGCGAATCCATGTACGACTCGGAATAGCGCGAACCGTAATCGATTTCCTGCCACTGGCGCACCATGCCGAGGAAACGGTTGTTGAGCATGATGATTTTCGGCGTCAAATGGTATTGCTTGCACGTCGCCAATTCCTGGATGCACATCTGGATCGAACCTTCGCCCGTGATGCAGGCAACCGTGGCGTCTGGATTAGCCATCTGCACGCCCATGGCGTACGGCAAACCGACCCCCATGGTGCCCAGGCCGCCGGAATTGATCCAGCGGCGCGGCTTGTCGAAGCGATAATATTGCGCAGCCCACATCTGGTGCTGGCCCACGTCGGAGGTAATGAAAGCGTCGCCCTTGGTGATCTGGAATACTTTCTCGACCACTGATTGCGGCTTGATGACCAGGTCGGAGGTCGGATATTTCAGGCATTCGCGGCCGCGCCATTCGGCGATCTGCTTCCACCAGTTGGAGAGCGCATTGACGTTCGGCTTGGCTTCAGCCGCGTCCAGTTGTGCCAGGAATTCGATCAGCACATCCTTGACGTTGCCGACGATGGGAATATCGACCTTCACGCGCTTGGAAATCGACGATGGATCGATGTCCACGTGGATGATCTTGCGCGGATGCGAGGCGAAATGTTTCGGGTTGCCGATCACGCGGTCATCGAAACGGGCGCCGATGGCGATCAGGACGTCGCAATTTTGCATCGCCATGTTCGCTTCATAGGTGCCGTGCATGCCGGGCATGCCGACAAACTGCTCGCTCGAAGCGCGGTATCCACCCAGGCCCATCAAGGTGTTGGTGCACGGGAAACCCAGGCGGTCGACCAGCTTGTTCAGCTCGGGCGCTGCATTGGCCAGTATCACGCCGCCGCCCGCGTAGATCATCGGACGTTCGGCTTGCAGCAGCAGTTGCACGGCCTTGCGGATCTGGCCCGAATGGCCCTTGTCGACCGGACGGTAGGAACGCATCTCGACTTCCTTCGGGTAGTCGAAATGGCATTTGTGCATGCTGATATCCTTGGGGATATCCACCAGCACGGGGCCGGGACGACCGGTACGGGCGATAAAGAAGGCTTTCTTGATCGTTGCCGCCAGGTCCTTGACGTCCTTGACGAGGAAGTTGTGCTTGACCACGGGGCGCGTGATGCCCACCGTGTCGCACTCCTGGAACGCATCCTGTCCGATGGCGTGGCTCGGCACCTGGCCGGAGATCACGACCATGGGAATCGAATCCATGTACGCAGTTGACAGGCCGGTGACGGCATTGGTGACGCCCGGACCGGACGTGACGATGGCGACACCGACTTTGTTCGAACTGCGCGAATAGGCATCGGCGGCGTGGACCGCAGCCTGCTCGTGGCGTACCAGGATATGCTGGAATTTGTTTTGCTGGAAGATGGCGTCGTAGATGTAGAGCACGGCTCCGCCCGGATATCCAAAGACGTGCTCGACGCCCTCTTCAGCCAGACAGCGCACGACAATTTCTGCGCCAGAGATAGGTCCTGCTGTTGCTTCGGTATTCATGAAACATTCCTTTCAAGGTCCATTGGAGATTGATCGGATGCTCTTTCCTGACGAGGTACGCCTAACGCAACAGTGCTCCTGCTTCCCTTTTCATGCGGTCACGACATTTCTTTGGGCACCCATAGATACCTTACAAAACAACGCTTAACGCAACTCGTTTGGCCGGAGTTTCTGTGGCGCCTGTACGAACCGCTCGCGCTTGTGGCGCGGGTTAGAACAAACTGCCTACAAATGAAAGCGCGTCTTGCCGCGGAATGGCCTTGTGTGCCGGTCGCGACCTGACCATACAGCTTTGGGATGTTCAAAGCGTCCCATACGTTATCGCGTCGCACCATTATGGTCAAGGAAAATGTCAGCCGAAATGCTTTTTTGCTCAAGAGAGGTGCAAAAACCATGCGGTAACGCACATTTTTTGCTAGCATGCTCAGGAATGCAAAAAGCATACCCGCCCCTTTCACCCACAGCACACGCAGCCGTTAACTCGCCCCATACCGCATGGCAACAGACAAAGAATTATCCGACTTTCTAGAAAATGTCGAGCGGCGCGCCTTCAAGCAAGCCGCCTACGCAGTCCGCAAGGATGAGTCGGCGCTCGACATCGTGCAAGATGCGATGATCAAGCTGGCCGAGAAATACGGCGACAAGCCGGCCGCCGAACTGCCGATGCTGTTCCAGCGCATCTTGCAAAACACCATACTCGATTATTTCCGTCGCGAAAAAGTGCGCAACACCTGGGTCAGCTTGTTTTCCGGCATGAAATCCTCGGGTGACGAGCATGAGGATTTCGAGCTGCTCGATACGTATGAATCGGAACAGGGCTCCAGCGCCGCCGAATCGTCTGCCGACCAGGTCGAACGCGCGCAAATCCTTGATTTGATTGATGCAGAGGTACAAAAACTGCCTGCACGTCAACGCGAAGCGTTCCTCATGCGTTATTGGCAGGACATGGATGTGGCTGAAACAGCGGAAGCGATGGGTTGCTCCGAAGGTAGCGTGAAAACACATTGCTCTAGAGCTACCCACACGCTCGCCGAATCGCTGAAAGCCAAGGGAATACAATTATGAACACCGACGATCTCAATTTCGCTTACAAAGTGCGCCATGCACTGAACGAAAAACTCGACAACCTGCCCGCATCGACCACCGATCGCCTGGCATCGGCACGCAAACTGGCCTTATCGCACAAAAAGGCAGACGCCCCTGCCGCCGTTGCCGTGCGCAAGGATGTATTCGCCGGCATCGCCAGCAGCCTGTTTGTCGAACCGCTGTCGTGGCTGGGTCGCGTGAGCGTGATCATCCCGCTGCTGCTGCTGGTCGGCGGCATGGTGGGCATCTATCAGTTTGAGCAGGAACAACATATTGCCGAACTGGCAGAAATCGATGCTGCCGTGCTGTCGGACGAATTGCCGCTGTCGGCATACATGGACCATGGCTTCAATGCCTACCTGACGAAACGCGAGCAATAGGCATGGCACGCATCAGCAAACGCACAGGCTGGCTTGCCGCCGGCATCGGCTTGGGCGCCTGCGTCCTCGCTGGCGCCGCCTGGATGGGCCAGCAACAACATGCGGCCCCCGCTGCCACACCCGTGGCGACTGCAACGGCCGCTGCACCTGCTCCGGCCGCCAAGCCCGGCTCGCTGCGCACGGCCGGCAAGGGCGGCACGCCGCCCAAGGCCAGCGACAATCCCGCATGGAACAAGTTGTCGCGCGCGCAGCAGGAAGCTTTGCTGCCGCTGGCGGGCGAGTGGAACAAGCTCGAAGCCTTGCGCAAGAAAAAATGGCTCGATATCGCCAGCCGCTTTGCCTCCATGGCACCGGACGAGCAAACCCGTGTGCATGAGCGCATGCGCGAATGGATCAAGCTGACGCCGGAACAGCGCCGCCAGGTGCGCGAAAACTATACGCGCACGAAGAAAATTGACCCGGGTCAAAAATCCGCGCAATGGGAGCAATACCAGCAGTTACCGGAAGAGCAAAAGAAAAAACTGGCAACAGAACTGGCGCCGAAAAAACCGCTGGGCAAAGTGCCTGCGATCAATTCCAACACCAACAAGCCGGCCGTGAGCATGGCGCCGGCCACGCCGGCCGCCGCTGCCCCTGCCGCGCCAGTTGCGGCTACGCCCGCCATGCCGCCGGCTGCGGCGCCAGTGACGGCGCCACCCGCCACCGATGCCGCCATCCCGGCCACCACCGTGCCCGTCACGCCACCCGTCACGCCACCCGCCACGCCTGCCCCACTGCCAACCAATGCCAAATAGCACGCCTGCCGCCAGCCTCGCTTCCCATCCCACGATCAAGCGCCGCCTGATTTCCATGGTATACGAGTCGCTGCTGGCCTTGGCCGTGCTGTTCCTGCCCTTCCTGGTGTTCGAGCTGGCCGTGCAAGGTGCGCATACGCCGTTGACCGAGCACATGCGCCAATGCCTGGCCTTCCTCGTCATGGGCGCCTACTTCATCCATCAATGGAGCCGCGAAGGGCAAACCCTGGCCATGAAGACATGGCGCCTGAAAGTGGTGCTGCCAGGCCACGCCCACGTGCCGCTGCGCGTGGCCGCCTACCGCTACATCCTGGCATGGATGTGGCTGCTACCGGCGCTGGTGGTGGCGTATGCGTTTGATTTGCAGCACTGGGCAGCACTGGGCGCCATCGGCATCGGCATCCTGGCCTGGTCGGCCACGGCCCTGTTCACGGGCAATGGCCAGTTCCTGCACGACAAGTTCCTGGGCACGCAGATCGTGCAATTGCCGGCACCGGCCAAGAAATCAAAGAAAGTTGCCGCCTGAGCAAGATCGAATGGTTTTCGCAGGGACTTGACTTGCGTCATTGAAGCGCCAGCGGGGCTCTGCGATCATGGCATGCCATGAATAATACAGCCCCCCTCCCCCATACGCGTTTCGCCAACTACCGCGCGCAAGTCTGCAGCGAAGAAGAAGTCAAACAGCTCGTGCACACCTTTTATGCCGCCGCGCGCGACGACGCCATGCTGGGCCCCATCTTTGCCGCCGAGGTCAAGGATTGGGATGCCCATTTGCTAACGTTGATCGATTTCTGGTCCGGCTTGCTGCGCGGCACCATGCGCTACCATGGCAAGCCGCTGGCCCAGCACGCGCAGATGGAACACCTGACGCCGTGCCTGTTCCGCCGCTGGCTGACCCTGTTCTTCGCCACCACCGAAGGCATGGGCAATGCCGCCCTGCAAGAGAAGGCCGACGCCATCGCCTTGAATATTGCCGAACGGCTATGGAAGAGCTTTGCGGAAAGCCATGGCGTACAAATGCATCCCGCAGCAAACAAGCAGCCTCACGACGCCTGAGAAAACCGTAACGAGCAGCAGTGATTTGCGGCCAAGAAGCGCAACCGTGCTTGAGCACGGTGAGCATCGAGGGCCGCAAAGCGCGACGCGCAGTAGGTTTGCTCTGGCGTTCCTAGAACCGTTCGTAGCCCTGCAGGTAGCGCCATTGGCCAACAGGCATGGCGCCCATCGAGATGCGGCCGATGCGCAAACGCTTCATGGCGACAACTTCCAGGCCCACCATCTTGCACATGTGGGCGATCTGGCCTGGCTGCACGTTTTTCAGGGCGAAGCGCAAGCGCGTCTCGTTTTGCCAGCTGACCTTGATCGGCGGCAAGGGCTTGCCATTGAAGGGCAAGCCGTGATTCAGCAGCACCAGGCCATTTTCCATGATGTCGCCCGACACTTCAACGATGAATTCCTGCTCCACCGTCTTGGCCTCGTCGACCAGCTTGCGGGCGACGCGGAAATCCTGCGTGAATACCAGCAGGCCGGACGCCATGGTTTCCAGCGGGTTGGTGATGGTCAGGCCGATCAGATGGCGCTTGAGGAAGCGCGTGACGGCGCTGGGCAGCACATTTTCCGCCGTGAACAGCTCTTCGGGACGCAAGCAGCTCAGCGCCGGCTTGCCGTCCGCGCCCACGCCGCCATTGATGCCGGCCGGCTTGTGCAGCAATATCGTCACGGGCGGCATTTCGACCAGCGTGGCGTTCGGCAGCAGCACCACCACCTGGTTGTCGGCCACGCGTGCGCCCGCCTCTTCGACCAGCTCGCCATCGACCGTCACCCAGCCGCCCTCGATATACAGCTCGGCCTCGCGGCGCGAACAGGGCACGTCTTCAGACAGGCGCTTGGCCAGGCGGACGGTGGGCATTTCAATAGGTGTGGTCATGGGATGCGCAAAAAGCAAGGGAGGAGAAAGCCGGTATTGTAACCGACCCGCTCCTCCCCTCGTTTGCCATTGCGGATGTCTTACGCGCTGGCTTGCGCCAATTGCTCGGCAAAGAAACGCTGGCCCATCTCTTCCAGCCCCAGAGTCTGCAGCACTTCCTGCAAGCGCTCGGTGGGGCGCTGGCGCGGCAGGTTCTTGTAGCTGGCGATGATCAGTTCATTCTTCATCGAATGTTCCCAGCCCACCAGTTCGGTCACGCTGACCTGGTAGCCATGCGCTTCGAGCTGCAAACAGCGCAGCACGTTGGTGATCTGGCTGCCGAACTCGCGCGTGTGCAGCGGATGGCGCCACAATTCCGTCAAGGCATTCTTGCCCAGGCTCTTGCCCTTGTTCTTCTTCAATACGGAAGCGACTTCGGCCTGGCAACATGGCACCAGCACCATGAATTTCGCCTTCTTCTGCAAGGCGAAGTGGATCGCGTCGTCGGTCGCTGTATTGCACGCATGCAAGGCGGTGACGATGTCGATCTGCTGGGGCAGCAAGTTCGATTCCGTCGATTCGGCCACCGACAGCGGCAAAAACGACATGCCGGGAAACTTGAATTTCTTTGCCAGCTCTTGCGAGCGCAGCACCAGTTCTTCGCGCGTCTCGATGCCGTAGATGTGCGAGCCGTCGTTGCCGTTCTTGAAGAACAGGTCGTACAAAATGAAACCCAGGTACGACTTGCCGGCGCCATGGTCGACCAGCGTCACGCCCGGATGGTCGAGCTGCACTTCACGCAGCAGCGGCTCGATGAACTGCGTCAGGTGATATACCTGTTTCAGCTTGCGGCGGCTATCCTGGTTCATCTTGCCGTCGCGCGTCAGGATGTGCAATTCCTGCAGCAAGGCGACCGACTGGCCATCCTTGATCTCTGGCATGTTGCTGGCGGCCGTGATGATGTCCTTCGCTACGGCCGGTGCAGTGGCGGCGGCTGGCGCCGCGCCCTTAGCGCGCTTCATCGATCCACGCCGCCTGTATCGCTTCGAGCACTTTTTCGCCGCCGCGCGTGTGGTCATCGTCGAAACCGTCCAGGTCAACTACCCAGTTATGCAGGTCGGTGAAGCGCACGGTCAAAGGATCGATGTCCGGATGCGCGTCGTACAGCGCTTCGGCGATCACGTGAATGTCGGACCATTTCATGTTAGTGGCTGCCTTCGCTGACCTGGTTGATCGTGTATTTAGGGATTTCGACGACGAGGTCGGTCTCGGCCACGATGGACTGGCACGACAGGCGCGACACGGCTTCCAGGCCCCAGGCCTTGTCGAGCATGTCTTCTTCCAGTTCCGTCGCTTCGTTCAAGGACGCGATGCCTTCGCGCACCAGCACGTGGCAAGTGGTGCAGGCGCACGATTTTTCGCAGGCGTGCTCGATGTCGATGTCGTTTTCCAGCAGGATGTCGCAGATGGACTTGCCGGCCGGCGCTTCGATAACGGCGCCGTCAGGGCAAAGTTTGGCGTGCGGCAGGATGACGATTTGGGGCATATTTTCTTCTTTCAGTCTGTCATTTGGAGCGCGGCCGCAGCATGGGCAGCGCGCTGTTCAATTAATTTTTAAACGATCTGGTCGAGCGATTTACCGGTCAATGCAGTGCGTACGCTGCGGTCCATGCGGCGCGAGGCAAAATCCTCGGTGCCGTCGGCCAGCGCTTCGATCGCCAGTTTCAAGGCCAAGTGGTCGATGGCGCCGCTTTGCGATTGCGCAATCGCCTCGCGCACCTTCTGCATCAAGCCATCCACTAGCGCGCGTTCGGCGTCGTCCAGCAAACTGCCGTCTTCATCGAGCGCCGACTGCGTGGCCAGCAAGATGCGTTCCGCTTCCACCTGCTCTTCGCGCAGCGCGCGCGCCACCATGTCGACGTCGGCGGAGGTATAGGAATCCTGCAGCATGCGCGCGATGTCGTCATCTGCCAGGCCATAGGCCGGCTTGACGCTGATCGACGCTTCCACGCCCGAGCGCAGTTCGCGCGCCGAAACCGACAGCAAGCCGTCCGCGTCGACCTGGTAGGTGATGCGGATGCGCGCGGCGCCCGCCACCATCGGCGGAATGCCGCGCAATTCAAAGCGCGCCAGCGAACGGCAATCGCTGACCAGTTCACGCTCGCCCTGCAGCACGTGCACGGCCAGCGCCGTCTGGCCATCCTTGAAGGTGGTGAATTCCTGCGCGCGGGCGCATGGAATGGTCGAGTTACGCGGGATGATCTTTTCCACCAGGCCGCCCATGGTCTCGATGCCCAGCGACAGCGGGATCACGTCCAGCAGCAGCCAGTCGTCGCCGGCGGCGCGGTTGCCGGCCAGCAAGTTGGCCTGGATGGCCGCGCCCAGCGCCACCACTTTATCCGGGTCGATATTCGCGTGCGGGGTGGTGTGGAAGAATTCGCTGACGGCGCGCTGCACGTGCGGCATGCGCGTGGCGCCACCGACCATCACCACGCCATCGACGTCGTCCGCATCCACGTTCGCGTCGCGCAGGGCTTTCTTGATGGCGCTCATGGTCTTGCCCACCAGGTGCGCCGTCATCTTGACGAATTCTTCGGCCGTGATGCGCAGGTGGATCTCTTCGCCCGAATTGAGCTTGGCGTCGATCGTCGTTTCCGGCTTGGTCGACAGCAGTTCCTTGATTTCGCGCGCCTTCACCAGCAGGATCGCCGTGTCCTGGTCCGACAACGGTGCCAGTGTTGCCTGCTCGCTGATCCAGCAGAACAGGCGGCGGTCGAAATCGTCGCCGCCCAGGGCCGAATCGCCGCCCGTCGACAGCACTTCGAAGACGCCCTTGCTCAGTTTCAACACCGAGATGTCGAACGTGCCGCCACCGAGGTCATATACGGCGTACACGCCTTCGGAGGCGTTATCGAGGCCATAGGCGATGGCGGCGGCCGTCGGCTCGCTCAAGAGGCGCAAGACATTGATGCCGGCCAATTGCGCCGCATCTTTGGTCGCCTGGCGCTGGGCATCGTCAAAATAGGCTGGTACAGTAATCACGGCGCCGACCAAGTCATCGCCGAGGGAATCTTCCGCGCGCTGGCGCAGGGTGGCGAGGATTTGCGCCGACACCTCGACCGGGCTTTTCACGCCGGCCACGGTTTTCAGCTGCACCATGCCAGGCGTGTCCTGGAAGTCGTACGGCAGGTTTTCCGCGTAGGCGATATCGGCCAGGCCGCGGCCCATGAAGCGCTTGACGGAGACAATGGTGTTTTTCGGGTCGGTGGTTTGCGCGGCCAGGGCCTTGTAGCCGATATTCGCGTGGCCATTCGGCAGGTAGCGCACGACGGATGGCAGCAGCGAGTGCCCTTCTTCGTCGTTGAGCACCTCGGGAATGCTGTTGCGCACGGTGGCGACCAGGGAATTGGTGGTGCCAAGATCGATGCCGACGGCCAGGCGGTGCTGGTGCGGCGCGGTCGACATGCCTGGTTCGGAAATTTGCAGAAGTGCCATTGTATTCGTGCCTCGATTAATTTTTTGCGTGGTGCAGCTGATGCCTGATGCGCATTATAAGACGCGCGCCAGACTGGCGCTTGGCACGCGGGTCAAGCTGTCCGACTCTAAGCTTCGATGGCCTCGTAGGCAAAACGCACCTCTTCGCCGAATTTATCGAGGAACATCAGGGCGCGCACGCTTTGCGCGGCGTTGACGTAGTCGCCCGCGTCGAGCTGTGCACCCACCTGGGCCAGCAGGGCCTTGCGTTCGCCGCGCAGCTGGCGGTCAAGGGCGTCGAGCGCGTCGGCATCCTTGCCTGCACGGGCGTCGCCCAGCTCCTCGCGCCATTCCATCTGCTGCATCAGGAAGCTGACCGGCATGGCCGTGTTCGATTCCGTCTGCAAATCGACGCCATTGAGCTCGCACAGATATTGCGCGCGCTTTTGCGGGCTTTTCAGGGTTTGATAAGCTTCATTGGCACGCGTGGCCCATTGCATCGCCACGCGCTTTTCGGCACTGCTGGCGTTGATGAAGCGGTCTGGATGGACTTTGCCCTGCACGTCGCGGTAGGCCGCGTCGAGCGCGCTCATGTCGAGCGCGAAGTGCGCCGGCAACTGGAATAGATCGAAGTGGTTTTGCATGAATAGTGTCGGTGCTCGCTGTGCCTCAATCGATGAGTACAGCGCACCGACCGGGGTGATACTTGCGTCTTAGATGCGGAAACTTTCGCCGCAGCCGCAGGCGTCTTTTTCGTTCGGATTGTGGAACTTGAAGCCTTCGTTCAAGCCTTCGCGCGCGAAATCGAGTTCCGTGCCGTCGATGTACGGCAGGCTTTTCGGGTCGACGAAGACTTTGACGCCGTGCGATTCGAAGACGCTGTCTTCTGCCGCCACTTCATCGACATATTCGAGCTTGTAAGCCAGGCCCGAGCAGCCCGTGGTACGCACGCCAAAGCGCAGGCCCATGCCCTTGCCTCGCCGTTCGATATAACGGTTGATGTGTTTCGCCGCTTTTTCGGTCAGTGTGATCATGTATTTCTCCGCGCCTGCCCCAGGCCTTGCGGCGCGGGGCAGGATGCAAACTTAGGCCGCTGCCGGATGGCGGGTCTTGTAATCCAGAACTGCTGCCTTGATGGCGTCTTCAGCCAGGATGGAGCAGTGAATCTTCACTGGCGGCAGGGCCAGTTCTTCAGCGATCTGCGTGTTCTTGATCGACAGCGCCTGGTCCAGCGTCTTGCCCTTGACCCATTCGGTCACCAGCGAGCTCGACGCGATGGCCGAACCGCAGCCGTAGGTCTTGAATTTCGCATCTTCGATCAGGCCATCTGCGCCAACCTTGATCTGCAGCTTCATCACGTCGCCGCACGCTGGCGCGCCAACCATGCCGGTGCCGATGCTGTCATCACCCTTGTCGAAAGCGCCCACGTTGCGTGGGTTTTCGTAGTGATCGAGTACTTTGTCCGAGTAAGCCATTTTAATGCTCCTTAAATATTCTTGCCGGCCCCGTGAGCGGGACCGTCGTGATTGTTAGTGTGCCGCCCATTGGATCGAATTGATGTCGATCCCTTCCTTGAACATGTCCCACAGCGGCGACAGCTCACGCAATTTGTGTACTTTCGATTTCAGCAAGTTGACGGCGAAGTCGATGTCTTCCTCGGTCGAGAAGCGGCCGATGGTGAAGCGGATCGAGCTGTGCGCCAGTTCGTCGCTGCGGCCCAGGGCGCGCAGCACGTACGATGGCTCCAGGCTGGCCGAGGTGCAGGCCGAACCGGACGACACGGCGATATCCTTGATCGCCATGATCAGCGACTCGCCTTCTACATAGTTGAAGCTGACATTCAGGTTGTGCGGCACGCGGTGTTCCATGTCGCCGTTGATGTAGACTTCTTCGATCTCTTGCAAGCCCTTGGCCAGGCGGTCGCGCAAGGCCTTGATGTGGCCGATTTCGCTGTCCATTTCTTCCTTGGCGATACGGAACGCTTCGCCCATGCCGACGATCTGGTGGGTCGGCAGGGTGCCCGAACGCAGGCCGCGCTCATGGCCGCCACCGTGCATTTGCGCTTCCAGGCGCACGCGCGGCTTGCGGCAGACGTACAGCGCGCCCACGCCTTTCGGGCCGTAGGTTTTATGCGCCGTGAAGGTCATCAGGTCGACCTTGGTCTTTTGCAGGTCGATGACGACCTTGCCCGTCGCTTGCGCCGCGTCGCAATGGAAGATGATGCCTTTCGAGCGGCAGAACACGCCGATTTCGTCGATGGGCTGGATCACGCCGATTTCGTTGTTCACCAGCATCACCGACACGAGGATGGTGTCCGGGCGCACGGCCGCAGCCAGTTGCTCGACGGTAATCAGGCCGTTGTCTTGCGGTTCCAGATAAGTTGCTTCGAAGCCGACGCGTTCCAGTTCGCGCACCGTGTCGAGTACCGATTTATGTTCGGTCTTGACGGTGATGATGTGCTTGCCCTTGGTTTTGTAGAATTGCGCCGCGCCCTTGATGGCCAGGTTGTTGCTTTCCGTCGCGCCGGAAGTCCAGATGATTTCGCGCGGATCGGCGTTCACCAGTGCCGCCACGTGGCCGCGTGCCTCTTCCACGGCTTTTTCCGCCGTCCAGCCATACATGTGGCTGCGCGATGCCGGATTGCCGAACTGCTCGCGCAGGTAAGGAATCATCTTGTCGGCGACGCGTGGATCGATCGGCGTGGTGGCCGAGTAATCCATGTAGATCGGAAAATGCGGTGCGGTTTCAAAATGCACTTGGCCTACGTTTTTTTCAGGGGCGTTCATCAATAACTCCATGCAATCAGCAACTTAGTATTTTGTAATGTTCAACCGAGGGCGGCGTGGTTACGGTGCATCACCATCACGCTTTGCTCGGCAATCTTTTGTCTCTGCTGGTCGACCAGGTCCTGCAGCGACACAGAATCCAGATAATCGACCATTTTTTCGTTGAGTGTGGACCACAATTCATGCGTCATGCAGCGCGCACCCGTGGCCGCGTCGGCGCCGTGGCAATGCTCCTTGCCGCCGCACTGCGTGGCGTCCAGCGGTTCGTCGACAGCGATGATGATGTCGGCCACCGTCACCTTGTCGGCGCGGCGCGCCAGGCTGTAGCCGCCGCCCGGGCCACGGATCGATTCGACGATCTCATGGCGGCGCAGCTTGCCGAACAGCTGTTCCAGGTAGGAAAGGGAAATCGACTGGCGCTGGCTGATGCCCGACAGGGTGACCGGTCCCTTGCCCTGGCGCAGGGCAAGATCGATCATCGCTGTCACGGCAAAACGGCCTTTTGTAGTCAGACGCATACATCCTCGGCTCAACTGTTCAATAACTGGTTTAAAATATTGCGGTTTTTCAACTCATCAAAGTCTGAGTAGTTGAATGATTTAGTCAAGTATAACAAATTCAGCGGGGTTTGTCAGAGTGCCCCGCGATGACCATGGGGGCTGGCAGGGGCTTGCAGGCCCGCTATTGCTGACGCAGCGCCAGATGAGTAGTTAAGAAAACAACAATTGAAGTCATCACAGGCTTCACGGCACCTGACAAAACCGTCGCGTAGCAGGTTTGGCCAGGCGCTATCATCCGCGTAAGGCGGTGCGCACTTTCATCAACTCGAAACCCAGCAAGTTCAAGCCGTCCCAGCGGGCCGGATCGGCGACACGCGGATTGTCCGACGCCAGGCCCACGCCCCAGATGCGGTCGACGGGACTGGCTTCGACGATGATGCGCTCGCCTGTGCCCAGCAGAAACTTGCGCAAGGTGGGCTTTTGCGAAAACTTGGCAAAGTTGCCATCGAAGACGATGCCGGTACGCGCCGCCTCCCACACCCTGGCGTCAAAATTGGCCACCTCGCGCCCCAGCTTCTTCACTTCCGATGGCCGCTCGGCCGCCACGATGCGCGCCTGCACGGACGTATCGCCAAACAGGGCCGCCTTCTGCGCCATCATGTAATGTTCGGCCGTAGCATACGTCACGCCAGCGAGGCTGAACGGCGACGGAAACCATTGGCTGAAGCAGCTTTTATCGGCCACCTGCGGCTGCGCCGGCGTGTGGCCCCAGAAATACAGATAGTCGGGCACGCCGCCCTCCTCTATCCACGCCTTCAATTCTTCCACGTTACTAATTTGCATATTCCCCGGACTTCCGCCAGACAGGCGCTAATTCAAGCTCAAGCACGCAATAGTTGCATCGGACCAAACAGGGCCTGCATGTCACGATTGCCAATAAAGGACAGATTATACGGATGTTCGGCCGTCAGCTGCGGCAGCGATGCCGCCACCGGCAGGCGCTTGATGAGCTCGGCAATCTTGCCCCACAGCACAAGTTGCGGCACGACCGCACCGCCCTGCTGCGCCAGCGCTTCGAGCACCACCTGCAGGAAGGGCAGCCAGCCGCGCGCATCCTGCACGGGCGGCACGTGGGCACGGAACACCAGTGCCGCGTTGAGCAGCAAAAAGCCTTGCCCGCTCATCTTGCGCTGCAAGTCGGGCAAGGTCTGGATGACGCCGCTGCCCGGCAGCAGCGCGGCTGCGGCCACGGGCGCCATGGCCGCGCCGGACGTGTCGCCGCCCTGCAACTGGCCATCGGCCACCAGCAGCATCTTCATGAAGTTGCGCAAGGAGGTGGCGCGGTTGACGGGTTTCGACAAGCCGGTCGCCGACCACAGGCTGCCGACGGCGCCATCCATGAAACACACGCCCGTGGCGCTGTCGGCACGCGGATACGGCCCCTCGCCCACCAGCACATAGCGCGTGTGCGCCAGCGGCAGGGCAAAGGCGGCAAACAGGCGGCCCTGCGTGGGCAGGTAGTCGTCGACGGCCAGCGCCGGCAAATAAGCGGGGTCGGCCACCATCACGGCGTGCAAGCCGCGCAGCAAGATGGGCCGCCAGGAAACGTGCGCCAGGGATAGCGCATCGACGATGCTGGCGGGAAGTGTCGGAACTGTCATGGTATTCGTACTCGATTGCGCAAAGGCAAATTGTAGCGCACCGGCAGGGCGATATTTGAGGTACCCTGACTTTTTCGGACACTCTTGTTTGGTAAACTTCACCAACTGGAGAACTTATGAAACGCTCAACAACATACACACCAGAGCTTCGGGAAGAAGCGGTAAAACTGGTC